>DASWIG010000001.1:0-2174 GCA_036397835.1 Thermoanaerobaculia bacterium
GCGTGGGCCGGTCCCGAGGGTACGAGCTTCGTCACCGTCGAAGGCGTGGCGGTGACGGTGGAAGAGGGGACCTTCACCGCCCTGGCGCGGGTGCGGGCGCAGCTTCGACCGGCGGCGGAGCCGTCGATCGAGATGCCCGAAGATCTGGCGCCGCTGGCGGCGCTGGCGCTGGACTTCGGCGGCGCCGAGGCGCAGAAGCCGCTCGGCCTGCGCCTGCCGGGGCCGGCTCCGTCGACCGCGGGCCCGTACCTGCTGAACCGCATCGTCGAGGTCCTCGGCCGCGGCGGGTGGATGATCCACGACCTGCTGCGCTGGGAAGCCGGCGCCTACACCAACGAGCCGGCGCCGCCGGGCGGGGGCGCCTTGACGGCGCCTTCAGTCGACGCCAAGGGGCTCAAGACCGGCTCGGCCGGGGACTACGTGACCGGGGCGCTCTTCGCCGGCGAGTACCAACTGGTCGAGCCGCTGGTGCCGATGAGCTTCGTGGCGGCGCCTTACTTCGCGGCGGACGTGGCGTTCTTCAGCTCCTGGGAAGGCTTCGTCACCCAGGTGTCGGCGGCGGTGGCGCGGATCCTTCCCGGCGCGGTGCTGCTGCCGATCCGGGCGGGAGCGCCCTACGCGCTCGAGCTCGTGGACCTGACGACGGGCTTCACGTCGTTTGCCGACACCTTGCCGGCGCCGGCGGGAGCGCTCGAGGTCCTGCCGCAGGACGCCTACGGCGACATCCTGGCGCCGTACCCCACGGGCGGCTCGCCGCTGCGCTTCTACGTCGTGGGGGCAGAAGAGAGCCTCCCTGCCGAGGTGGCGGCGCGGATCACGCGCGGCGTGGCGGGCGGCGCGCTGACGATCACGGGCGCGGCCGGCGCGACGCAGCAGGGCGCGGCGATCCGTCTGCTGGGCCTGGACGACGCGGCGTCGGTCTCGGCGACCGCGGCCGCGGACGGGTCGTTCACCGTGACGACGCCGGCCAACGCCGGGAACCGTTACGTGCTGGCGATCGGAGCGCGGGTGTCCTCGGGAGTCGCCTTGGAGATCGCCTTCAACGAGGCGCTCGCCATCCCGCCGGTGGGCATCGAGGTCAAGGAAGGGACCAGGACGGTGCCGGTGGAGGTGAAGCCGTTGGGCGTGGGCTCGCGGGTGCGCCTGCGGCCGGCGGCGGGTTGGCTCTCGGGGCGCAGCTACACGCTGCGATTGACGCCGGCGCTGGCGGACCAAGTCGGCAACGCCTGGTCGAAGACGCTGGAGGTGCCCTTCGAGGTGGTGGGCGGCAGCGTCAGCGGCGGCATCGCCACCGGCGCGGCGCGCGATTCGGCGCGGCTGGGCAATCTGCTCTTCGTGGCGGCGGACAGCCAGGGCCTGGTGGTGCTCGATGCCGGCGATCCCGACAACCTGAAGAACTACCTGCCCAACGGCGGCGCCTTACCGTTGGCGCTCGCCGACCCGGTGCGCGGCGTCGCCGTAGACCCGCACGGCCGCGTGACCTTCGTCGGCGGCGGGACGACCGGCTTCGGCCAGCTCAAGATCCTCGATCCGCTGGCGATCGACGTGGCCGCGATCGCTGCCGATCCGACGAACGACGCCTTGCTGCAAGCCGCGATCCGCGGCTCCACGCTCCTGACGGACCAGGTCGGCGGAACCAACACGCAGCTCCCGGACGGTCTGCCGCGGCGAGTGGCCGTGTTGCCGAACGACGCGGTGCGGAGCTGGCGCTGGGGCGAGGCGGCGCCCGCCGACCTCGTCCTGAGCCCTGCCCAGCCGCCGGCTCACCAGGAGGTGACGCTGACGGTATCCGGCACCAGTGGGACACCGGGCCAACCCGTGACGCTTCACAACCTGACGCGGGGCACCTGGTCCCGCGTCGACGCGACGACGGGCGGCAGCTTTTCGATCTCTATGACCGCCGGTGCCGGCGAGGCGCTGGAGCTGCGGGAGAATCGCGGCTCGGTGGCCTACGTGACCATCGACGGCTATGGCCTCATGGCGGTGGCCCTGGCAAAGGTCTACGACGAGGATCTCGACTCTCCGGCGCTGGCCAGCGCGGCCTTGCGCGACTACACCAACCTGCCGGTGAGCGACCCGTGCCCGTCGTCCGGGTGGGTGCCGTTCCGTCCCGTGGACGTGGAGATCGTCCCCGGTGCCGGCCAGCCGCTGACCCTGGCGGTGCTCAACCAGGC
>DASWIG010000002.1:0-4425 GCA_036397835.1 Thermoanaerobaculia bacterium
TCCAGGCCTCGCGCGGGTCGTCGAAGTCGACGATCACGTTGACCCGCTGCTCCTCGACGCCGAGGGCCGAGAACTTGGTGAAGCCGTAGGGCTCGACGCGGCGGACGGTGCCGTTCAGGGGCTCGCCGCCGCCCCATTGCTCGATGACGACCGGGTTGCCGGCGCGCACCTTGACGGCGTCGGTCGAGAGCAGGTCGGAGACGATTTCGAGCTGGTCCGGATTGCCGATCTCGACCAGCGGCTCGCCCACCGGCACCACCGCCTCGCTCTCGCGCAGGCGGCGCAGCACCACGCCGTCGACCGGCGAGAGCACCGCCCGCGGCGCGGCGCCGTCGGAGGAGGCCGGAGCCTCGATTTCGAGCAGGCGGGCGCGCGCCGCGGCGAGGTCCTGCTCGGCGCCGGCGATCGACGAGTCGGCCGCCTTCAAGGCCTCCTCCCGCCGCTCGACGTCGAGCCGGGCGACGTCGAGGCGCTCGCGCGAGACGACCTCGTCGTCCGCCAGCTTGCGGTAGCGCTCGAGGTCGGTCCTGGCGAAGCGCAGCTCGGCGGCGGCCTGGTCGCGCTCGGCCCGCGACCGCTGCACCGCCGCCTCGGCGGCAAGCACGCGGGCCTCCGCCTCGGCGCGGCTGCGGGCGTCGAGCGGGGTGGGGGGCGCCGGCTCGAGGATGGCGACGACGGTGTCGTTCGCCCTCACGTCGTCGCCGGGCTCGAGCTCGATGCGCAGCACCCGCCCGGCCACCGGCGCCGACACCATGTAGCGGTGGCGGACCCGCGTCTCGCCTTCTTCGTCCACGGTCACCCGCAGGGGTCCGCGCTCGACGGCGGCGAAGTCGGCCGCGACGGGCCGCGGCCGCAGTGCCCAGGCGATCAATCCGACGACCGCCAGGCCCACGACCCAGGCGACGATCCGCTTGCGGCGGTTTTTCTTGGATGCAGTGCTCATGGGTTACTCCCAGGTCTTCAGGACCTCTACGAGATCGAGACGGTCGAGCCGCCGCCGCACCACCAGGGCCGAGACCACCGCCGCCGTGACCACGACGATTGCCGAGAAGGCGTAGGTGCGCGGCGAGACCACCAGCGGAAAGCGATAGAGCTCGGTGTCGTAGGCCCAGCAGGTCAGGGCCGCCAGGCCGTAGCCGATCACCAGACCCAGAGGGATGGCGACGAGCGTCACCACCGCGAGCTCGCCGAGCAGGATGTAGGAGATCTCCCCCCGCGTGAAGCCCAGCACCCGCAGGCTGGCGAGCTCGCGGCTGCGCTCGGACAGCGACACCCGGGCGGCGTTGTAGACCACGCCGAAGGCGATCACGCCGGCGAAGAAGGTGGAGAAGAAGATCATGATGCCGAGGGTCTCGTCCATCGTCTCCTGGAAGCTGGTGAAAGCCGCCGAGGTGAGCGCCACGCCGGCGACGGCGGGGATCGCCTTGAGCCGCGCGTAGAGCGCCTCGACGCGCGCCGGATCGACCAGCAGGTAGGCGCCCGAGAGGTTCTCGCCCTCGCGCAGCAGGCGGTGGAGGGCGCCGGCGTCCATGTAGGCGGCGGTGCCCATGTACTCCTCGACCAGGTCGCTCACCGCCAGGCGCCGCACCGGCCGGGCGCCTTCGAGCACCTCGACCGTCACCGTGTCGCCGCGCTCCACGTCGAGGATCTCGGCCAGCTTGGTCGACAGCACGAGGCCCTCGGGCGGCAGCCTCACCTCGTCGAACGAGGCGTCGACCACGCGGTTCAATTCGGCGCCGTCGACCAGGCCGGTCACCGCCGTCTGCCGGAAACGGTGGCCGTGGCGCAGGCGCACGGGCACGGCGCGTAAGGGCTCGGCGTACATCACCCCGGGCAGCCGCGCGACCTCGTGGAGCGCCCCGGACGACGCCGGCTCGACGAACGACACCGTCACGTCCTGGCGCTGGATGAGGTTGAACTGCAGCTCCATGAGCTCGTCGATGGCGTCGATGAAGAAGAGCCCGACGATGAGCATGGCGGCGGCGAAGGCGATGCCGGTGATCGACGACAGGGTGCGGCCGGGCTGGCGCTGGACGTTGCGCAGCACCATGCGCGTCGGCTGCGAGAGCAAGCTCTTCAGGCCCGCCCGCTCGAGCCAGCTCTCGCGGTAGCTCGCCGGCGGCTCGGGCCGCATGGCCTCGGCCGGCGGCAGGCGCACGGCGCCGGCCACCGCGTTCAAGGCTCCCAGCACCGCCGCCACCAGGCAGATCGCGACCGCCCCCAGCACCACCGCGGGCTGCAACTGGTACGCGAGGAAGGGGAAACGGAAGTAGTCGTTGTAGATCGAGATCATGCCCCTGCCCAGCAGGGCGCCGCCGACGGTGCCGATGGCGCCGCCGGTGAGGGCGATCGCCAGGCTCCACTCGGTGTAGTGGACGGCGATCTCGCGCCGCGAGTAGCCCAGGGCCTTCAAGGCGGCGATCTGGGTGCGCTGCACCGCCACCATCCGCCGCAGCACGACGTTGAGGAGGAAGGCCGCGACCGAGAGGAAGATCGCCGGCATGATGAAGCCGGCGACCTGGAGACCCGTCAGCTCGGCCTCCAGGGACCAGTGGGAGATCTGCTGGGCGCGGGGGACGGCGCCGAGCCCGCCGTAGGGCTCGAGCAGGCGATCGAGGCGGGCGATGACCTCGCGCTCCGAGGCGCCGGGCATCAGCGTCAGGGCGACGTCGTTGAAGCCGCCCTCCATGTCGTAGGCGGCGGCGAGGGCCCGGCGGCCCATCCAGAAGATGCCGAAACGCGCGTCGTCGGGGATCAGCTCGCCGGGGCGGAGCACGTAGACGTACTCGGGCGAGAGCGCGACGCCGACGATCTCGAGGTCGCGGCGGCGGCCGTTGATCACCGCCGTCACCGAATCGCCCGGCCCCAGGCCGCGGGCGAGGGCGAAGCCCTCGCTCACGAGCACCTCGTCGGGCTCGTCGGGCTCGAGGTAGCGGCCGCTCTGAATCGCCACGTCGTTCAACATGGCGGTGCGCTGCCCGGGAATGGAGACGAGCCGGCCGGAGAGCGGCTCGTCGACCTCCGGCACGTCGAGGGTGACGCCCACCACCACGCGCGTCGCCACCCGCGCCACCCCCGGGATCTCGGCGATGCGGTCTTCGAGACGCTCGGGGGCGCGCTTGGCCATGGCGAAGACGTCGGCGAAACGGTAGCGGTCGTAGTAGGCCTCCTGGGTGAGCCGCAACGAGCGGAAGGTGCTCCGGTACATCACGAACATGGTCACGCCGGCGGCGATCACCAGGGCGATCGCCAGGGCCTGGCCCTTGATCTCCCAGAGGTCGCGGAAGAGCTTGCGCTGCAGCGCCGTCATCGCCTCACCGCCCTTCCCTTCACCATTCGAGCTCGCGCGGCGAGACCTTCTCGCGGTTCTCCCGCAAGGAGGAGATGCGGCCGTCGGCCATGGTGATCACCCGGTCGGACATCCTGGCGATGGCGGCGTTGTGGGTGATCACCGCGGTCGTCGTGCCCAGCTCGCGGTTGACCCGCTCGATGGCCTCCAGCACGACGACGCCGGTCGAGATGTCGAGGGCGCCGGTGGGCTCGTCGCACAGCAGCACGTCGGGCTGCTTGGCGATGGCGCGGGCGATCGCCACCCGCTGCTGCTCGCCGCCCGAGAGCTGCGACGGGAAGTGGTCGAGCCGCTCGCCGAGGCCGACCAGCTTCAGCGCTTCCGCGGGCGGCAGCGGATCCGGCGCGATCTCGGTGACCAGCGCCACGTTCTCGCGCGCCGTCAGGCTGGGGATCAGGTTGTAGAACTGGAAGACGAAGCCCACGTGGTTGCGGCGGTAGCGGGTCAGCTCGCTCTCGTCGGCCGCGGTCAGCTCGCCGCCGCGGTAGAAGACCCGGCCGGCGGTGGGCACGTCGAGGCCGCCGAGGATGTTGAGCAGCGTCGACTTGCCGCTGCCCGAGGGCCCCAGGAGCACCGCCAGCTCCGAATCGAAGAGCTCGAGGTCGACGCCCCGCAGCGCGTGAACGTCCACCTCGCCCATGTGGTAGACCTTGGTCACCGCCACGGCCTTGAAGACCGGCGCGCGCCCGCTCTCCGTGCCGGGCTGTGGTTGCTGGGGGGTGCTGGTCGCCGTCTCCATGACGTTCTCCGCGTCTGCCTCTCCCATTGTCTCTCTACGGGCCGGTCCGCGAGGAGTTTTGGGACGATGGGAAGGATATTTTGACCGCCCAAAAACACTCTGGCCGGCTCAGGCTTTGCCAGCCTCACGGTAAAGATGGTCAAGCGGCAGTGACGACCTGACCACCTTCCCCGTGAAGCCAGTCAAGCGCCATGATAACTTTACCGGTTCACGCGTGAAGACAGTCAAGCGAGCACTATGACTTGACCGCCTCAGCCATGAAGCCAGTCAAGCCGAGAATTTCACCAACCCACATTCTGGATAAGCGGATCAATCGGGCGAGGATCTTTACCGGCTT
>DASWIG010000003.1:0-15824 GCA_036397835.1 Thermoanaerobaculia bacterium
CCCGGGCGCCGATCTCGATCCGCGGCGCGGCGGTCTCGCCCATGAACTTGATGGCGTTCTCCAGCAGGTTCTGGAAGACCTGGACCAGGCGCAGCCGGTCGCCGCGGACGGCGGGCAGGTCGGGCGGGACGGTCACCTCGATTCCCCTTTCCTCGATCGAGCTCGCCAGCGCCGCCGCCGCCTCGCGGGCGAGGTCGCCGAGCGCCAGGGTCTCGGCGTCCTTGACCACGCGGCCGGCCCGCGACAGCTCGAGGAGCTCCTCGATCAACGTCGTCATGCGCGCGACCGCGGCGTCGATCTCGGCGGCGTATTGCCGCACCTCGTCGAGCTTGCCCGCGGACGCGCTCTTGACCAGGAAGCTCAGGTAGCCCTTGATGGTCAGCAGCGGGCTGCGCAGGTCGTGGGACACCGTGTAGCCGTACTGCTCGAGCTCGGCGTTCTTCTCCTCGAGCTTGCGGATCAGGACCTCGCGCTCCAGTTGGACGCGGCGGCGCTCGGTCTCGTCGCGGACGAGGCAGGCCACCGTCCGCGGTCTCGCGCCGCCGCCGTCGATCGGCGTCAATACCGCGGAAAAGAAGCGCTCGCCGGATTCCAGGGAGAGGGCGTATTCGATCGTCTCCGCCGTGCCGGTCGCCGCCACCCGCAGGGCGAGCTCGTGCAGGCTGCGTCCGAGCTCGGTGTCGAACACGTCGATGGCCCGCTTGCCCAGGAACTCTTCCTTGGGCCGGAAGAGCAGGCTCTCGTCACGGGTCCAGACGTCGAGGTAGACCCCGGCGTGGTCGACCTCGAACGCGATGTCGTCCAGGGACCGGAGGAAGGCGTCGAGGCGCGACTCGCTGCGCCGCAGGGCCTCCTCGACGCGCTTGCGGTCTTCGTCCATCAGGATGGTCCGCTCTTGCCGTGATCCGCCCGGTCCAAAAAATAGCACAACCGGTGGCCGCTCGGCCGGTCAACGCGGCGCCGCGGTGCGGACGTCGAACTCGACCCACGGCGAGCGCTCGCGCGCTCCGGCGTCGACGATGCGGACGCGGAACGGGCTGTAGACCGCCAAGTCGTTCCAGAAGCCTTGCGGCACGGGCCCGAAGACGACGCGCCGCTGGTCGAGCTGGAAGCTCCCGCGCAGGCTCGTGAGCCCCTCGCCCAGGTGGTACTCGAGCCAGTAGGGTCCGCCCCCGCCGGTCCACTCGAGGGCGACCTGGCCGCCGGCCGCCTCCCACTCGAGCACGGCGCCGGGGCGGGGCGCGACGATCTCGAGCCGCCCGGCGTAGCCGTCGACCTCGGCGCCGGCCGGGGCCTCGGCGCCGGGGTAGGCGGCGAGCACGGCCAGGCGTTGGGCCGTCTGCCGCCGGCGCCAGCCGTCGAGCGCCGCGGCGAGGCGCTCGCGCGCCTCCCGGCCGCAGGCCTCCGGATCCGCGACGGCATAGGTCCGCACGTCCTCGGGACGGTCGGGGTAGGCGTGGGCCTCGAGCAGGCAGCGGCCGTCGGTGACGCCCTGGAGACGCTCGCCGCGCCGGCTCTGGGGCGTCAGGTTGCCGCCGGGCGAGGAGTCGAAGAAGGCGAGCTCGTGGCCGTCGCCGGTGCGGCCGAGCCAGTCGCGGAAGAGCCCCGGCAGGGGACGTCCGTCCACGGGCTGGGGAGGATCGAAGCCGGCGAGACGCAGGACGCTGGGGACGACGTCGACCTGCTGCACTCGTTCATGGCGCGCGGCGCCCGCCGGCACGCCCGGACCGGCGACGATCAACGGCACCCGCAGGATCTCCGGCACCAGGCGCGCGAAGCTGGCGGTGGAGGCGTGGCCGATCCAGCCGTGCTCCAGGAGCTCCTCGCCGTGGTCGGCCACGAACACGACCAGGGTGGCGTCAGGGCGGCCGTGCTCGTCGAGGGCGGCGAGCACCTCGCCCAGGGCGCCGTCCATCTCGCGGACGTCGCGGTCGTAGAGCTCGAGCAGCACGTCGCGGTCGCCGTCGGCGAACTCGACGGAGCCGAGCGGCACGGCGGCGCGCAGTTGCGCTTCGCGCAGCCCCGGCGACCCCTCGACCTGCACCTCGGTGGCGCGGTAGCCGGTGGCGCCGTAGGGCAGGTGCGTCTCGAGCAGGTGGACCCAGGCGAAGAAGGGCTCGCCGGCCGGCACCTCGGCGAGCCAGCGGCGGAAGCTCGCCGCCACCGTCTCGTGGCGCAGGTCCTCCACCGGGGAGCCCAGGCCGAGGTTGCGGAAGTAGGAGATCTCGGAGAAGAAGGAGAAGTTGCCGAGCCGGTAGCCGTGGCCCGCGAGGATCCGCGGCAGGGTGGGGAGCGTCTGCGGCGTGGTGTCGTCGCGGTAGGCGATGCCGTGGCTCGGCGGGTAGAGGCCGGTGAGCACCGAGACCATGGCGGGCGCCGTCCAGGGACTGGTGGCCCAGGCGTCGAGGTAGACGGTGCCGCGCGCCGCCAGGCGGTCGAGATGGGGCGTCGCGGGGGCGTCCACGACGTTCCATGGGGCCAGGCGGTCGGTGCGCAGCGAGTCCGCCGAGATCAGCAGCACCGAGGGCCGCTCGGCCGGCTCGCCGGCACAGGCGGCGAGCGTCAGGGCGGCGAGGAGCGGGGCGACGCGGGCTCGGAGGAACACGAGCCCATGATACCGCCCTCTGACCGCCGTCTACCGTCTACCAGCGAGCGCCGGTCGCGCGGCCGCGAGAGGATCCGCCGCGCGAGCGCCGCGAACGTCGCTGGCCGCTGCCGCTGCCGGCGGCCGCAGTCGCCGGCTTTTGCGCCGCGTGCTGTGACGCCTGGTGCTGGTGCGGCTTGCGTTCGGCTTTCGCCTGGGCGCGCGCCCGCTCCTCGGCCTTCCGGGAACGGATCGCGGCAATGCGCTCGCCGATCGGGATCTCGAGCTTCTCGGCCGGCCGTCCCTTGTAGTCGAAGCCGGCGAGCTGGCGGCGGGGCAGGCTGCGGCCCACCTTGCGCTCGATCGCCCTCAGCTCGTCTTGCTCCTGCGGCGCCACGAACGTGTAGGCCTCGCCGGTGGCGCCGGCGCGCGCCGTGCGCCCGACCCGGTGGATGTAGTCGTCGGGCACGCTCGGCACGTCGAAGTTGACGACGTGGGACAGGGCTTCCACGTCGATGCCGCGGGCCGCCACGTCGGTGGCGACCAGCACCCGATAGCGGCCGGACTTGAAGCCGGCCAGGGCCTGGGTGCGCTGGGCCTGGCTGCGGTTGCCGTGGACGCGGTCGCAAGGTACGCCGGCGCGGTCGAGGAATTGGGCGAGGCGGTTGGCCCGGTGCTTGGTGCGGGTGAAGACGAGGACGTTCTTGATCTCGTCGCTCTTGAGCAGACCGACCAAGAGCGCCGACTTGAGCTCCTGCGGCACCGGGTAGACCGCCTGCGCGACGCCGGTGGCCGGCGCCGCCGGCCGCTCGACGTCGAGCTTCACCGGGTCGCGCAGAAGCTGGCGCGACAGGGAGACGATGGCGGGCGGCATGGTGGCGGAGAAGAGCAGCGACTGTTTGACCGGCCCGATGTGCTTGAGCACCCGGCGGATGTCGGGCAGGAAGCCCATGTCGAGCATGCGGTCGGCCTCGTCGAGCACCAGGAAGTCAAGGTCGTGCAGCCGGGCGTAGGGACGGTCGAGATGGTCGAGCAGACGGCCCGGGCAGGCGACGATGACGTCCACCCCCTGGCGCAGCGCCCTTTCCTGGGGCGCCATGGGGACGCCGCCGTAGACGGCCGCGGCCCTGAGCGGGGTGTGGCGCGCCAGGCCGTTCGTGTGCTCGACGATCTGGGCCGCCAGCTCGCGGGTGGGCGCCAGCACCAGGGCGCGGGTGGTGCCGCGGCGCTGGCCCAGCAGGCGGTGCAGCACGGGCAGCACGAACGCCGCCGTCTTGCCGCTGCCGGTCATGGCGCAGCCGAGCACGTCGCGGCCGGCGAGAGCCGGTGGAATGCCGTCGCTCTGGATCTTGGTGGGAACCGTGAAGCCGAGGTCGGCGACGCCGCGCAGCAGGTCGGGGTGAAGGTTGAACGAAGAAAAGCTCATCTGTATGGTCGTGTTCTTTCTGAGGACGCGCGACGGCCCCACAGGGCAGTCAGGTGCTGCGCCACTCGAACGATCCGGCTGGAAAAGGGGGTTGAACGGGGGACTTAGCCGGCGAGGCCGCCGTTTGGGCACGAGGCCCGATTGAACGCCGCGTGTCGCGGCGACGGACGGAGCGTGTCACATCGGTGCCGGAATAGCAAGCCCGGTCGCCAAGGAGAGCGCTCAGAGGTCGAGCCAGAGGCCCAGGGTGAGGAAGCGTTCGTCGTCCTGGAAGAACTCGCCGAGGGTCGAACGGCCGTCGTAGAAGCCGGCGGCGAGACGCCAGCGGCGAGGGCCGGAAAGGACGAGGAGGCCGGCCTGGATCGACGCGTCGACGCTCCGGTCGCGCTCCTCGGTCGCCGAGAGGTCGGCGGCGGCGAACCAGCCGAGGCGTCCGCCCCAGAGGGTCGCGGGCGCCGTGTGCTCGACGCCGGCCTGAAGGCGGCCCGGCTCCTGGAGCTCCTCGTTGCGCCGGTCGTAGGCCCAGCCGGTCTCGGCGTAGAGCCGCCAGCGCGCGGCGGGCGTCCAACTGAGGCCGGCGACGAGCTCCTCGCGGGTGTAGCCGATGCGCCGGCGTCCGGTGCGCTCGGCGTACTCGTCGCCGACGTGGCTCGAGGTGTGGTAGACGCCCACCTTGAAGGCCAGACCGTGGTCGCGTGCGGTGACCAGCGAGAGGCCGTAGTTGCCGTCCCAGCCGATGTTGTCGTAGGAGCGGTCGACGTCGAACTGGCCATCGAAGCCGGCGACGATGTCGAGCTGCCAGCCGCGGTCGGGCCGGTCGCGGGGACGCAGGCGCAGCAGTCCGAAGCTGCCGCCCAGCCGCAGGTCGAAGCGCCGGTCGCCGGCGTCGTCGACGGTGGTGCTCGCGGCGTGGACCTGGACGAGCCCGAAGCCCGGGCGGTGGAGATCGGCGAGATAGGGCGGGTAGAGCTCGCCGGCGGGGAAGAGCTCGAGCGTGCGCCGGGCGCCGGCGTCGACGGCGGGCGTCGTCTCGCCGGCCACGGCCGCCGGTGCGAGCGAGGCGAGGAGAAGCCATATGGTGCGAGACATCGTGGCTATACTAACTGCACACCACGGGAGCTCCCATGGTGCCTTGTTGAAATCAAAGATGCGTCGGCGCCGCCGCTCGGGCCGCTCAAGGCCCTTCCTCCGAGGCCCCGCCGGTCGTCCTTCGGCTTGCTGAGCCGGACCCCGACCTCGCCCGAGCCCGTCGACGACGCGGCCCTCGCCGCGTACCGCGAGTGGGCGGCCGAGCGCTTTGAAAAAGGGGGGAACGAGGGGGGATTTCCGCGGCGAAGCCGCGGATCGGCTCGTCGACAAAAGTGTCGACAAGACCGATTTGAGAGACCAGGGGCTCCGACAAGGGCATAAGGCTGACGTTCTCCCGCCGGTGCCAGGGCCGCCCGGAGCTGCTCGATCGGGACCAGCAGCTTGCCCTCGAAGTCGCCCGCGGCGTACTGGAGCCAGGTGGAGTTGAGGCCCACGATCGTCAGCGGGAAGGCGCCCGTGCAGCGCGTCACCGTCGACGCTCTCAGCGAGCTCCAGCTCCGAGCACAAGGGTGAGCTCGTGCTGCTCTCGACGGCTCGAGGAATGCCGTCCGTTGCCGCCGACTCCGGTCACGGCCGCGTGGGCTCACCCTTGCCACCCGGCGGTGGCGGCTTCGGCGCCGAGATCCTCTGGCCGATTCACGCCAGCGTGAGCGTCGACACTGACGTCATCCGGCCGATTCACGCCAGCGTACGCGCCCACACTGACGTCATTTGACCGATTCACGCCAGCGTGAGCACCGCCACTGGCGTGAATTGGCCGATTCACGCCAGCGTGAGCACCGACGCTGACGTCATCCGGCCGATTCACGCCAGCGTACGCGTCCACACTGGCGTCATCTGGCCGATTCACGCCAGCGTGAGCGCCGACACTGACGTCATCCGGCCGATTCACGCCGGCGTGAGCGCCTGGGGCCTGGACGGCTGGCAGGACGAGCGGGCGCGCAAGCTGTGGGCGGAGGGCCACCTCCACGCGCGGCTCGGCGACCTCGTGCGCGCCCGCCGGCGCCTGGAGCGCGCGCACTGCATTTCTATAGCGTTATTACAAAGTCTTGCGCCAGAGCTCCAACCCCCTGACGAGGGCTTCTTCGAGCCAGTCCCGGAAACGGTCGACGGCAGCCACTTCGTTCTCCCTGTAGTTGATCTGGAAGATCTCGTCTGAAAGGGGGGTCAGGCCGACGATCTGCCGTTCACCTTCCTCCGTCTCTTCCCTACGGAAGAAGCAAGCCGAAACGGCCAGGACGCCCCGAAACTCGTGGCCCGTACCATGCACTGAGACGACGATCTCCGCCTGCACGTCTCCACGCAGGACGAGCCTGCTCCAGGCTCGGTGCTCCTGGGTATTGGCGTAGTAGTCGAGGTGTCGGGCGGTATCGATGATCTGACCGCGGAAGTAATAGTCGCGACCTTCGCCGTGCCGCACGGTCTCGGCCCGGAACTTCGCACCCGGAAGATAGCCGGACGTTTCCCTTTCGAGGGAGGTCACGATTTCTTCGAGGCGCTGCTCGGTAACGTCCTGGAGCCTGCGAGCGGTCTCCTTGGCCTTCTCCCATTCCGCGATCCTCCTTCGCTTCCTCTCCTCAAGCTTCGCGCCTGCCGCCTTGATGACCTGCTCGGGGCGCGTCGAGCGAATCACCTGGCCGCTGATGCCGAGCGCTTGCACGAGAGCCTTCTTTTGAGCCGTCGAGAAGATGCGCACCAAGGGTTCCAGACCACCGCCGTCGGCGGTCTCCAGAGCCGCGATGTAGCTCCCACGCTCCGACGCGGTGTCGCGGATCACCAGA
Source organism: Thermoanaerobaculia bacterium (assembly GCA_036397835.1). GTDB lineage: Bacteria > Acidobacteriota > Thermoanaerobaculia > Multivoradales > J023 > DASWIG01. The sequence continues at coordinate 6,881 of DASWIG010000003.1, forward strand.
GGAAACCAACCAGCCCTGATGAAGACCAGGCTCGCGAGAGCCCGCGCCACCCGCCCGTTGCCGTCCTGGAAGGGATGGATCTGCGTGAAGCGGTGATGGAGCCATGCGGCCTCAACCTCCGGCGGCACACTCGCGCCATCGTGCTCGAGGTGGAGCGCGACGAGGCGGTCCATCTCGGAGGCGACGTGCTCGGGCGGACAGTATTCGTGGAGAGAGCCGTTCCGGCGGGTCGGGTTGTTGGGACGGTTCTTGTACTCGCCGTGAACGAGCGTGACCTCCATCGTCCGGCCCATGCTGTCGATCGCCGTCATGGTCCGCTGATTCCTCGTCAACTGAGCGTGGAGCTCCTTGACGTAGGAGGTCGAGAGCGACCGAGCCCCCTTGACGAAGAGGAAGAGACCTTCGACGACCGCCTCGTGGTCACGGAGGATGGCCGCGACGCGTTCCGGGTCCTGGCCGTTCTGGTGCCGCGGTATAAGGGCCGCATCGATGCCGCGCTCGATGAGAATCTGGGTGACGCCCCGATCCAGCGTGTAGACTCGCTCCAGCAGCCCGGTCTCGATCGCCCATTCTCGGTTCAGTTTCTCGTTGAACGCTCTGAGACCGTCGATCTGCTCCAGCGCGTCACGCTGTTCGTCCCAGACCGCCGCGAGCTCTCGCAGCTCGCTTCGGGCGAGACCGGCGGGATCGACTTCGTAGTCCTCGATCGGGTGCCACGAGTAAGCCGGCTTCGTCATCTCAAGGCACAGGATACTCCATGTCCGAGCGGCCTCCAAGCCTCCGAGGATCGCGTACAATCAGACCGCGTCGAACCCATAGGAGCAGAGCCGTGCTGAAGCTGTTCAAGAAACCGACCCTGACCAGTCTGGCCAAGACCTGTGGTTGAGCGGCCAAACTGAGCCCGGTCGGGCTCGGCGCGCTGCTCCAAGGTCTGCCCAGGAACGAGGATCCCAACGTGCTCGTAGGCTTCGACACCTACGACGACGCCGGCGTGTATCGACTCGACGAGGAGACCGCCCTGGTGATGACCGCCGACTTCATCACCCCGCCGGTCGACGATCCCTTCCTCTTCGGTCAGATCGCCGCCGCCAACGCGCTGTCGGACGTCTACGCCATGGGCGGGCGGCCGCTGGCCTGCCTGAACCTGGTGGGCTTCCCCGGCGACAAGCTCGAGCCCGAAGTGCTCCACCGCATCGTGGCCGGCGCCCTCGACAAGATCACCGAGGCCGGCGCGGTGCTCATCGGCGGCCACTCGACCGACGACGAGGAGCCCAAGTTCGGGCTCTCCGTCACCGGTCTCGTCCATCCCGACGAGGTGTGGACGAACGCCGGCGCCCGCGCCGGCGACGCCCTGATCCTGACCAAGCCGATCGGCAGCGGCGTGCTCTTCAACGCCAACCGCAAGGGCTGGGTCTCACGCGAGGCTCTTGACGCGTGCCTGGCGACGATCACCCGGCTCAACAAGACGGCGGCCGAGGTGCTGCGCGGCTTCGACGTCCACGCCGTGACCGACGTGACCGGCTTCGGCCTCGCCGGCCACGCCTACGAAATGGCGGAGGGCTCGGGCGTGACGCTGCGCCTCGAGATCGACGCGGTGCCGCTGATGCGCGAGGCCCTGGCCATGTACGAGCGCGGCATGACCACCGGCGTCAACGCGGTCAACCGCGAGATGGTCACGGCGCAGACCCGCTTCGAGCGCCGCCTGCCGGCCTGGCACGAGGAGATCTTCCTCGACCCGCAGACCAGCGGCGGCCTCCTCGCGGCGCTCGCCGCCGCCGACGTCGAAGCGGCCCTCGCCGCGCTGCGCGAGGCGGGCGTCGGCGAGGCCGCCCGCGTCGGCACGGTAGAAGCCTTCGACGGCAGCAGTCGTCTGGTCTTCTTCTGAGCGGCGGCTCAGGGGCGGGCCGGCTCGAGCGCGGAGGTAAGAGTGCGTCCCGGCACCGGATCAGAAAATCGTCATCGCCGCCCCGCCGCGCGACCTCGAAGCGGTCTCGAAGGCGGCGTTGAGGAGCTTCAGGAGCCGCTTTTCGTTGGTCACCTTCTTGCTCGGCTCCAGGCGTACCAGCTCGCAGTTGCCCAAGATGACCGCTTTGCCGAGCTCGTTTTCCGCCACCAGCTCCCGGTTGGCGACAAAGGCCAGCCGTAGCTGTCGCGCGGCGTACTCGGCGGTCGAGGACGTATGGGCGCTCCTGCGCTCCCGGTCGAGCTCGACTTCCTTCGTGATGAGCCGGTGCGCGTGCTCGGCCAGGGGCTGCGCCTGCTCCGGGGCTTTCGCGTAACCTCCGATCACGGGGCACAAGAAGAACTGTCGAGCAGGCTTCACGTCTTCGAGGTCCTGGCGGGGATCTCCCCCCTCGCGTATCTTCTCCTCGACCAGCTCGGAAAGCGCCGCCAGCGCCGGCAAGGCGTCCGCGAAGCAGGCGTGAGGGTCCGTCGCCTTGCCGGGCAGCCTTTCCGCATCGTCGAAGTGAACCACTTCGGCATACCGGCACAGTGCGCCGAAGGTGCAGAGTATCGTTCCGGCGCCCTTCGGTCCCCAGTACTGCGGGTATTTCCTTTCGATTCGCGCCCGTTTCCTGTCGCGCTCCGCCTCGATCTCCTCCGGCGTCCGCGAGGTCCGCGTGCGCCAGGGAGCCGTGGCCGTGTTGACCGCGGTGACGATGGAGGCGAGGTAGGGAGGATCGGCGATCCGCTTGCGCAAGAACGGCTTGACGCCGGTGACTTCGATGCCCATGTTCTCGAATCCGTGGGCCAGGAGGAAGTTGTCGAACGGGCTTTCACGCTTGCGCACCCTCACGATGACGTCGTCGGCGCGGGCCACGTTGGTCTTTCGTTGATTGACCACGGCCATGAGCTCGTCGAGCTCTTTCTTCTCTTCGTCGTCCACTTCCATGGGAAGAGTGATGCGGTGTCGGTGGCCGTCGACGTTGACGAAGAATTCGGTCGGGTCTTCGTCGCGAGTATCGAGCTTCTCCGCGAGCCGAGCCCTTGCCCAGAGCAGCGAATAGCGATGCTTCAGGTCTCCCAGGCATTGGATGATCGCATGCAGACAGTCGTTGATCCGGGCGATCCGCTCCTCCTTCGCCTCGGTGGCGTCTTCCAGCTCTTCATCCATGTCCGGAAGCGCCGCCATCGCCGCCGCCAGCGCGTCGAGATCGAATTCGCGGTCCGGACGCAGGCCGCCCGCGAGAAACGCTTCGAGGTCCGCGGGCTCCATGTCGTCCTCCTCGTCTTCCTCGTCGTCCTCGTCTTCCTCCTCGTCGTCGTCGATTTCCGTGTCGTCGACGTCTTCCTCGTCCTCGTCCATCCTTTCCAGCAGACGGTTGAGACGTTTCAGGGTCATCTCGTAGAGCGTTTCCCGCATCAGCTCGATGAGGAGGGGATCCGACAGGACGTCTTCCGGCGAGCTTTCGCTTTCGCTTGGCATGAGCAGTGTTGGCCTCTCTTGGTTCTCGGGGCTCCTGACTTCAAAGCGCCTTCATCGCCGCCAGCACTTCCTCGGTCTCCCGGTCCTCGAGGTAGGCGAAGACGGGCAGGTTGACGACGCTGCGCGCCAGCCGGTCGGCGACCTCGCCGCCGACCTGGCCGGCGAGGAAGCCCGCGGCCCCGGGCTGCTTCGAGACCGCGGACGGGTAGGTGTTGGCGAAGCCGATGCCGGACTCGCGCAGCGCCGCCTCCACCGCCGGGCGGCGCTCCGGCGCGATCAGGGTGACGTTCAAGTAGCCGTTCTCCTCGTAGCCGGCGGGCGGCTCCGCGACCCGGACGCCGAGCTCCCGCAGCCGCTCCCGGTAGACGCCCACGGTCCGCCGCCGCGACGCCAGGCGCGCCGGCAGGTATTCGTAGGAGAGGTTGAGGTAAGCGGCGTCGAAGCCGCTCATGCGGCTGTTCCAGCCCACCAGGTCGTGGTGGTACTGGCCGGCGCGCCCGTGGTTGCCGAGACGGCGCACGCGCTCGCCGAGCTCGGCGCTCGCGCAGTAGACGGCGCCGGCGTCGCCGCAGGCGCCGAGCACCTTGGCCGGGTAGAACGAGACGGTGGCGAGCTCGGCGCCCGCGAAGATCGACGCCCCCCGCCAACTGACGCCGAAGACCTGGGCGCCGTCCTCGATCAGCGGCAGGCCGCGCTGGCGGCAGAAGGCGCGGTAGTCGTCGAGGCGCGCCGAGCCCCAGCCGTAGAGGTGGACGAGGATCGCCGCCCGCGGGCGGTATTCGTCGACCGCCCGGCGGAAGAGGTCGAAGTCCATCTGCAGGTCGCTCTCGTCGACGTCGACGGTCACCGGCCGGGCGCCGCAGTTGACGATGGCCTCGAAGGTGGCCCAGAAGGTGGCGTCGGGCATCAGCACGGCGTCGCCGGCGCCGACGCCGGCGGCGCGCAGCGCGAGCTGCAGCGCGTCGGTGCCGTTGGCGCACGCCACCACCGCGGGCGTCCGGGCATCGCGGGCGAGGGTCTCTTCGAGCCGGGCAACCTCGGGGCCGCCGACGAACCAGGCCCCGGCGGTGACCTCGCGGCACCTGGCGTGCCAGCGCTCGAGGAAGTCGGGCTCGAAGCGGCGAAGGTCGATGAAGGGTACGGCCATGGGCTCGCGCAGTATATAGTCGGCTGGAAGGTTCGGTAGAAGCCAGGATGGTCCATCAGGGGCAGGAGCGGTTGTCATGGATTGGTTGAAGGAACCGTCGGACGAGCGACCAGCAGACACGATGAAGTCCGGGAGGTCGACGCCGAATCTCACCGACTCGAATGCGGACCCGTCGAAGTCGATGGTCCGCAACTTCCAGCTCCTCGACATGCTGCCGGAGCTCGATCCCGACGACCAGTTGGCGGTCTTCGAGCGGGTGATCCGCAGCCCGCGCCCACAGGTGCGCCAGCGCGCCCTGGGCCTTGGCGCCGCCATCCTTTCCGACTCGCGGCTCCTGAAGTACCTGCACGAGGACGACGACGTGCGGCGCAACGCCGCGGTCGAGATGCTCAAGCTGCGGCGCCGGCGCTCGCTCGAGCTCGCCTGCGCGCTGCTCGCGGACGAGGAGTCGGACGTGGTGGTGCAGGCCATCCAGGTGCTCGCCCACCTGCGCGACCGCCAGGCCGTGGAGCCGCTCGCCCGCGTGCTCGAGCACGACGACCCCAACGTGGTGCAGGAGGCCATCCTGGCCCTGGCGCGCATCGGCGACGTGCGCGGTCTGCCGGCGATCCTGCCCCACCTGAAAGGCATACCCTGGGTGCAGGCGGCGGCGCTCGAGGCGGTCGGCCGGCTCGGCTCCTCCGAGCACGTCGGCGAGATCGAGCCGCTGCTCGCCGACCCGGACCTCGAGCCCCTGGTGATCGAGGCCCTGGCCAAAATCGGCGGCATCACCGCCTTGCGGGCGCTGGCCCGGCACTGGATGGAGCACGGCGAGCAGTTCGAGCCGGCGTTCGTCCTGCGGCGCCTGGCCGAGGTCATCGAAGGGCTCACCTGCACGCCGCCGGAGATCGACGGCCTGGAGGAGGCGCTGCGGCGGACGGTCGACGACCGCGTCAAGGAGGTGCGCCTGGCCGCCTCGCGGTGCCTGGCGTCGCTGCGCGGCAAGAGCCGCAGCCTGTGGATGTTCTGACCCGACTACCCGTTCTGGCGCAAGGTGTCGATGATCTCGAGGATCTTGGCGTCGGCCTCGAGCAGCGGCAGGGGCGAAGAGCCGGCGCCGCGGTGGCCGCCGCCGCCGTAGTCCGACATCAGCTCGCCGACCGAGGTCTTGCAGGTGCGGTTGAAGATCGAGTGGCCCACCTGCACCATCACGTGGTCGCGGTTCCTGCCCCACTGCGCGCGCACCGACACGTTGGCCTCCGGGAAGAGGGTGTAGATCAGGAAGCGGTTGCCCGCGGGCGGGTCCTTGACCCGCCGGAAGTCGGTGAAGACCACGTTGCCGTCGAGACGCGAGGTGTTCATCAGCGTCCAGCAGAAGTCCTCGTTCTGCTCGTACATCCGCACCACGCGGCTGTTGACCTCGGGCAGCAGCAGCACCTCCTCGATCGTCTTCTTCTCCCGCAGCCAGCCGAGGAGGCGCATGAAGTAGACCTCCTCGTCGCCGAGGCCGGAGCGGGGGTCGAGGGTGAAGCCGAGCAGGATGTAGCCCTGGGGCTGGGTGACGTCGCGCTCCGAGAGCTGGGCGGAGTCGAGGCGGTTGGTCTCGTCGACCAGGCGGGCGTAGCTGGCGTCCTGGCCGTAGTACTCCCACACGAGCTGGGCGGCGCTCGGCGCCAGGCGGTAGAGGCCGTCGAAGTCCGGCGGCGGCTTCTCGTTCGACTCGGTGAGCAGGTGGTGGTCGAACCAGCGCGCGCATTTCGGGTGGTAGGGGAGGTTGGCGAGCACGTCGCCGGCGCGGATCTCGACCTTCTTGTCGGTGATCTCCTGAGGGTGGACGAGCACGACGTCGTCGAGCGTCTCGTTCTCGGCGACGATCTGCGCGCAGGCCAGCCCGTCCAAGTCGGCTCGTGTTACCAGTCTCATCCTTCTCCTCCGCCCGTCCCGGCCGCCGGTGATCTCATCAGATCTGGGCTGAATTGCCAAGTCGGGGCCGTCGGCAGTCTCCTAACCGGGGCTCGCTCCGGCGCCGAAGTCGCGCAGCGCGCTCAGCAGCAGCCCGAGGCCGCCGAAGCACAGCACCAGGATGGCGAGCAGCTCGAACGCCGTCATCGGCCGCATCGCGAAGCGCAGGCTGACGAGCACGCCGAAGACGAGGGCCACGAGCGAGCCCGCCGTGAGCGCCCAGCCGATCCAGCTCCTGGCGTCGTAGAAGAGCAAGCCGACGCCGAAGAGGAAAGGGATGAGGATCATGCCGCCGGTGACCTGGCCCCAGCCGAAGCGGTAGAGCACGGCGCCGAGCCCGAAGCCCGATCCGACGTGGATGGCGTTCAATAGCAGGTAGGCCCCGCCGACGAACATCGCCAGGCCGATCAGGAACCGTCCCACGCCGCCTTCGGTGCCGCCCGCGCCTCGCATCGTCGCTCCTTTCCGTCCGCGCGGGGTATCTTAGCGCGCTTTGGCGCTTCGCGGCGAGCACCAGGACGACCGGCTCGAGAGCGGCCGCGTGGGTGACTGGGCGCTATGGCGCGGTGACCTCCTCACCCAGGATCCGCTCGAGGCCTATAGCGACGACGGCGTAGCACCGCAGCTTCAACGTCACCGGAGTGATCTTCACGAGCCTTTCGCGGTAGCGCTCGATCTGATCCCGGGCCTCGGCGAACGCCTTCGTCACGGCCCCAATCTGCCGTAGCACCGCTTCGTCCATGTCGCGCAGCTCTTGCCCTTTTTTCCCCAGCTCCTTGCGCCGCACCAGCTTGAACTCGAAGAGGACGTCGAAGAAACCATAGGAGCGCATCTCGTCACGCACGAGAAGGCAGAGATCCGCGTAGCGGCGCTCGAGCTCTACCTCGGACGAAACGACGTAGCGCGCGTCATCGAATAACACGGCCAGGAATAGGCTCTTGACGACCATTTCGTTGACGCCGATGCCACTGCCTCCGAGCTTTCTCGGAGCGGCGCCGCGATCACGATTCGAAAAGATCGGCAAGAGCTTTTCTTCGAAGAAGTCGAGCAACGGCTGCAGGTCGCCGTCGCGGAAGAAGCCCATGGCGATCTCCCTGGCCTCGTAACTGTCGGCGAGATCGGGCAGGTAGATCCCCAGCAGACGGTCGAGAAAGAGCTTGCGCACGACCAGGTTGGGAATCCGCAAGCGGCGTGGGGTGTCCGTCAGGGTCAGCAGGCCCATGTAGTAGAGAAACGAGGCGACGGCTCCCCGATCCTTCGCCAGCCGCGCCGTCAGGTCGTCAAGGGAAAAACTGGTCACCAGCCGCGGGACGTCGATGACCCCGTCGCCCTCCATGAGCTTCTCGATCACCCCGGAACCCGCCGCGGTGCGTCCCAGGAAGGCGAGCTTGTCGCGATCCGTCCGTAGGTTCTCGTCGTGGAGCTCTTCGGGCGGCGTGCCGTCGAGGTAGAAGCTCTTCAGGAAGTAGAGCGCGTTGGTCGGATTGTAGAGGAGCTCGTCCCCGCTCGTGGCGAACCGGTAGCCGTCGTACCAGGTCCGCATGGTGTCGAGGGCCTGCGCGACCGTCTCGGGGGAGAGCTCCCGTTCGGCCGCGATCGACTCCAGGAGGACTTCGATCTCTTGCCGCCGGAAGCCGCAGAGGGCGGCGAGAGCCGGCTTCAGGGAGACGTCCTCGGCGTTGTTGAAGCCGCTCGTCAGGTCGTTCAAAGCCACCGGCGAGACGCCGGTCACGAAGACGCGCTCCAATCCCTGGCCTTCCGTCGCGGTCTTGACCGACTTGAACAGCTCCTTGTAAGGACCGGCTCTGCCGAAGAGGGCGCGGTAGGTGTCGGCGTCCTGGACCATGACCTCGTTGACGAAGTTGTCGTACTCGTCGATCAGGAGGTAAAGCTTGAAGGGCGTCTTGCGCACGACGCTCAGGAGGCTGTCGAGGACGGCCGCCGGACTGGCGGCGGTGTTCACCGCGGCGGGCAGGTGGCCGTCGTAGTCCAGGGCGAAGATCTTGGCCCGCGACGAGACGTGCTCGCGGATGCTCTCGGCGATCCGCTCGACGCCGCCGCCGGCGTCGATCTCGGAGAGGTTCCACTGGAGCACGAAGAAACGGTTGGCGAGCGGCGTCGGATCGCGGCCCGCGGCGAGGCCGCCGAAGAGCGCGTCGAATTCGCCCTCCTGCCGCAGGTCGTAGTAGTTGGCCAGCGTCTGGAGCCACAGCGACTTGCCGAACCGCCGCGGACGCAGGAAGACGAGGACGTCGCCGAGCCTCTCGACCTCGCCGAGGTAGGAAGTGCGGTCGACGTAGAGCATGCCGCGGGTGCGGATGCGGTGGAAGTCGGCGATGCCGTAGGGGAGCTCGATCATGGCGGAGCCGCGCGGTTGACGTGATTCTATCCCCTCTTGGGGGTCATGCCTGCCGACCACAAGGGTTCAG
>DASWIG010000004.1:0-2626 GCA_036397835.1 Thermoanaerobaculia bacterium
ACGATGAGTCCGCTATCCGGGTCGAATGCGAAGCTCATAGGACGATCGCCGTCCCCTCAGGCATCTTCCCGGTGAAGAGCATGGCGAAGCGCCGAGGACGCAGCTCGACCGCCTTGCGGTAGACCTCGTCACGGTCCTTGCTGTGGTACCGAACCTTGCCGCGCTCGACCTCGAGCGCCTCGTTGGTTTCAGGATCCTCGACCAGGACCCACTCCGATCCGTATTGCTCCTGGATCTCTGCGACGGTGAGCAGCTCGCCCATGGATACCTCCTGAATAGCCTTCGCGGCTTCGCTCTCCTACGCCCTGCCGCCTGGCGACGCGTCGCCCGCCTCGACGAGCTCGTACAGGTGTTCCTTCGCAGTCATACCCTCATTCTAGCAGCCGACGCCGGTTATCTCCAAGCCCCATCGTCTCCGCTCGCTCGGCTGGCCGGATCTCCTCACTTCTGAGGGCGGATGCAGGCGAGACGCCTGTGCTCCCAGCGGGAAGGCCCGTCACGGCGCCGATTCCCCGTCGGACGGATGATAGCGTCGATCCAATGGCGACGACGGCGGGCTATTCGGGGACGCCGCTGCCCAAGAAGCTGGGCATCAAGAGCGGCGAGAAGGTGACGCTCCTGGGCGCACCCGACGACTTCGACGCGACCCTCGGCGAGCTGCCGGACGATGTCCGCGTCAAGCGTCAGGCGCGCGGTACGGCCGAACGCGTCCTCCTCTTCGCGTGCTCCCTCGCCGAGCTCCGGCGACGCTTTTCGGCGGCCGAGCGCCTTCTCGGCGAGCGCGGCGCGCTGTGGATCTGCTGGCCCAAGAAGGCCTCGGGCGTCGCGACCGAGATTGCCGAGCCCGACGTCCGCGCCTTCGGCCTCGCCGCCGGCTGGGTGGACTACAAGATCTGCGCCGTCGACGCGACGTGGTCGGGTCTGCTCTTCGCGCGCCGCAAGGCGTGAGTCCTCCGGGTTGTGGTGCAGGCGTCTCGCCTGCATGGGAGCAGCCGGGACGGCTGCTCTGGACCTCCCTGAGGATGCTGCGGGAGCCAACGCGCTGCGACCAAGCCCAGCTCCGGCAAAAGGTGCTTGACATTGTACGCCGTTGGCGTATACGATCTGATCGTGATGGTTGAGGCGCCGATCACCGTGGTGGAGGTTCCACCGTTTCCCTCACAGGCTGACGCCTATCTCTCCCACGACGATCGGCACGACCTGATTGATTTTATCGCTTGCCATCCCGAGGCAGGGGACCTGATCCCGGGTACCGGGGGGCTCAGGAAGTTGCGCTGGGCGATGAAAGGCGGCGGCAAACGCGGTGGCTTGCGGCTGATCTACTACTTCTACAATTCGAATTGGCCGATCTTTTTGCTGACCATCTACCACAAGAGCGTCCAGGAGGATCTGACCACTGAGCACCGGCTGAGATTGCGCAGACTCCTGGAAGTCCTCAAGAGCGAAATCAAGCAGCGGAGCAGGAAATGAGCAAACTGGTCGATGACATCGCAGAAGGTCTGGAGAACGCGATCGCCTATGTCAGGGGGGATCGCAAAGGCACTCATGAGCATGTGGTCCACGTTCCGCTCGTAGACGTCAAGTCCCTGCGCCAGCGCCTGGGAATGACTCAGCGGGAATTCGCCCAGCGATTCGCATTCTCGATCAGGTCGGTCCAGAACTGGGAGCAGGGTCGGCGGATCCCGGAAGGGCCCGCCAAGGTGCTGCTGACCGTCATTGACCGCGAGCCGCGAGCCGTTCTTCGTGCCATGGGGGCAGCAGAGAGCGGTTAATGTAGGTCCGTCAGAAGGGCTGGTAGCGATGTTCTCCCTCAGTGTGGAGTCCAACGTTATCCCGCGAGACCGCTCCCACTTTATTTCGCCACGGTTTAATCTACGCACAAAACCGTCCGGCGGTCACGAAATAGTGTGAGACTCTACACTTGGGCATCAAGAGCGGCGAGACGGTGACGCTCCTGGGCGCACCCGACGACTTCGACGCGACCCTCGGCGAGCTTCCGAACGATGTCCGCGTCAAGCGGCAGGCGCGCGGTGCGGCCGACCGCGTCCTCCTCTTCGCGCGCTCCCTCGCCGAGCTCCGGCGCCGCTTCGCGGCGGCCGAGCGCCTCCTCGGCGAGCGTGGCGCGCTGTGGATCTGCTGGCCCAAGAAGGCCTCGGGCGTCGCGACCGACATCGCCGAGCCCGACGTCCGCGCCTTCGGCCTCGCCGCCGGCTGGGTGGACTACAAGGTCTGCGCCGTCGACGCGACGTGGTCGGGTCTGCTCTTCGCGCGCCGCAAGGCGTGAGTTCTCATCTTTTCGACGACAATCCGAGGAACGTACTCGACGCCACTGCCCATCGTTACCTGAAAGCGTTCGGGAGAGAGCGCCGGATCATAACCAATAGCCGTCAGCATGGCCGCGTTGATCGTCGTACGTGTAGCCCCTGTGTCCAGGGCCAGGCGAAGAATCGCCTCACCTGACGGACCGCGTAGCTCACACCTGACGACGATGAGTCCGCTATCCGGGTCGAATGCGAAGCTCATAGGACGATCGCCGTCCCCTCAGGCATCTTCCCGGTGAAGAGCATGGCGAAGCGCCGAGGACGCAGCTCGACCGCCTTGCGGTAGACCTCGTCACGGTCCTTGC
>DASWIG010000005.1:0-47627 GCA_036397835.1 Thermoanaerobaculia bacterium
AAGGACCTGCGCGAGAAGCTCCACTGGGGCGTGCAGGTGGTGGGGATCGACGAGGCGCAGTTCTTCGACGCGGGGCTGACCGACCTGGTCAACGAGCTCGCCGACGCCGGGATCCGGGTGATCGTGGCCGGGCTCGACCAGGACTTCCGCCGCCATCCCTTCGGCCCCATGCCCAACCTGCTGGCCACCGCCGAGTACGTCGACAAGATGCACGCGGTGTGCGTGCGCTGCGGCGCGCCGGCCCACTACAGCCAGCGCATCGCCGGAGGCGGCGAGCAGGTGCAGGTGGGCGACGTCGACTCCTACGAGGCGCGCTGCCGGCGCTGCTTCACGGCTTTCGTGCCCGGCGCTGAAGACGGCGAGGAGGCTCCGGGGGCGGTGGTCCAACCCGTGGGTGAAGCCAGCGGCTAGCCGTGCGATGTGTCGTGCCGTGTCATGACCTCGTGCTATGATCTCGCGTCATAATGACTCGGACCGTCGCCCAGCCGCCGACTGATCGACCCGAGCCGTCACGGTTTGTCCTCGTCCTGGCCGCATTCGCCGCGGTGCAGGCGTTCGCGCGCACGGTGGCGGAGCCGGTGGGCGCGGACGAGAGCGCCTTCCTGTCGCTGCTGGTCGGGGGGGTGCTGGCGGCGATCGCGGCGGTGGCGCCGCGGCCGGCGTGGGAGCTGGGCTGGACGGCGCTGCTGGCGGTGGCGGCGATCTGGATCGTGGGCTACGGACCGCACCGCGGCGCCGTGGTGACGGTGGTGCTGGCGGCCGGCCTGGCAGTGGCCGCGGCCCGCGCCGGCGGGGCGGAGCTGATGAGCTCGCCGGGCGCCGCCGCGGCGCTGGCGCTGGGCTTCCAGCTTTTGCTGCGCTGCGACCTGCTGCTGCCGCCGCTGCTCGACCTGCGCACGCTGGTGAGCGTGCTGGCGTTGCCGGTGGCGGCGGGGATCGCCCTGTCGGTTCTGGCGGGGCGCTTCGGGGCGCCGGCGGCCTGGGCCGCCGGCGTCGCGGCGGTGGTGCTGGCGCCGGGTTGGAACGTGACGGTCACCCTCGCCGTGGTGAGCCTGGCGGCGGGCGCGGCGCTGGCCGATCGCGGCCTGGCCAAGCCGCTGCGGGCTCTGGCCGCGGCGGCGCTGGCGGTGCCTCCGCTGTGGGACCCGGCGCTGGGGACGCTCTTCGTGATCGCAGCGTTGACGCTGCTGGTCGAGGGTCGGGCGTCGTGGCTGCTGACGGCGGCGGGCGTCGCGGTGTTGGTCTTCGTGCCGCCGGCCCGTTTCGGGCGCGAGCTGCTCGAGCTGTGGGCGCTGGGGCCGGTCCTGGCGCCGGCGGTGCTCGCAGCGCCGGCGGCCGGCCGGGTGCTGGTCCTGCGGGGGGCCTTCCTGAGCCTGGTGGCGGCGATGTTGGGCGGCGGCGCGGAGGTGCTGGCGAGCGGCCTGGCGCTGGCGGCTCTCGGCACCCGGGGCGTCGCCGAGGGGGTGGCGTCGGCGCAGCGGGCCTGGGAAGGCGCCCTGGCGCTCGCCGTGACGGCGCTCGCCGCCTATCCGTGGCTGCGCGAGGAGCCGCTGGCGGCGGCGCTCGAGCTCTTCGGTCTGGGCTCGCGGTGGGCGGCGCTGGCGGCGGCGGTGGGCCTGGTGGTCGCTCTCGGGTGGGGGCTGGAGGCCGGGCGCCGGCGCGGGCGGTCGTGGCGGCCCCCGCCGGCGCTCGCCGCGCCGCTGGTGTGCGCGGCGCTGGCGCTGGCCCTGGCGCGGGCGGTGCCGGTCTCGGTCCTGGTGCCGATCTCCTTCGACCCGGTGATCCTGACCGGCGAGCGGGCGGTGTGGTTCCACCGCTTCGCGGCGCGGGAGATCGCGGGCGGGATCGTCGACTGCAATCTGATCCACGGCACCGACCTGCCGGTGGGCACGCGGGTCGCTTCGCTGCGCCTGCGCGACGCCGAAGGCGCGCTCGTCGGCACCTGGGAGCTGCTCGCCGGCCTCGACACCGCGGAGTGGGCGGCGGCGCGTCCCGACGTGGCCGGCCGGCGGGGCTTCCGGGCGCCGGATCCCTGGCTCGCGCAGATCGCCCCCGGCGGCATGTTCTTCGCCCAGCGCTTTCGCTCCCGCTTCGAGCTCGGCGAGCCGGTGACGGCGGCGCAGGTCGCCGTCCGCCGCGATGGCGAGCTGCCGGCGGACGTCGAGCTGGTGATCTACCGCGTGGAGCTGCGCGAATGAGGCCGCGGCTCACTCGCGCGGGCAGGACGAGCGCCGTGGAGCTTGCCGGCGCCGCGGGCCTGGCGTGGGCCTTCCATCTCGCGCTGCCGCTCGCCGCGGAGGATCCCTTCCGCCCGAGCCTGGTGATCCTGCCGGCGGTGGTGGCGGCGCTGCGCGCGCTCGGGCGTCACGCCCCGCGGCGGCAGCCGACGCGGGGCGTCGACGGCCTGGGCGAGGCGGCGGCCCTCCTCGTCCTCGTGCTGCTCGCGGTGAGCCGTCACAGCCTGGGGCTGGCGGCGGCGGACTGGTTCGTCGCCGGCGGCCTGGTGCTGCTGCTGGCGCACCGGGTGGTCCGGCTGCTGCCGTGCTGGCTCCCGGCCCTGGCGCGGGAGCGCGTGAGCGCCGCCTTCTTCCTGCTGCCGCTGGTGGTCTACCTGGCGTTGCTGCCGTGGCAGGGCGCCGAGCGTCCTCCGGACGGCGACGAGCCCTTCTATCTCCTGCTGACCCACAGCCTGACCCACGACTTCGACGCCGATCTCGCCGACAACTACGCCGGCGGCGACTGGCGCGCGTTCATGGAGCGGCCGATCGAGCCGCAGCCGGGGGACCCGCGGGGGCCGCGGGGCGAGGTCTATTCCCGCCACAACCTGCTGCTGCCGCTGGTGCTGGCGCCGGCGTACCTGGCGGGCGGCCGCTGGGGGGCGATGGCGATGATGGCGGTGCTGACCGCGGCGCTGGCCTGGCAGGTGCTGGCGCTGGCACGACTCGAGGTGGCGCGTCGCCGGGGCAGCGCGGGGGCGGCGCTGCTGGCCTACGCGGTCTTCGCCTTCGGCCCGCCGCTGCTCCTCTTCAGCTATCAGGTGTGGATCGAGGTGCCGGCGGCGCTGGTGGTGGCGGTGCTGCTGGCCCGCGTCCGCGACCTGCCGCGCGAGCCGCGGGCGCGGGAGCTCCTCGTGCTGCTGGCGCTGCTGGCGTTGCTGCCGCTCCTGAAGCTGCGGCTGGGGCTGGTGGCGCTGCCGCTGGCGGCCCTCGCCGTCTACCGGCTGGGTCCGGCGGCGCGCGTCAAGGTGGCCGGCGGCCTGGCGGCGGTCTTCGCCGCCGTCCTGGTCCACAACCAGGTGCGCTACGGCAACCTGTTGAAGATCCACAGTTGGAGCGAGCTCGACGTGACCGCGGGCTCGACCGGCGACGTGGCGCGGGGCGGCCTGGGCGTGTTCTACGACAGCGCCTTCGGCCTGTTCCCGAGCGCCCCGATCTGGGCGCTGCTGATCCCCGCCGGCTGGCTCCTCCTGCGCCGCCGCGTCCGCTGGTTGGGCGAGCTCGGGATCGTCTCGGTGCCGTACCTGGCGCTGGTCGTGCCGCGGGTGGAGTGGTACGGCGGCTGGTCACCGCCCTTTCGCTATCCGCTGGTCTTCCTGCCGCTGCTGGCCCTGGTGCTGGTGCCGCTCTTCGAGCATCGAAGGCGCCCCGGCCTGCGGGCGCTGATCGCCGCCCTCGGGGCGCTCACGGTCGTCCTCACGGCGATCTGGGTCGTGGAGCCGGGGTGGACGTACAACTTCGCCGACGGCCGCACGCGGCTGCTGGACCAGGCGGGCGCGCGGCTGGGGGGCGACGTGGCGCGGCTCTTTCCCAGCATGGTGCGCCCGCGCACGGCGACCTGGGTCTGGCCGCTGCTCTCGCTGCTGCTGATTCCGCTCGCGGCGTGGCGCGGCCGGGCGCGTTGGCGGCGGGCGGCCGGCGTCTGGGGATTCGCCGCGGTGCTGGCGGCGGCCGCGGTGGTGCCGCTCCTGGCGCGTCACGCGCCGACCCGGGTGGTCGAGCTCGAGGACGCCTGGGTGGCCAAGGAGCGCGGCCGCGCCTTTCCCGACGACTGGGTGCGCCAGCGCACGCGCTTCGCGAGCGGCTGGGTGATCCCGCCGCGCGGGCGGGCGGAGGCGCCGATCGCCGCCGGCGGCGCCACGGCGCGGCTGCGCCTCGTGGCGCGGGCGGTGAAGCCGGGCGTGCGCTCGCGCCTGGTGGTCGCCGCCGGGGCCGCGCCGCTGGCACGCGTCGACGTGCGCGCCGGCCCCTGGCAGGAGATCGAGCTCGGACCTTTCCCCTGGCCGGAGGGCGAGGCCCTGGTGCTCCGCGGCGCCGGACCGTCCTTTCCGGGACGGGTGGCCGTCGACCGGGTGGAATGGACCTGGGAATGACGCCGGGCGCCGCGATCGTGCCTCGCGCCACCGCGATCGTGCCGACCATGGGCACGAGCCCCTGGCTCGGCCGCTGCCTCGAGGCCCTGCGCGAGGCGGGTGGGCCGGAGCTCGAGATCGTGCTGGTGGCGCAGGGCCGCGGAGGCTTGGCGGCGGCCGAGTCGGCGTCGCGCCTGGCCGACCGCACCCTGCGCTTCGAGCGCAACGCCGGCTTCGCGGTCGCCAACAATCGCGCGCTGGCCGCGACCGGCGGCGAGCTGGTGGCGACCGTCAACGACGACGCGGTGGTGGACGCGGGCTGGTATCGCTCGCTCGTGGCGGCCCTCGACGCGGAGCCGCAAGCGGCAGCCGCCCAGGGCGTCAACCTGCGGCTCGGCGACCCGGCCGTCGCCGACGGCTGCGGCCTGGAGTGGAACCCTCATTGGCAGGCCGTGCAGATCGCCCACGGCCAGGCGCCGCCGCCGCCGTCCGAGCCGGTTCGCGAGGTCTTCGGCGTCTCGGCCACGGCGGCGCTCTACCGGCGCTCGGCGCTCGCCGAGGTGGCGTTGGCCGGCGAAGCGTTCGACGTCCGCCTTGTCTCCTACTACGAGGACGTGGACCTGGCCTGTCGCTTGCGCGCCGCGGGATATGGCGCGTTGCTGGTGCCGGCGGCGCGGGCCGAGCACGCGGGCTCGGCGAGCGGGCGCCGGCTGGCGCTGGGCGGCTGGCGACTCGTCTACGGCAACCGCTACCTGGTGCTGGCGCGGCTCTTGGGCCGCGCCTTCGGCGCCGAGCTGCCGCGCGCGTGGCGGCGCGACGCGCGCGACCTGGGCGCCGCGTTGGCGCGCGGCGACGGGCGCCGGGCCGCGGGCATCGTCGCCGGCTGGGGGCGGGCGGCGCGTCTGCTCCCCCGCTACCGCCACCGGGGGGCGCCGGTGGTGCCGCTCGACGGGCTCGAGCCTGGCTCGCTTCGCTGGTGAGCCCCGACCCGGCCTCGTCCGCTGTGGATCCGGCTGTCGGTAAGTTTCTCGGCTCACCGATATGGGTCAATCGAGAGACCACAGGTAATCCCGCAGCGCACGGGCCACTCGCGGCGCGTCCTCGAGATAGTCGAGCAGCTCCTGCTCCGAGGCGAAGTGCGGCATCAGCCGCGCCCGCTGGTCGGCGAACATCGGCGCCGAGATCGTGGGCTTGAGATACGAGGCGTCCGGACGGCCGCCGGCGTCGCGCAGGAAGATCACCGGCATCTCGGTGTCGGGCACGAATCGGCGCGGATCGAGGATCCACTCCACCACCCAGCGCGACCGCAGGCGGTCGCGGACGCCCCGGTACGACGGCGCCAGCTCCGGCGGCGCGAGCTCCCCCTGGTCACGTTGCAGTGCGTCGCGCGCCTCGAGGTGGCAGGCGTGACACTGCAACATCGCGGCGACGGCGCGGCCGACCTCGACGTCGCGCTGCGCCGGCTCCGGCAGCGGCGCGGCGAAAAGCGGCTGGTCCTCGCGCGCGGCGAAGAAGCGCACGAGCGCGTCCGTCTCCCCGCGCGCAAGTTGGAAGGTGGGCATGCGCGCGGTGAGCCACGGCCGCCGGGCGAAGGCGGCCGGAGCGCGCAGATAGGCGAAGAGCCACGAGGGCTGGAATCGTCCGCCGGCCGACGTCAGGTCCGGCGGCCGCTGCTCACGCCCGGCCAGGGTGGCGGCGACGGCGCCGCCGTCGCCTCCCAGCCGATGACAGCCGAGGCAGCCGTAGCGCTCGAGCAGGCGGCGACCCGCCGCCAGAGCACGCGCCCGCTCGCCGTGCTCGGCCCGCCGCCACGGCTCGGCCGTCGCCGGCGTCCGGGCGAGCAGCGCCACCAGCACGGCGTCGGCCTCGGCGCGGCTCCAGCCGTAGTCCGGCGCCGCCCGCGCGCCGGGCCGCGGCCGGTGGGCGAGCGCCGCGGCGCTGCCGCTCTCGGGGCGCGGCAGCCAGCGCCGCGGATCGCGCCCGAAGGCGGCGAGCGGCGCCGCCACCGGCGGCGCCTCGGCGAGGCCGGGCACCTCGTGACAGCCGTGGCAGCCGTAGGCCTCGAGGCTGCGGCGGCCGAGGTAGAGCTCCTTGGCGTCGGCGTCCATCGCCGCCAGGCGCTCGGCGCTCGCGGCCAGCGTCAGCTCGTCTTCGAGGAGCTGGCGCACCAGCTCGTCGCGCACCGCGGCGTCGGCGGTGGGCAGCTCGAGCCCTTCCCACTCGGCATCGCGGCTCGCCATCAGGAAAGCGGTGAGGTCCGCCGCCTCGCCCGTGGTGAGCCGCAGGTCCGGCATCGGCGTGTCGGGCCGGTACGACCGCGCGTCCCGCAGCCAGGCGTAGAGCCAACCGGCGTCGACCTTGTTGCCGGTGCGCGCCAGATTGGGCCCGTGGAGACGCTCGAAGGTCGTCCTGCTCCCCTCTCCCCCTGGGAGAGGGGCCGGGGGTGAGGGTTCCTCGTCGCGGCTCGCGGCGGCGTCGATCAGGTGGCAGCCGGCGCAGCCCACCGCCCAGAAGAGCCGGGCGCCGGCCCCGGCGTCGCCCGCGGGCGCCTCGGCGTAGGCCGCCGCCGCGGCGGATCGCGACCACAGGTAGAGCACCATGGCGCGGATCTCCGCCGTGCGCCGCTCTTCGCTCCCGGTCTCGGCGAGGAGGTGCGGCATCCAGGTCGTCGGACGAAAACGCCGCGGCGCCGCGATCCATTGGAAGGCCCAGCCGGGCGTGGTCTTGACGGCGAGACGGTCGAGCGGCGGTCCCGGGCGATCGCCGCCGGTGCCCTCGCTCGTATGACAGCCGTCGCAGCCCATGCGCGCGACGAGGCGGCGCCCGCGGTCGAGCGACGCGCGCCCCTCGATGCTCCGTGGCGCCTCCACGTGACAGTGGGCGCAGCCTGCCTCCACCAGCGCCGGCGGCAGGATCGCCGCCGCCGACACCGCCTCGCGCGCGTAGCCCCATTCGCCGGCCCATGCCGCTTCCTGCTCGGCGCTCGTCGGCCAATGGCCGGCGCGCGAGAAATCGGTGGCGCGGCCCTCGCCGCCATGGCAGGCCGTGCACCCGAAACGGGATGCCGGATGCGGCGTGCCGTCACCCACCAGGCGGCCCGGATGGCCGCCGAACGGCGACGGCCACGGCGCCGCTTCTCCCGCCTCCATTCCGGGATCGCTCTCGTGCGAGCGCAGGTGACAGGTCCGGCAGCGGTCGACGCGGGCCGCGGCGCCGGCGAACGTCGGCCGCGTCAGCCCCGGCGGCGTATCGGCGAGGACGGCGAGGGTCGGATCGAGGCCGCGCAGCCCGGGGACGCGGCGCAACCAACGGCCGCGCTCGAGCTCGGCGATCCGCCGCGCGAGCGACTCGGGGCGCTCCAGCACGGCCCGACGGCGCGCTTCGACCTCCTCCAGCTCGCCCTCGAGCCCGGCCAGTTGTTCGCTGAGCTCGAGCTCCTCACGGCGCCGCTCTTCGAGCCGCCGGCGGGCCTCGCGAACCGCCTCGCCGCCGCCGCGGACGGCTTCCTGGCGCGCCAGCTCGTCGGCGGCCCAACTCGCGGCTCGGCGCGCGCGGGCGAGCTGGCGCTCGAGTTGCCGGACATCGTCGCGCCGCGCCTCGAAGCGGTCGCGGGCCCGCTCCAGCTCGCCCTCGAGCGCCGCGGCGGCGTCCTCGCTGCGCCCGAGCTCGACGTCGAGCTCGGCGCGCAGACGGGCCAGCTCGAGCTCGCGGTACTCGGCCTGCAGACCCTTCCAGGCGCGGTCCTGGGCGGCGACGGCGAGGACCAGGACAAGGAGGGCGAGCGCGGTCCAGGCGATGGTGGTCGTGCGGCGGCTCATCGGCTCGGGGCGAGACGGCTGCCCTCACCCGACACCCCTCTCCCAAGAGGAGAGGGGGCTCGATCTCCGGCATCTTACTCCCCTCTCCCCCTCGTCCTTGCATCGACGGCCACGATCGGCTAGTTTCGGATCGCCCACCGGCGCGCGATCCGGAAGCGCAATCGAACTCACGAACCCAAAAGGGGGATCAGTCATTTCATCCAAACTCTTTGTCGGAAACCTCAACTACACCACTACGGCCGACGAGCTCGAGACTCTGTTCTCCGAAGCCGGCGAGGTCGTGGAAGTCATCCTCCCGGCCGATCGCGCTACCGGGCGGCCCCGCGGCTTCGGCTTCGTCGAGTTCGCGGACGAGGCGGCGGCTGCGGCGGCCATCCAGCGGTTCGACGGCCACCAGCTCGGCGGGCGCGAGATCCGCGTCAACGAAGCCCAGGAGCGTCCGGCCCGGTCGCCCCGCATGCCCTTTTCCTCGGGAGGAGGAGGCAGGCCGTCCGGTCCGCCGCCCTCGAAGCCGAAGGGAAGCCGGCGCAACCTCCGCGGCCGCAAGCGCAGCCTGTAGCGGGCACCGGTCTCGCCGGTAGGGCGATAGGATGGCGGCGTGAGGACGCGTTCGCGCATGCTCGGCCTGCTCCTGCTGCTCTTGGCCGCGCCGCTGGCGGCCAGTGGGCCCGTGCATGACGAGACCGTGCGCGGAGAGATCGAGCTCGGATTCGTCAACGGCGTCTGGGCCGATCTGGATTCCGGTTTCCAGCCGGTCCGCCGTGGCGGCCTGACGATCCGCGTCGCCTCGCCGGAGCATCGCGTCACCGTGCACCGCAACCGCCTGACCCTCTCCCGGGACGGCGACGGCCCGGTCGACGCCTCGCTCGAGGTGGAGCTCGAAGGCGAGGGGCAGATCGTGGCCGACCTGGTCAGCGCCGGCCTCGAGAACCGGATCGAGGACCGGGTGACGGCGCCGCGCCAGAGCGTCGCGGCGTGGGCGAAGGTGCGCTTCGAACGCGACGAGGGCGGCTACCTGATGACGGTCGTCGAGGCGCAGCCCAAGGTCGACCTCGAGATCAGGAGCGACCTGGCGGGCCGGCTCGTCGCCTTCTGCCGGGTCTTCGAGAAGCTCCCGCTGATCCCGGTCGACTGCGCCGGCATCGAGACGGCGCTCTCGGTCGTCACGGTGCCGCTGCCGGGTCCCGGCGAGCAGTTCCTGATCCCCGGCGAGCGGCTGACCGCCGGCGAGAAGGCGTTCTTCGACCGGTTCCTCTGACCGAGACGAGACTGCCGTCTCGATCTATCGGCGCTCAACCCAAGCTCTGCAGCACCTGCCGCGCCTTGGCCACGTCGGCCGCGAAGCGCTCCGGCGGCGCGGTCGCGACGTAGCGCTCGAGGGCGCGGCGCGCCCGCGCGCTCTCGCCCAGGCGGGCCGCCGTCATGCCGAGGTTGTAGAGCGCGTCGTACTGGCGCGGATCGAGGGCGATCGCCTTCTCCCACGCCGCCATCGCCGCCGCGTGGTCGCCCTGGTAGGCGTGGACCACGCCGAGGGTGTTCCAGGTGAAGGGCAGATTCTCGTTGAGCTCCAGGGCCTGCTCGAGGAAGCGCCTCGCCTGCGCCGGACGCTCGCTGCGCAGCGTCACCACGCCCAGGGTCTCCAGCGTGCCGGTATCGTTGGCGTCGAGGGCCAGCGAGCGCTCGAGCACGGCGAGGGCGTCGCGGTGGCGGCCGGCGTCGGAGAGGGCGATGCCGAGGGCGTTCAAGGTCTCGGGATCGCCGCGGCCGGCGAGCGGCTCGAGCAGCTCGATGGCCTCGCGCGCCTGGCCGTTCTCGGCGTAGGTGAGGCCCAGTTGGCGCAGCAAGGATTCGTCGCGGACGCCGTGCTCGAGCGCCGCGCGCAGGGCCGCCACGGCCTCGCCGGGGCGCTCGAGCTGGCGCAGCACGAAGGCCAGGCGCTCGTAGCCCAGGGCCATGTCCGGCCGCTCCGCGATCACCTCGCGGGCCAGCGTCGCGGCGAGCGCGAGGTCGCCGGCGCCGTAGGCGAGGAGGATCCGCTGGAGCTTCTGGTCGAGCCCGACGAGGTTTTTCGGATCGTCCTCGGGACGGAAATTCGTGCGGCGAGGGGCCGAGCCGGCGAGGTAGCCCAGGGTGCGCAGGCGCTGCGCCTCTTCGGCGCCGACCTGGCGCTGCTCGGGCGGCCACAGCTCCTCGCGCGGCAGCCGCGAGCGCAGCCCCTGGAAGCGGGAGCGGTCCGCCGCGAAGAGGTTGTCCCGCTCTAGCGGGTCCTCCCGCACGTCATAGAGCTCCGGCAGCGGCACCTCGATCATCTTCGAGGAGCCCTCGAGGACGCCGCGCAGCGGCGCCCAGCCACGGTTGAAGAAGCCCGTCAGCGCTTCGAAATAGAGCGGCGGTCCGGGCACGGGAGACGCCAGCAGGGAGCGTCCGGGCAGGCCGGCCGGCGCCTCCAGGCCGAGCGCCTCGAGCACCGTGGGAACCACGTCGACGTGCCCCGCCAGCCGGTCGTCGACGCCGGGCTCGATGCCCGGCCCCCACAGCAGGAGCGGTACCTTGAGCGTCGCCTGGTAGCAGAAGAGGCCGTGGGTCAGCTCGCCGTGGTCGCCGAGGGCCTCGCCGTGGTCCGCGGTCACGACCAGCAGCGGGGGATCGGCGGCCGCGGTCAGCAGCGCCAGCAGCGGCGCCAGGAAGGCGTCGGCGGCCTCGACCTCGGCGAGGTAGGGCCGGTCGGGATGGCGGCCGGCGAAGGGCGCGGGCGCCGCGTAGGGCGCGTGCGGGTCATAGAGGTGGACCCACAGGAAGCGTGGGCCCGCGGTGGCGGACCACCACTCGAGGGCGAGGGCGACGACCTGGTCGCCGCGGCGCTCCGCGGGCACGAACTGGTCGGCGCGCGAGGGCAAGGGATAGCGGTCGTCGTAGACGTCGAAGCCGCGGCCGAGGCCGTAGCGCGCGTCGAGCGGAAAAGCGGCGACGAAGGCCGCGGTGGCATAGCCGGCGTCCTTCAGGAGGGTGGCGAGGGTGGGCAGGTCGGGGCCGAGCTTGAAGCCGCTGTTCTCGCGCACGCCGTGCTGGTACGGGTAGCGGCCGGTGAGGATGTTGGCGTGGGAGGGAAGGGTGACGACGTTGTGGGCATAGGCCGAGGTGAGCCGGCGGCCGCCGCGGGCGACGCGGTCGAGGTTCGGCGTGGCGACTTCGGGATGGCCGGCGAAGCCCAGGACGTCGGCGCGCAGGGTGTCGATCGTGACGAGGACGACGTCGGTTCCCGCCGGCAGGGGCGGCCGCGGCACGCCGGCCGCGGCGGGGGCGGCCGCCGCGGCTGGCGGGGAGGCGGCCGGCGGTCCGGCCGCGGTTTCGCCGCAGGCGAGCGCGACGCCGGCGGCCGCCAGCACCGCGGCCGCGGCCGGGCGCAGCGAGCAGCTACTCCTGCGACTCGAGGTACTCGAGGAACTGCTGGGCCTCGCCCGCGTTGGCATGGTCGGGATCGATCTCGAGCAGCTTCTTGAAGTCGGCCTTCGCCTGCTCGTTGTGGCTCAGATTGAGGTTGGTCAGGCCCCGGTAGTAGTAGGCGTCGGCCATGTCGGGGTTCTCCTCGACGGTCTGGTTGAAGTAGCCGAGCGCGCCTTCGAAGTCGTTGTCGTTGAAGTGCTGGATGCCGAGGTTGAGGAGCGTGTTGGGATCCATCTTGGTGCCCTGCGGCAGCCGCTCCATGTAGGCCTGGGCGTCGGCCTCGCGACTCGACGCCACCAGCAGGTTGATCGCCAGGCGCAGGGTCTCCTCGTCCTCGGGCGCCACGGCGAGCGCCTTCTCGAGCGACGCGATGGCCTGGTCGACGTCGCCCTCCTGGTAATAGGTGCGGGCGATGCCGCGCAGCAGCGCCGGGTGCTGCGACTCCTCGATCAGATCCATGACCTGCATATAGGCCGCGCGCGCCTCGGCGAGCTTGCCTTGCTCGAGCAGGCTGTTGCCCCGGTCGAGAAGCTGGCGCCGCTCGTCGGCGGCAGCCTGCTCGAGGGCCTCCTCGGGGATCGGCTTCATCTCGATCTTGACCTGGGGGTTGACGGAGAACTCGGACACGTGGACGGTGCCCTCGCTGCGCAGCATGCCCTCGTATTCGAGGATGACGGTCCAGGCGCCTCCCGTCAGGCCGAGATACGACCAGCTTCCCTTCTTGTTGGTCGCCTGCGGCTCGGGCCCTTCTCCTTCCACGCCGCCCTTGAGCAGCGTGACCTTCACCCCTTCGAGGGGCTCGCCGTCCGGGCCGGTCACCTTGCCCTGGACCCGGCCCTTGCCGGCCCAGGCCTGGGCCGACGCGATCGAGCTGAACGCGAGCGCGAGCACGACGGCGAACGCCAGGTATTCGAGTCGGGTTTCGCGTAGCTTCCGCATGGTGGTCTCCTTCGTCAGCCCACAGCTTATCGCAAACAGGAACCGGCGGGCCCAGGGACGACCGGCGCGCGCGGAAAGTCGTATAGTGGATGCATGTCCCAGCCCCGTCCCTCCTTCTTCCCGGCACCCGTCACCTCCGGATGGGCGTTCGTCACGGCAAAGCTGCTGGCGGCGGCGCTCGCGGCGCTGACCACGGCGTGCGCGGCGCCCCACCAGCCGTTCGACTCGGCGCAGCACCTGCGCGAGATCTACGCCGAGAGGACCCGGCGGGCCGCGCCCGGCGAGATCCTCGTTCCCTTCGAGCTCGACGACCTCATCCGCCAGGACATCGAGTCGCGCTTCAAGCCGGCGCTGCGCGAGGA
This sequence comes from Thermoanaerobaculia bacterium, assembly GCA_036397835.1. GTDB lineage: Bacteria > Acidobacteriota > Thermoanaerobaculia > Multivoradales > J023 > DASWIG01. Next base: position 12,912 of record DASWIG010000005.1, read on the forward strand.
GTTCCGGCTCGAGCAGGTCACCGACTTCATCTTCCGCAAGGTCGGCCTGCAATACTCGCTCACGCCCACGCGCAACGCCGTCGAGGTCTACCATGCGCGCGAGGGCAACTGCCTCTCGTTCGTCAACCTCTTCGTGGGGGTGGCGCGGCACAACCGGCTCAACCCCTTCTACGTCGAGGTGACCGACCACCAGCGCTGGCGCCACTCGAACGGCATGGTGCTCTCGCAGGGCCACATCGTCGCCGGCCTCTACATCAACGGCGAGCTGCGCACCGTCGACTTCCTGCCCTACACGCCGAAGTCGTACAAGGACTTCAACCCGATCGACGACCTGACCGCCGCGGCCCACCACTACAACAACCTGGCGGCCGAGACCCTGCTCGCCGACGGTGACGCGGAGCTCGCCCAGCACTACCTGGCGCTCGCCACCGAGCTGGTGCCGACCTTCGAGAAGGCGCTCAACAACCTCGGCGTGGTGCGGGCGCGCCTCGGCGACGTCGACGGCGCCCTCGAGGCCTACGAGAAAGGGCTCGCCGGCGATCCGAAGAACGTGCCGATCCTGACCAACATGGCGCGCCTCTACCAGCAGCGGGGCGACGTCGAGCGGGCGGCGGAGGTCCTGGCGCGGGTCGAGGGCGCGCAGACCACCAACCCCTTCTACTTCGTCTACCGGGGCGAGCTGGCGCTGACCCGCGGCGAGGCCGCCGAGGCCCTCGGCTTCATGCGCCAGGCGCTGCGCCTCGACACCGAGATCCCCGAGGTCCACGTCGGCCTCGCCAAGGTCTACCTGGCGCTGGGTGACCTCGATCGCGTCGACCACCACCTCGGCCGCGCCCTGCGCCTCGACGCCACCCACCAGGAGGCGCGGGAGCTGGCCACGATCGTCGCGAACCGGCCCCGCTAGGGGGCGCTGCGTCGCCGCCGATTTCCTTCGCGGAGGATTTCGTGTCAGGATAGACGACCTGATCTGAGAGAAGCTGGGCACCACCCCCCCGGCAGAGACGTTGCACCCGACGAGGAAAGGGGGACAGCGATGGCGACCGAACGTGGGATCTCGAGCCCCGGGACGCTCAACCGCGAACCGATCCGACCTCGGAGACGGTCACGGCGGCGGATCGCGATCGCGGCGCTCGCCCTGACGCCTCTGCTCCTGGCCGCCGCTTCCAAGAAGGCCTCCGAGACCGAGCCCGCCTCGACCTTCGACGAGACCACCCAGGTCATCCAGGTCGAGGTGCCGGTCAACGTCGTCACCCGCGACGGCCGGCCGGTCGCGGACCTGCCGGCCGGGAGCTTCAGGGTCTTCGACGAGGGCAAGCGGCAGGAGATCGTGGGTTTCGAGGTCATCGACCTCGGGAAGCTCGACGCCGAGGAGGCCGCGGAGCGCATCGACGAGCTGCCCAAGGTGGCGCGGCGCAACTTCCTCCTGCTCTTCGACTTCTCCTTCTCCGCCGCGGCGTCGATCGTCAAGGCGCGGCATGCGGCGCACGAGTTCGTCTTGAACGCCCTTCACCCGAGCGACCTGGTGGCCATCGCCACCTTCTCGCTCGAGTACGGGCCGCGGCTGCTCGTGACCTTCACGCCCGACCGCGCGCAGCTCGCGCGCGCCATCGACACCCTGGGGATGACGCGGCGGCCGGGCGCGCCCTTCGGCGAGGATCCCCTGCGTTTCATCATCGAGCCGCCGACGAGCTCCGCGGCGAGCTCCGGGGAGGCCGAGGGCGGCGACGGTCGCGAGATCAAGTCGCAGCTCGAGGCCACCGCCATCGAATCGCTGCGGATCATCGGCAAGCAGATCGAAAAGGCCCAACAGAGCTACGACCGCGGCCGCGTGACCGCCTGGTCGCGGGCGCTCGGCGACTTCGCCAAGGCATTGAACGGCGTCGCCGGCCGCAAGCACGTCGTCTACTTCTCGGAGGGCTTCAACAGCGAGCTGCTGCTCGGCCGCCGGCCGGTGGCCCAGGGCGCCGAGTTCAACCAGGAGATGCAGGACCGCGTCACCGGCCAGCTCTACATGCTCCCCTCCGACGAGACCCACGGCTCCACCATGCTCCAGGGCGACGTCCACGAGATGCTCGAGGCCTTCCGCCGGTCCGACTGCGTGATCCAGGCCGTCGACATCGCCGGCCTGCGCGCCGGGTTCGACTCCACGCACGCCCGTTCGACCGGCTCCGACGCGCTCTTCTATCTGGCCAACGAGACCGGCGGCGAGCTCTTCGAGGCCACCAACGACCTCGTCGACCAGCTCGACCGGGTGCTGAAGCGCTCCGAGGTCACCTACGTGCTCTCCTTCCAGCCGCAGGGGCTCGAGCTCGACGGCAGCTACCACCGCCTCCGCGTCGAGGTGGACGGGGTGCGCGGGTCGCGGGTCTCCTACCGCGCGGGCTATTACGCACCGCGGCCGTTCGCCGCGCTCCATCCCCTGGAGAAGTCCCTCCTCGCCTCCGACGCCATCGCCAGCGCCGAGCCCCGCACCGAGGTGGCCATGGACGTGCTGGCGGCGCCCTTCCGCGCCACCGACGAGCTCGCCTACGTGCCGGTGATCGTGGAGGTGCAGGGCGAGAGCCTGCTCGCCGGCCAGACCTCGAACGAGCTCAACGTGGAGGTCTACGCCTACGTGACCAACGAGCAGGGCGAGATGCGCGACTACTTCTCGCAGGTCGCCGCCTTCGACGTGTCGAAGCACCGCGAGAAGATCCTCTATTCGGGCGTCAAGTACTACGGCCACCTGGAGCTCGCCCCCGGCTCCTACCTGCTGCGCGTGCTGGTGCGCAACGCCGAGACCGGCCGCACGGGCGTGGTGGCCTCGCAGCTCGAGATCCCGCACTACGACGCCGAGGCCGGCCCCACGCTTTTGCCGCCGTTCTTCATGGACGACCCGGTGGACAAGTGGCTGCTCCTGCGCTACCGCGGCGAGGACGACGACGGCATCTCGGTGATCTATCCCTTCACCCTCAAGGGGCAGCCCTTCGTGCCGGCGGCCAGGCCGGCGCTCAGGGCCGGCCAGCCGGTGGACTTCTGCCTGATGACCTACAACCTGGGCGCCGGCGATCCGGACTTGGAGGCCTGGGTGGCGGGTCCCGACGGCGAGGAACGGCCCGCCAACGGCCGTCTCTCCCTGGTGGAGCGGACGATCACCGGCATCTCGGGCTTCGACAAGCTGGTGGCGCGGTTCCGGCCCAAGGACCTGGCGACGGGTGAGTACACCCTGCGGGTGGCGGTCACCGATCCGGCGACCGGCAGCCGCCATCAGCGGTCCATCCCCTTCGTGATCGACTGACGGCGGGTAGGGTGCGCATTGCGCACCCTACCCTTTCAGTGCGAACTTGCAATTGCGGCAGATGAAGGCGTCCGGCGGCTCTTCGAGGCCGTAGACCCAGCGCCGGGCGCGGGCGAAGTCGTCGCCGGCCAGGACCTCCCGCACGCTCTGGCGCGTCAGGTCGCCCACCACCACCGTCTCGTTGTAGTCCTGGCAGCACAGGAGGCACTGGCCGTAAGGGTTCACGTGCAGGTGCTGGAGGGGCCGCGAGCCCATGTGCTCGCAGCCGCACAGGCGCTTGCCGCCGCCGGCGGCCTTGAGGCCGATCTCCAAATAGCCGGCGCGGTCGTTGACCTCAAAGTAGCGCACGTCGAAGCGGCTGCCCGCGAAACGCTCGCGCATCGCCGCGAAATCCCGCCGGTGGGCGGCGTCGCCGGTGCCGAGCACCACGACGTGCATGTCGTCGGCCACCGGGCGGTCCTTGGCGTAGTCGAGGTTGCGCAGCACCTGGCGCAGGTGATCGCCGCCGCGGTCCTGGCGGTAGCGGCCGCGGTCGAGCGTGGAGAGGTTGATCGAGAGGAAGCGCAGGCCGCCCATCGCCACCAGGGCGTCGATGCGCGCGGGCGTCAGGCCGGTGCCGTTGGTCAGCGTCGCCGGCGGCAGGCCGGCGTCGCGGATCGCCCGCACCTGGTCGACGAAGCGGGAGTCGAGCGTCGGCTCGTTGTAGCTGATCATGAAGACGGCCTCGATGGGCTCGCCAAGCTCCGCGATCTGGCCCACGATGCGCTCGTAGGTCCCGGTGGGCATGAAGTGCGACTCGCGCGGCGCCACCGACACCGGGCAGAAGTAGCAGGATTGGTTGCACACCGTGTGCGCCTCGAGCGAGACGTACTTGAGGTGGTAACGCCGCGCCAGGTCCTCGGCGCCGTCGACCAGCCAGCCGGCGTCGGCCAACGGCCGCAGCTCGCTCGTCAGCTCGGGCTCGGCGGCCGGGCTCTCGAGCAGGTGCCGGAGCGCGGCGTAGCCCGGCTCGCCGCGCAGCAGGGTGCGGTCGGCGTGGGGGTTGTAGAGGCGGTCGTCGCTGACGTGGAGGTAGGGACTCGGCCGCCAGCCGGCGGCCGCCGGGTCCGCCGAGGCGGACGGGGACGGGGAAAGGATCGGAAGCGCTGCGGTGGACATCAAGACCTCGATGTTATACCTGCCTGGCGGTGGCACGCCAGGGGTATGGTATCACGCCAAGCACGATGGGGGAAGCCGAGCTTCAGGCCGGCGAGACATCCTCGCACAAAAGGCCTTCGCGCGCGACCCTGCGGCCGGGCGAATCGATCCAGAATGGTGAATGACCGTCCAAATCTTTGAAACGCCGGTCCCGAGGCTGCACGACGGCGTGAAAATCGCGTCAAGAGTCGTGGAACGGGCGTCCGCGCTCTTGTGCTCGGGGTGCGTTGTGTGTCATTCTCGATCTCTATAAAGCGCAGAGAACCCGGAGCCGACGAGCCAGGACCCAAGGGACCCATCAACCCTCTCCCCAGGGTTGGCTCGCACGGTCCGCGAGAGCCCAATCCATGCACATCGTCAACACAACAGAGGGTCTCAAGATGAAAGCCCCTACCCGAGTCCCGTCGTATCTGGCCCTGGCGTGCCTGGTGCTCGGCACCGCCGCGGTCTCCTTCGCCCAGAGCACGACCGGTTCGTTGAGCGGCACGGTGGCCGCCAAGGAAGACGGCGCGGCGCTTCCCGGCGCCCAGGTCACCGCCGTCCACGTGCCCACCGCCACCCGGTACAACAGCCTCACCGGCGCCGACGGCCGCTTCCGAATCGTCAACGTGCGGGTCGGCGGTCCCTACACCGTCAGCGCCGCCCTCGACGGCTTCCACACCCAGGAAGCGACCGACGTCAACGTGCGCCTCGGCGAGGACACCTTCCTCAACTTCTCGTTGCAGCTCGCCTCGATCGAGGAGACCCTGGTGGTGGTCGCCGAGTCGTCGCCGTTGCTCAACCCGTCGCGCACCGGCGCCGCCTCGAACGTGGCGACGCAGGCGCTAGAGACCCTGCCGACGGTCAACCGCGACTTCAACGACTTCGCGCGGACCAACCCGTTCTTCACCATCACTTCCAACAACGAGGATCCGGAAGCGATCAGCGTGGCCGGCCGCAACAACCGCTACAACAGCATCACGATCGACGGCTCGGTCAACAACGACCTCTTCGGCCTCGCCGCCACCGGCACGCCGGGCGGCCAGTCGGGCACGACGCCGATCTCGCTCGACGCCATCCAGGAGCTCGAGCTGGTGCTCGCCGACTTCGACGTCAAGAACGGCGGCTTCTCGGGCGGTGCCGTCAACGCCATCACCCGCAGCGGCTCGAACGACTTCGCGGGGTCGGTGTTCTACTACACCCGCGACGACGGCTTCTTCGGCGACGGTCCCGACACGCTCGGCGAATTCGGCCAGTTCGAGGAGGACCAGTACGGCTTCCGCCTCGGCGGCCCGATCTCGCGCGACAAGGTCTTCTTCTTCGTCAACGCCGACGTCGAGGAGCGCCAGACGCCGTCGGGCTGGTCGCTCGACGGCGCCAGCGGGCTGCAGTTCGCCAACGGCACCCTGGTCGACGAGGCCAACACCTTCCGGAACTTCCTCATCGACAGCTACGGCTTCGATCCGGGCTCGCTCAGCGAGAACGTCCGCGACAACCCGTCGGACAAGTACTTCCTGCGTTTCGACTTCAACCCGAACGACAGCCACAACGTGACGGCGCGGCACAACTACGTCGACGCCGCCAACGACATCAACCGCCCGGGCGATTTCACGTACGAATGGCCGAGCGAGAGCTACGACTTCCAGACCGAGACCAACTCGACCGTCCTGCAGGTCAACAGCGTCTTCGGCACCAACGCGTTCAACGAGGCCCGCATCGCTATCCAGAACATCAAGGACCGCCGTGCCGGCCGCGACGGCGTGGTCTTCCCGTGGATCGAGATCGAGGACGTCAACGGCTCCGCCTCGGGCCGCAACGAGTTCGAGGCGGGGACCGAGCCCTTCTCGACGCGCAACGCCGTCGACCAGGACATCCTCGAGATCCACAACGACTTCACCTGGCTCAAGGGCAACCACACCATCACCCTCGGCACCCACAACGAGCTCTTCACGTTCGCCAACCTGTTCATCCAGAACGCCTTCGGCTCGTACCAGTTCGCCAACCTCGACGCCTTCCTGGCGGGCAACGCCCGCCAGTTCGACTACACCTTGGTGCTGCCGGGGCAGTCGGACACGCAGAAGTTCGACGTCACCCAGATCGGGCTCTACGTGGGCGACCAGTGGACGGTGAGGCCGGACCTCACCCTCACCCTCGGCCTGCGCGTGGACATCCCCTTCTTCCCGGACACGCCCTCGCGCAACCCCTTCACCGAGGAGACCTTCGGCTTCCGCACCGACGACATCCCTGACGGCGAGCAGCTCTGGCAGCCGCGGTTCGGGTTCAACTGGGACGTCGAGGGCAACGGCGCCTCGCAACTGCGCGGCGGCGCCGGCATCTTCGCCGGCCGCACGCCCTACGTGTGGATCTCCAACACCTACGCCCGCACCGGCATCGAGCAGCTCTTCGTGACCTGCTTCAACGTGCCGTTCAACCCCGATCCGCTCGGACAGTCGGCCGACTGCGCCGCCGGCGGCACCATCGGCGAGTTCAACTTCATCGACCCGGCCTTCAAGTTCCCGCAAGTGTTTCGCTACAATCTGGCCTACGACCGCCAGCTCCCGTGGTGGGGCCTCGTCGCCTCGGCCGAGGTGATCTACGCCGACAGCGTGAAGGAGATCGACTACGAGAACGTCAACCTCACTCAGACCGGCGTCACCTTCGACGGCCGGCCGCGCTACTCGCGCGTGGATCCCGGCGTCACCGGCGCTTTCCTGATCGCCAACACCAGTGAAGGCGAGCAGACCAACTTCGCGCTCAAGCTCGAGCGCCCGTTCCGCGACGGCGTCTGGGGCTTCGTCTCCTACGCCTGGAACGATTCCACGGTGGTCAACGAGGGCACCTCGAGCCGCGCGGTCTCGAACTACAACTTCAACGAGGCCATCGACCCCAACAACGCCGGGACCTCGATCTCGGACTTCGAGGTCGAGCACCGGTTCAACGCCTCGCTCTCCTACCGCTTCAACCGCGACAAGGCCTGGTCGACCACCGTCTCGGCGTTCTACAACCTGCAGTCGGGCCGCCCGTTCTCGTGGCTGATGGGCTCCGACTTCGCCGCTTTCGGCTTCGGCCAGAGCTACAACGGCGACGGCACCGACGGCAACGACCTGGTCTTCGTACCGGCAACGGCCGACGACGTCGTCATCGTCGGCGGCGGCACCTGGGAGCAGCTCGACGCCTTCATCCGCTCCTTCCCGGTGCTCGACGCCCACCGCGGCGAGCTGGTGCCGCGCAACGCCGACGTGGCGCCCTGGAACCACAGCCTGGACATCCACGTGGCCCAGGACATCCCGATCAAGAACACCCGGCTCCAACTCACCCTCGACGTCCTCAACGTCTTGAACCTGATCGACGAAGACTCCGGGACGCTGCGGTACGCCAACTTCAGCGCCATCGAGATCTTCGAGCTCGAAGGCTTCACCGAGGACGGAACCCCGATCATCTCACTGAACAACGTGTCACGAGGAACCGCTCCGGTGTTCACGACCCACAACGTCAACTCCCGCTGGAGAGCGAAGGTCGGCATCCGCTGGTCCTTCTGATCTCCGCGCCACCGCGCCAGCCAGAAGGGGACCGCTTCAGCGGTCCCCTTCTTTTCGTTAGGATAGGGCCGTGATGAACGCCATCGAGACATCCGACACGTACGAGGAACCGGCGGCCCCGGACCGCTACGACGACGAGCTGCCGAGCCGCGGCCTGCTGAGCTTCTACGACCGCCTGCGCGAGCGCGTGCTGGCGGCGGTCGAGCGCCGCGGCAGCCGGCTCGGCGAGCGCACCGTCGAGGCGCTGCTCCTGGTGCCGGACGTCTTCATCCTGCTGGCGCGCCTGGCGCTCGACCGCGAAGTGCCGAAGTCGACGCGCCTCATGGTGGCGTCCACGCTCGCCTACTTCGTGGTGCCGGTCGACTTCCTGCCCGAGGCGGTGCTGGGCGCCGGCGGCTTCGTGGACGACTTGGTGCTGGCGGTGGCGGTCCTGTCGCAGGCCTTCGGCCGCGAGCTCGAGCCCTACGCCGAGCGCTACTGGAGCGGCTCGCGGAAGCTGCGCGAAGTGCTCGGCGACGTGCTCGAGGCCGCCCACGCCCTGGTCGGCTACGACGTCTACGAGCGCCTCAAGGGCTACCTGGCGAAGAAGGGCGTCGACCTCGACGCGGCCGCCGCGGACGAGCGTTCGTAACGCTTCCGGCGATCCAGGGTCGCGGTCTCCATCCTCTTCACTCCTTCGTCTGGTTCACTGCTTCTTCGAGCTCCCCCAGCCGACGGTCGAAGCGCTCGCGGTCGAAGGCGTGCGGATCGTCGAGCTCGGAGAAGAGACCGTCGATGGCGGCGACGGCGGTGCTGCGGAGCTGACGGCGGTCGAGCTCGACCCGGCGGCTCATCAGGCTCTGCAACGCGAACGCGAGCTGCTCCGCGGCGGCGACGTCGGTGAGGAACGGCTCGCGGTCGGCGGCCAGGCGGCGCATGGTGTCGCGAACCTCGTCCTTCGTCCAGCGCTTCTTCGCGAGCTCGCCGGCGACCGCGTCCAGGCGGCCGGCGAGCTCGCGCGCCTTGACGGCGACCTGCTCGCGCGGTCCCATGCTCGCCATCAGGCGCCCGAGGCCGTCCATCGCGCGATCGAGGTCCTCGCGCTCGCCGGCGAGGTGGCGCAGCACGGCGGCGCGCGCCGCCGACCAGCGCGGCAGGCCGCCCTGGTGGCGGTAGCCCGGCTGGCGGCGCCAGGCGGCGTCGGCGAGGGAGTGGTGGCAGCTCTGGCAGTTGTACTCGGCGAACTCGGGCCAGGTGCCGCTCTCGGCGTGCCGGGCGAGCTGCTCGAGGCCCTCGCGGAAGGCCACCGCCTGGCCCACGGCCCAGGCCCGCACGCCGTGGCTGGCCGGCCGGTCGGGACGCTCGGCGTCGAGCTTCCAGTGGCGCGGCAGGGCGCCGGCGGCGTTGTCGAGCTCGAAGAAAAGACGTGGGTGGCCGGCGGCGATCAGGCGGTGGTCCACGGCCCGGCCCTCCGCGCCCAGGTGGCAGGCGAGGCAGACCTCGCCGCGCCGGGCCGGTTCGCGCAGGTCCTTCATGCCGGCGCGCACGGATTGCGCGTGCGTCCACCCCTCCTCGAAGTGACGGTCGCGCCAGCCGCCCGCCGGGCCGTGGCAGCCCTCGCAGGAGATGCCGTCTTCTATGTAAAGGCCGTCGCTGAGCTGCGGCGGCACGTCAAGGGCGTGGCAGCCCAGGCAGAGCTTCACCTCGGTCGCTTTCTTGCCCGGCTCGAGGGCTTCGGCCACCGCCTGGAACTCGGGGCCCGCGAGCCTCTCGTAGGCGCGGCGGTGGGGGTCGAGCATCCACGTGGGGTATTCGTTCTGCAACACCGCGGTCTCGGCGAGCGGCTCGACGGCGCCGTGGCAGAAGCCGTTGGCGCAGCTCGAGATGCCGACGTAGACGCCCGGACGCACCTCGCGCAGCGGCTCGTCGTCGACCTGGGCGTCCACAGACGAAACGGCGGCCAGCATCCACAGGACGATAAGAAAGTGTTGTCCTCTCACGGCGCTTCTCCTTTTTCGTCTCCTGGCTCGTCGCTCACCCGGTAGATCTCGCCATCGCGCAGGTAGAGCCGCTCCATCTCCTCGCGGTTGAAAGGCCGGGCGCCGATGCGGTTGAAGACCGACACCTGGTGGCCGGTCTCGTCGACGGCGCGGTCGCGGTCGAGACCCTTCGAGAGCGCAACCGCGGGCGCCTTGGTGGGGTAGTGGGCAATGAGCTCGGGATCGGGACGGGGGCTGAAGCCCAGGTAGCCGGGCGTGCGCTCGGGCGAGGTGAGCTGCAAGACCGCGAGGCCGTGGGCGCCGTCGGCCACGTAGGCGTAGAGGCTGGCGTTGGTCGACGCCACCACCACGTCGTGGACGTCGGTGAGCCGGCCGGCGGCGTCGAAGACCTGGTCGATCCGCGGCTTTTCGGGGTTCTCCACGTCGACGATCGCGAGGCCCTTGGAGCCCGCGGCCACGTAGGCGTACGTCCGCGCCACGTAGACGCGTCGCGCTTCCTCGAACGGCACCGCGGCGACCCGGCGGGGCGAGGCGAGGTCGGTGACGTCGAGCACCACGAGCCCTTCGGCGCTGACGGCGAAGGCGTAGCGGAACTGCACCTCGACGTCGCGGACGTCCCTGACGTCGGTCACCGTGGCGACGAAACGCGGCGCCGGCGGCGAGTCGAGGTCGACGACCGCCAGCCCACGCGGCGTGCCCACGTAGACGTAGTGGCCGGCGAAGACGAGCGTCTCGGCGCCGTCCAGGGCGCCGTCGGGATTGAACGTCACCGCTCGCTCGAGGAAGTTGTCGCGCGGCTCGCCGTTGGTCAGCGTGGTCACGTCGACCAGCACCAGCCCTTCCACCCGGTCGCTCACCGCGGCGTAGCGGTAGATCGGGTGCATCGGCTGCTCGAGGTTCTCGGGCAGCGGCGTGCGGCCGGGCTGCATCGGCATGGTGGTGGGCAGGGCCACGGCGGTGGCGTCCGCGGTCCGCACCCTGGTGTCCTGGCCGAGGGGGGAGACGGGAGCGGTGACGATGCGCTCCGAGAAGTCCTTGTTGTCGACGTTGGCGACGTCGAACGCCTCGAGGCCATGGGGACCGGCCGTGTAGAGGTACTCGCCGCGCAGTTGCAGGCTCCGGACCTCGCCGTGGTGATGGTGGGCCTGGCGCAGCTCGCGCCCGCGCGCCTGGTGCTCGGCGTGGTCGTCGGGGTAGGCGAGACGGTGGAGGTAGGAGCCGATCACCGCCTGGGGCTCGTCCCACTCGGTGACCTCCACCGCCTCTAAGCCGTGCTCGAGGGCGACCCAGGCGTAGCGGCCGACGAAGCTCACGAATTGGCTGCCGAGGGTGAGGAGCTGGGCCATCCAGGCGTTGTTGTCGTTGGCCTCGGAGAGATGGCAATCGCTGCAGCGCTTGGTCTCTCGGCCGCGCACGGTATGGGGCACGTGCGGGTTGAAGGCCTGGCTCGAGAAGCCCGGGGCCGAGATCGGCGGCTGCTGGATGTAGATGCGCTGGCGGTTGAGGTTGATCGAGCTCAGCACCAGGGCGCTCGACGAGCGCACCGGCGCCACCTTGCCGCCTTTGGACGCGCCGCTCTTTCCCAGCATGTAGGCGTCGGTGCGGATCACCTGCGGGTTGTAGGATGCGTAGTTGCGCTGGACGCCGCCCTCGTAGTGGTAGACCTCGGAGCGCTGGTTGGCCTCCTGCGGCAGGTGGCAGCCAAAGCAGGCGGTGATCCACGAGGAGTGGCAGGCGTAACAGGTCATGTCGTCGGACGAGTGGGCGAGCGGCAGGTCGCCGCCCGCCTGTCTCCATCCGCCGCCGCGGCGCAGCGTCTTGGCACGGGCCGAGCGCTCGTTGTAGTCGGCGTGACCCGGAGTCACGGTGTCGACCACCTGGGGCACCGGCCATTCCAGCCCCTCGGTCAACATCGAGCGCTGAAAGAGGCCGCCCAGGCGCCACACGAAGCGGCGCCGGCCGAAGGGCGTGGTGGCGAGCGAGAGGTCGGTGCCGCCGGGAGGCGCCGCCGGCCCCGACGTCACCAGGCCGGTCTTGCCGTCGACGTCGCCGTGGCAGTCCTGGCACTCGATCTCGATGGCGTCGCCGTACTCGCCGTGCAGGTAGCCGGTGCCGTGGGCGTCCTGGGAGAAGTGGCAGTCGACGCAATGCATGCCGCGCTCAAGGTGGACGTCGCGCAGGTGTACGGCCCTGGCGAACTTATCGGGGTCGTCGAAGGGCACTACCCGGTCGTCGGCGTCGAGCAGGCGGCCCTGGCGGTCGCGCTTGAAGACGGCGCGGAAGATCCAGCCGTGACCGTGGTAGTCGGCGAACTGGGTGTGCTCGAGGCGGGGGTTGAGCTCGCTGACGCCGGCGAGGAAGTCGCGGTCGGTCCACAGACCGCGGGCGGCGGCGCCTTCGGGATTGTGGTCGAAGCTCGCCCGGCGCTCGGCCATGGTGGGGTAACGCTGCTCGGCGGGCCAGAGGTGCTCGCCGTCGGTCTCGTAGTCCCACATCGTGTAGCCGAGATAGGTGTTGACGAAAGCGTTGGGCTGGTGCATGTGGCAGGACATGCACTGGCTGGTGGCGATGGCGCGGGTGAGCTGGTGGCGGATGGGATGGCCGCTCTCGCCGCGCGGGATGGCCGGGTCGGCGCCGGCGCTCTCGCCGCGGTGGCCGAAGGCGGCCCAGGGGCCGGAGTGGACCGGGTCGCGGTCGTTGGCGTACATCACGTGGCAGGCCGAGCAGCCGCTCGAGCGGTAGTCGCCGGGATGGTCGTTGGTGCCGAGGAACGACAGGTGCGGGTCGTTGAGGCGGGTCTTGTGGAGGTTGATCACCGCGGGGCTGACCCGCAGGCCGGTGCCGCGTCCGCGGTCGGAGACGCGGATGTCGGGACGCCCGGCCTCGTCGAGCCGGTTGGGGTTGCCGATCTCGGGGAAGGTGGCCGGCTGCAGCAAGCCGCCGCGCTCGAAGGCTCGGAAGTACTCGCCGGGCTGGACGACGTGCCAGCGCGGCAGCGGGTAGAGGGCTTCCAGGGCGAGGGGCGCGCGCCGGGCGTCGGGCGCAGTGGACTGGACGAACTGTCGCGCGCGGCCGTCTTCGCCGTAGCTCTCGCCGACGATCGCGTGCTTGGTGGGCAGGATGCCGTTGGCATAGGCGGCGGCGGCCCAGAAGATCGCCGAGGTCGTCATGGTGCTCTTGGCCACCGCCTGCACCTGCTTCGGGTGGCAGTCGCCGCAGGCCGCCGGCGCCGCCCGCAGGTCGCCGGGGTTGAGGAAGCGGACGAACTCGGGCGACTCGGCGTTGAGAAGCGTGTAGGTGCGCTCGGGATTGGCGGCGTTCGGCCAGCGCTCGGGGAAGCGCGGCGCCACGTGGGCGCGCTTCTTGGCGTCCTGGTCCTCGAGGCTGCCCAGGACGCCGGCGTCGCCGCCGTGGCAGTCGGTGCAGCCGAGCTTGACGGCAGGGGAGGCGTGCATGGGCTCGATGCCGGCGTGGCAGGTGAGGCAGCCGCGGCTCTTGGCGGCGGCGGCGTCTGCGGTCTGGCGCCAGAGCTCGCCGCCGGCGAATGCGGGGGCGGCGAGGAGCAAGGCGAGAAGCAGGGTCGAAGGCTGTCGCATCTTCACTCCCCGTCAGAACGTCAGCATCAGGTTGCTGAAGACGGCGAAGAGCGGATCGTCGTCCTCGTAGATGTCTTCGAAGCCCTCGCCCGGCAACAGCGCCGCCACGCCGCCGAGCAGCACGACGTTGTTGTTGAGGAAGGGCCGCCAGCGCACGCCCGCCGAGAGGTCGAGGCCGATCTCGCGGTCGATGCCGCTCTGGAACGTCAGCAGCTCGAGCACGGCGGTGTGGTCGAAGCGCAGGTAGTTGGCGGTGAAGACCGTGCGCAGCTCGGGGGTGAGCTCGACGTCGAGCCCGAGGCCGGCGATGAAGATGCCGGGGTTGACGAAGTTGGGCTGGCCTTCCTCCCTGCTGCTGCGCAGGTCGGGCACCAGCGAGCCGCGGTTGACGAGCGACACGCCGGTGCCGGCGAGGCGGATGCCGAGGCGGTTCCAGAAGCTGAAGCCGCCGCCGAGGAAATTCGGGTTCTCGAAGATCGCGGCGAAGCCCTCGGCGTCGCGGTCGGTGGGATCGTCGTCGCCCGAGGCGTAGAAGAGAGCCAGCTTGGGACGCAGCCAGTCGCGGTCGATCGACAGCTCGAGCACCGCCATGAATGCGCCGACGTCGACGTCGTCGCGGCCGGCGAAGACGTCGCGGCCGGCGATCGGATTGAGGCTGTCGTCGCCGAAGGCGTAGTAGAGAGCGTGGTCGACGTTGAGCCGCCCGAAGTGGCCGAAACCGGCCCAGCCGAGGTAGAAGGCCTCGATCTCGTGCGGGGTGGCCGAGCCCACGGGGTCCGGGCGGGCCAGGAAGCCGTTCTTGTCGAGCAGGAAGGTGGGCTCGTCGCGCAGGTAGTGGAGGCTCCACTCACTGGTATAGCCGCGCACCAGGAAGTCCTGGTGGTAGAAGTTGACGACCGCCACCTGCTGGTCGCGGAAGTCGAAGGTGTTGAGGCCGCTGTTGGTGTCCTTCTCCAGACGCTCGAAGTAGGCGGCGTTGTACTGGTAGCGGTTGGCGCCCCAGTTGCCGAAGAGGCGCACGCCGAGGTTGGTGTCGGTGAAGACGAAGCCCCGGAAATCGCTCTGGAAGGGCTGGACTCCGACCCGCAGCGACAGGAAGTCGTAGGCCGCCGAGAGGTCCTTGAGCTTGCGCTCGTAGAAGAGCTCCTGCAGGGCAAGGCGGCCGTCGGTGCGGTCGGTGCCGCGGCGCACGTCGGGGGAGACGGCGGCGTTCTCGCGCACGTCCAGGTGGTTGCCGTTGACCACCACCGTGCCCTTCAGCCGCCAGTCGAAGGGCCTGAAGGCGGTGGCGCCCTTGTAGAAGTCGGCTGAGAAAACCAGGTTCTCCTGCGCCAGGACCTGGTCGCCCTCGCCGAAGAACTCGATCGAGCCGGGCCGATCGGCGCTCACCGACGACGGCACCGGCACCTGGTGGAAGTCGAGGAGGGTGTCGGCGGTGGCGGTGAGCACGAGGAAGAGGTCCTCGCCGCGGATGGGGAAGTCGCCCTTCCATTTGTTCTGGTTGTAGGGGTCCCAGCGGCTGCCGCGGCGATTGATCTCGTAGTCGGGCAGCGGCACTCGCCAACGGTCGGTGAATTCGAGGAAGTCGTCGGGATGGAGACGCTCGGGCAGGGCGTAGTCGTAGGGCGCGGTCAGCAGCGGACGGCGGGGCAGGCGTCCCGAAGGCGCGACGAGGACGACGGCCTCGACGCTCTCCTCGCCGGCGCTCGCCGTCACCGGGTGGAGCCCGGGCTCCAGCTCGTCCGGCCAGACGAGGCTCCAGCGGCCGTCGTCGCCGGCGAGGGCGGCGTGGCTTCCGCCGCCGATCGTCACTGTCACGCGGGCGCCGGCGTCGGCCAGGCCGCTGACCACAGGCCGTGGGCTCTGGCTGTAGATCTCGGGCTCGATGGCGAGCCGGGCGGAGAGGGGGGAGGGGAGGAGGAGGAGAAGGAGGAAGAGTCGGGCCATCACTGCTCCGGGTTGCGCGGGAACTTGAGGAAGGGCAGACGCACGCCGTCGATCCGCACCTGGTCGGCCCAGATCTCGCGCGGCGGCCGGAAGCCGCGGGCGCCGAGGAAGGCCACGTAGTCGTCCTGCTCCACGCCGTCGCCGCTGACGCCGAGGCCGCCCACCAGGTCGCCGCCGCTGTAGAGGGGGATGGCGCCGGCGAAGAAGACGACGCCGTTCTGGTTGTCGCCGGGCGGCTGGCCGCCCTGCGAGCAGGGGTTGGCGGCGGCGGCGCGGAAGAGGTCGAAGAACGGCCCCGGGCGCGGCGGCGCGCTGCCGCGGTCGATTCCCGGCGGGAAGAGCGGCTGGGCGCCGAAGCTGATCGTGCGGTTCGTCACCGCGGTGCCGCGGGGCACGCCTGGCAGGTCGAGGTGGCCGCCCGAGGTCGGGTCGCTGAAGTAGACCACGTTGCGCGCCTTGGCCACCGCCACGTCGACGGAGAAGACCGTGGCGTCGGGCATGCGAAAGACCGCCAGGATCTCGCCGTCGACGTCACCCACGGCGATCACCATGCGCGCCCGCTCGCCGATCGGCAGCCGGATCACCGCGCGGGTGCGGCCGGCCGCGGCGCGCGCTTGCTCCACGATCGCCTCGACGTCGTCGCGGGTCAGGAAACGGCCGGCCCGCGGCCCGGCGAGGTAGCCGTCCGGCGCGCAGGTGCCGGGGCGCGGCCCGTCGACGACGGCGCCGGCGGCGACGTCGCCGGGCGAGGTGCCCGGCGGCCGCGTGACCTGCTCGACGAAGGGCAGCCGCAGGCCGTCGATGAAGACCACGCCGGGCGGCGGCAGCGGGCTCGGGAACGGCGTCAGGGCGCCCTGGGCGAGCACGGCGCTGACCGCCGCGAACTCGGCCGCCCGCGGCCCGGCCACGGCGACGCCGATGCCGCCCACGAGGGTCGCGCCGCGGAAGACCGGCACGCCGCCCGGATTGACGCTGCGCGGATCGCTGTCGAGGACGTCGGCCTTGCCGGTCACCGGCCCGGGGCCGCAACCGGCGGCGTCAAAGGCGTCGCAATCGCCGGCGCGGACCACGGAGGTCGCCGGCGGCAGCTCCTTGCCGGGGTTGAAGGTCACGCCGAGGTCGCAGCCGCGGTTGGTGCCCTCGATGCCGTAGAGCGGCGCGTTGGCGGTGTTGGGGATGCCGGGCGGGAAGTGGATGCCGCTGACGTAGCGCACCGTCCGCGACGACAGCGGCGCCTGGTCGTTGCTGAAGAACGCGGCGGTGCGCGCCAGGCCCACGGCCTCGTCGTCCTGCTCCGGGACCGCGCCGGGACGCCGGTAGATGCCCAGCACCACGCCGGCGCGGTCGACCACCGCCACCGTCATCCCGGGGGAGGAGAGCGCCGCCGCCGCGGCGCGCAGCAGGGCGTCGACCTCGGCGGCCGCCAGGGCTGGCCCGTCGGCGCAGAGCTGCGGGCCGCGGGGAGGGCCGCCTCCGCCGGGCGGCGGCAGCGGTGGCGGCGACGGTGGCGGCGGCGCGGGCCAGTCGCGCACCGGTCCTTGGGCGTCGGCGGAAGTCGGACCTGTCAGACCAGTCGGACCTGTCAGACTGGTCAGACCCGCCAGGACAACAGCGAAGACTGTGCTACGTCGCATTCCGATTCCTCAACGGACGGCGGACGCCGTTTCCTCATCGCGGACCGCGAGGCGAGCGATTTCGCCCGCCTCGGGGTGATAGCCGTGACAGCCGAGGCAGTCGACCCGTCCGAGCTTGCCGGTGCCGGAGCGCTCGCCCGGCTCGGGAGGACGATGGCAGTCGCGGCAGGCGGCGACCTCGGGCAGCAGCACGTCGGCGGCGGCGTTGCTGGCGCGGGCGGCGCGGTGACAGTCGTCGCAGGCATTCTCGAGCGCAAGGTGCGGGGCGTGGCGGAAGCTCGCGTGCTCGAGCCAGCCCTCGCGCAGCCGCGGCGGACGCACCGCGAGCGCGGCCAGGCGGGTGCGTCGGGGGTCGGAGCTGAAGCCGTGGCACTTCGCGCACTTGTTGCGCACCAGGGCCTCGGCGTTCCACTCCGCCACCGCCGCGAGCTGCCGCTCTTCGCCGCGGCCGCCGCCGAGACGCCCGCGCTCCCCGGCGCTGAGCCGGCCGAGCACCTCGGGGCGCAGGGAGTAGAAACCGGCGAGGTAGGTGAGCACCTCGGCGGGCGGGGCGTGCGGCGCCTCCTGGCTGCCGAAGCGGCGGTCGAAGCTCAGGTTGTGGCACCGCTGGCAGTGCCTCTCGAAGCGCACCGGCTCGATCTCGCCGTCGTCGCCGCGGGTGTGGCAACTGCCGCAGGCGAGCGCCGGCTCGCCGCCGCGCCGGAGATTCAGGTGCCAGGCGTGATGGAAGTCCAGGGCGCCCGGGTCGGAGCGCGGCGTGAAGTCGGGGTGCTCGCCGGCGCCGAAGCCGGTGATGCTGGCGGCGAAGCGCGGCGAACCGCCGCGGGTCTCGAGCGCGGCGTGGCAGCCCACGCAGCCGCCGTCCTCCTGGAGCAGGCGCAGGGCCTGGAGGTCGCGGTGCTCGGTGTGGCACTCGAGGCACGAGGGCTCTCGCGCCAGGTTGGCCTGGTGGGCGCCCGCGGTCGCGTGGCAGCCGGCCGCGAGGCAGCCCCGGTCGCCGACCCGCTGCCAGCCGAGATGGCAGCCGCCGCAGGCGTTGCGGGTCGCCTGCCGGTGGACCGCGGTCAGGGGGCCGGGGCTGAAGACGTCCAGGCGCCCGCACTGGATGAGGGCGAGCAGGGTGCCCGCCGTGGCCAGCGACAGCACCGCCGCGAAGACGCTCTTGCGCAGCACGCCCCGCCGCAGGCCGTAGGCGCGCGCGTAGTCGACGCGGCGGGCGGGCGGGCGCGGCGCCGCGCGAACAGGTGGACGCGGCGGCTCCGTGGCAGGCGGCTCCGCGGGCGGCGGCTCGGCCGGCGGCGCCTCCTCCTGTGCGTCCCGGACCCGCTTGAGCGTCGCCGCCATGGCCTCGGGCGAGACGAGCACGGTGCCCGCGGGCGCCGCGCCTTTGTCCTCCGAGGGCGGAGTGGTCGACGCAGCGGCCGTGGCGGCTTCCCGAATCCTCCTGATCTCCGAGAACGGCACCAGGCGGGTGGCGACGGTCCGCTGGGCCAGGTCCAGCAGCTCCCCGCTGGACGCCCGGAGCGTCGACATGGTGATCGCCTTGGTGCCGGCGGCGGGCTCGTCGCCGATGCGCGCCACGTGGAGGAAGAGCGGGTCCTGGCGGCTGAGGATCTCCACCTCGAGGCGGTAGCCGCCGATCTCCACGCGGTCGCCGTCGGCCAGCAGCGCCGAGGCGACGCGCTCGCCGTTGACGAAGGTGCCGGTCACGCTGCCGCGGTCGTGGAGCACCCAGCCGTCGACGTCTTCCTCGACGGCGGCGTGCTCGAGGGCGACGCCGGCGTCGTCGAAGCGCAGGTCGGCGTTGGTGCCGCGGCCGATGCGCAGCGTGCGTCCGTCGTGGGAGGTGACGGACGCCTGGTGGCCCTTGAGGAGATCGACGAAATAAGCCACCTAGCCCCCGTCGCCCTCGGACTGGGACCAGGGCGGCACGACCTGGTTCGAGCGAGCGTAGGCGATGAGCTGGCCGAAGTGCTCGTGGACGTGGCTGATGGCGATCACCATCATGTCCTCCAGCGTCCCTTCGCGGCCGAAGATGTCGATCTTGGCGTTCCTGTCGGTGACCGCGTCGAACGCCTTGGACATGTGCGCGAGGGACTCCTTCAGGGCGGCGATGACCTCGGCCTTGCCGGTGACCTTTTCCAGGTTCTCCATATCGACGCCTTCGGGCGGCGAGGCGCCCAGGCGCCCGGCCAGGAAATAGTTGCCGCCGGCGATGTGCATGATCGCCTCGCTGACCGAGCGCACGCCCTCCATCGGCCGCCAGCCATACTTGTCCTCGGGGATGGCCTCGGCAAGCTGGACGATGCGGTCGCCGACGAAGGCGAGGTTGCGGGAGTATGCGGTCTCGGGACCCTCGGCGAGGGCGGGCACGCCCGTTCCCAGCAGCAGGACGAGTGTGAACGCGGCAGAGATGCTCCTCAATCTCATGGCGATCCTCCTTTTCGGTTGGGTGAGCGCCATTCTAGCTCAGATCCGCTCGATGATCGTCGCGATCCCCATGCCGCCGCCGATGCAGAGCGTCACCAGGCCGGTCGTCAGGCCGCGGCGCTCGAGCTCGTCGAGGAGGGTGCCGAGGAGCATGGCGCCGGTGGCGCCCAGGGGATGGCCGAGGGCGATGGCGCCGCCGTTGACGTTGACCCGCGCGGGATCGAGCTCGAGGTTGCGCATGGTCTGGAGCGGGATGGCGGCGAAGGCCTCGTTGATCTCCCAGAGGTCGACGTCGGAGACCGTCATGCCCGCCTTGGCGAGCGCCTTCCTCGACGCCGGCGTGGGCGCGGTGAGCATGATCAGCGGCTCGGCGCCGGCGGTGGCCATGGCGCGGATGCGCGCCCGGCCCGCGAGGCCGTGGGCGCGGGCGTAGTCCTCGGAGGCGATGGCGAGCGCCGCGGCGCCGTCGACGATGCCGCTCGAGTTGCCGGCGGTGTGGACGTGCCGCAGCGCGCCGGCCTCGGGATAGCGATCGAGGGCGATTCGGCCCAGGGTGGTGCCGTCGACCGGCGTGGCCGCCACGCGCTCGAAGGCAGGGTCGAGCTGGGCGAGGGTCTCGACGGTGGTGCCGGGGCGCGGGTGCTCGTCGCGCTCGAGCACGACCTCGCCGGTCTCCGGATCACGGACCGGGAAGAGGCCGCGGTCGAACCAGCCGCTTTCCTGGGCGGCGGCGGCGCGGCGCTGCGACTCGGCGGCGAAACGGTCGACGTCGTCGCGGGTGAAGCCCTCGAGGGTGGCGATGAGGTCGGCGCTGATGCCCTGCGGCACCTGGAAGACCTTCTCGCGCAGGCGCACGTTGTTGCCGTCGAGGCCGGCGCCGTCGGCGCCGATCGGCACCCGCGACATCGACTCGACGCCCCCCGCCACCACCAGCTCCTGCTGGCCGCTCATCACGCCGGCGGCGGCGAAGTTGACCGCCTGGCTGCCGGAGCCGCAGAAGCGGTTCAAGGTCACGCCGGTGACGCTCTCCGGCCAGAGCGCCGCGAGCACGCTGTTGCGCGCGATGTTGGCGCCCTGATCGGCGGCCTGGGTGACGCAGCCGACCACCACGTCTTCGACGTCGGCGCGCTCGAGCCCGACGCGCTCGGCGAGCTGGTTGAGGGTCTGGGCGAAGAGCTCCTGGGGATGCAGGTGGGAGAGCGCTCCCTTGTCTTTCTTGCCGCGTCCGCGCGGGGTGCGGACGGCGTCGATGATCAATGCTGGACGCATGAGTGTGTTCTCCTGGGTGGCCTCGGCGGCTATGGGTAATACCCGGACAACGTCTTGACCGTCACGCCCTCGCGGGCGACCTTGAGGTCGACGCTCCGGAACTTGCCGTCGGCGGCGGTGTTCGACGACTGGTAGGCGATCAGGTACTGCGAGCGCAGCTCGCGCTGGATCAGAGAGTAGACGCCCTCGAGCTCGCCGATGTCGCGGATGAAGAAGCTGCGGCCGCCGGTCTCGTCGGCGAGGCGAGAGAGCCGCGAGCGCGCCCCGCCGTCGGCCAGGCGCAGGCCGATGGCGTAGACCGTGATGCCGGCGCGACGCGAGTAGTCGAGGGTGGCGTCGAAGCTGAAGCGGCTCGACTCGTCCTTGCCGTCGGAGAGCACCAGGATCGCCCGCTGCCCCTTGATGCCGGTGAGGTAGTAGAGGCTGAACATCAGGCTGTCGTAGAGCGCCGTCTGCCCCTCGGCCACCAGCCCGGCCAGGCCGCTGCCCAACCGGCCGCGGTCGTTGGTCAGCTCTACCGCCAGGTTGGGAAAGCTGTTGAAGGTCACCACCGCGGCCCGGTCCCTGGGAGTGATGGCCTGCTGGAAGAAGGAAAGGGCGGCCTTGCGCACCTCGTCCAGGGTGCCCACCATCGACGCCGAGTTGTCGATCAGGATGCCGACGTGGATCGGCTGGCTCTCCACCAGCTCGAAGCGCCGGATCTCCTGCCGCTGGCCGTCCTCGAAGACCGCGAAGTCGCCGCGCCCGAGCCCTTCCACCGGCCGCCCGTCGCGGTCGAGCACCGAGGTGTAGAGCTCGACGAACTGGACCTCCACGTCGTCGAAGTAGTCCGGGGCGTTGACGAAGACCATGTCTTCGGTGGAGTTGCCGTCGGGCAGGTAAGCCACGGCCCGCACGTAGGAGACCTCGCCGCCCGCCGGGAGGATGATCGGATGGACGAACGGCTCCTGGTAGAGGGTCGCCATGAGCGTCTCGCCCAGGTAGAGCTCCACGCGCTCGAGGCTGCGCCCCTCGGGCACCTCGACCTCGGCGCGGGCGCGGATCGAGCGCTCGTAGCGCTTGCCCGAGCGCGGCTCGACGAGCTTGACCACGAAGCGGTGGCCGCCGGCGTTGATCAGGAGCTCGTCGCTCGCCACCTCGCGGCCCTCGGCGTCGAGGCCCTCGACCCGCAGGGAGTGGAAGTCCGGAAACTCGCCGAGGTCGATCTCCACGTTGAACGGGGGGCGGTTCTTGGTCAGCACCGAGTGGTCGTCGAGGAAGAAGCGCACCTTGACGATCTCCTTGCCCGTGGCCATGGCGGTGAAGCGCACGAAGCCGGTGAGGAGCCGCTCCTGCGGCGGCACGATGCGCACCGCCGTCTCGCCGTCGACGATCGCGGCGGTGGCCTCGGCGAAGAGCTTGGCGGAGACCGGGTCGCGGATCTCCGCGGTGTCGACGAGCTCCGCGGCCTCCGGCACCTCGAGGTCGAGCTCGCGGCGCCAGACGCGATTCGAGTTGAGGTCGTCGAGACGCAGCACCAGGCGGTAACCGCCGGGCCGCAGGTAGCGTTGAAAGGCCATCGGGATCGCCGCCGGGGCCTGGTCGGCGGGGAAGCCGAACTTGTAGCGGAAGCTCTCGAAGAGCGCGTCGCCGCGGACCACCTCGCCGGTGAGCTGAAGCTCGTAGGAACGATAGCCGGCGTACTCGGCGGCCGTGGCCTGGGAAGCCGGCACCGTCAGGTAGGCCTGGATCACCGTGCGGAGCTGGTGGCGCCCGGGGTAGGTGATCTCGAGCTCGCCGTCGAGCGGCGCGGCGCCGGGCGGCAGGTCGGTGGAGTGGGCGATGAAGGTGTAGACCCACTCCTCGCTGTGCGGCCGCGGCTTGGCGACCGCCCGCTGCACCACGGCGGCGTAATCGGCGTCGTTGCGCGCCTGATCGACGACCCGCGTCAACCGGTCGCCGTTGATGCAGCCGCGGACGCGGCCGATCATCAGCTCGATCGGCCCGCCGGCGCCCGGCTGCCAGATCCGCGCGTCGTCGTTGAAGTCGGGGCGCACGAAGATGAGGTAGAAGGGAAAGTCGATGTGGTCGCTGCCCTCGAAGTAGGCCCAGACCTCGGCCGGCTTACGGGTGGTGGTGCAGGTGACGGCGAAGGCGGCCGACGGCGGCCCGTGGACCAGCAGGATGCGGGCACGGGCGTCTTTCAGGGACGCGTAGTTGGCCCGCGCCTGGGCCACCCGCTCCGGCCAGCGGTCCTTGAGCTCGTTGCGCACCGTGCGCGGGTGGGGATCGCGCACCCGCCAGAACTTGTCGATGAAGGCCTCGCGCTGGTAGTCGCGGCGCAGGGACGTGAAGAGCTCGCGCTCGACCGTGGTGATGAGCGCCTCGACCTCCTCGAGCCAGCGCGCGAAGCGCTCCGGCATCTCCGGCATCTCCGGCATCGCGACCTGGTCGGCGGCGCCCGCGAGGGCCAGGACGAGAGCGAGACTCTTACCCCACCGTTTCACGGACGACCTCCTCGATGGTCGTGGTGCCGTCGCGGATCTTCTGCAGGCCGCTGCCCCGCAGGGTGAGCATACCCTCCTCGGCGGCCTGATCGCGCAGCTCGATGGAGTTGGCCCCGGAGAGGATCAGCTCGCGCATGGTGTCGGTGATCTGCATGACCTCGAAGAGCCCCAAGCGGCCCTTGTAGCCGGTGTCGCCGCACTGCTCGCAGCCGCGCCCGCGGAACATCTTGAGGGTGCGCGCCTCGCGCTCGGAGAAACCGATGGCGGTGAGCTCGGCGGGCGCAATGTCGGCGGGCTCCTTGCAGAAGCTGCAGATCTTCCGCACCAGGCGCTGCGCTGCCACGAGATGGACCGAGGTCGCCACCAGGAAGGGCTCGATGCCCATGTTCATCAGGCGGTTGATGGTCGACGGCGCGTCGTTGGTGTGCAGGGTGGAGAGCACCAGATGGCCGGTGAGCGCCGCCTTGATCGCCACTTCGGCGGTCTCGAAGTCCCGGATCTCGCCGACCAGCACGATGTTGGGGTCCTGGCGCAGGAAGGAGCGCAGCGCGGTGGCGAAGTTGAGGCCGATCGACTCCTTCATCTGGACCTGGTTGATGCCCGGCAGGTTGAACTCCACCGGGTCCTCGGCGGTGATGATGTTGGTGCCGACGGTGTTGAGGCTCTGGAGCGCCGAGTAGAGCGTGTTGGTCTTGCCCGAGCCCGTGGGCCCGGTGACCAGCACCATGCCCCAGGGCTTGCCCACCGCGTCCTTGAAGCGCACCAGCGACTCGGACTCGAAGCCCAGCTTCGTCATGTCGAGCATGAGCTTGTCCTTGTCGAGCATGCGCATGACGATCTTTTCGCCGAAGATCGTCGGCAACACCGAGACGCGGAAGTCGATCTCCTTGTCCTTGCCCTCGATCTTGGTCTTGATCTTCAGGCGCCCGTCCTGGGGCAGGCGCTTTTCGGCGATGTCGAGCGCCGACATGATCTTGATGCGGCTGGTGATCGCCTCCTTGAGCCGCAGCGGCGGCCGCATCACCTCGTAGAGGATGCCGTCGATGCGGTAGCGGCAACGGTAGGCCTTCTCGTAGGGCTCGATGTGGATGTCGGAGGCGCCGCGCTTGATGGCGTCGATGAGGATGATGTTGCACAGCCGCACCACCGGCGCCTCGTCGGACTCCTCCTGGAGGGCGTCGATGTCGAACTCCTCCTCCTCCTCGAGCACCTCGAGGTCCGCGCCGCCGCCCATCTCCTCGTCGAGGTCCTCCATGACCTTCTTGAGCTCCATGGCGTGGGTGGAGCCGTAGTACTTCTCGATGGCGGAGCGGATGGCGGACTCCGACGCGATGACCGGCTCGACGTTGTAGCCGGTCATGAACTTGATGTCGTCCATCGCGAAGACGTTGGTCGGATCGAGCATCGCGATGGTGACCTTGGCGCCCGTCTTCGACACCGGCATGATGGTGTACTTGCGGGCCACGTCGGCGGGGATGAGCTTGACGATGGCGTCGTCGATCAGGACCTGGCTGAGGTTGATCGCCGAGACCTTGAAGTGCTTCGACAGGAACTCGACGAGCTCGGGCTCGCTCAAGACGCCCATCTTGACGAGGTTGCTGCCGAGCCGCCCCCCTTCATCGGACTGCTTGGCCAGGGCCTCCTTGAGTTGCTGGGGAGTGATCTTCCCTGCCTTGACGAGCAAGTCGCCCAATCGGTCGCTCATTTATTCGTGCCCCTTGTGTCGCCTTCGGTCGGCGCCTGTCCCGGCCCATCCCGCGGTGCGGGCCGCTTATTCTGACACAGAAGGCGGCCGGCTCCACCCCTCCGCCGCCAGGAGCTCGAGGCCCCGATCGGCGACCGCGGCCGGGCTGAGCTGGAGCAGGCACGCCTTGACCTCGCCGAACCGTTTATAGCAGAAGCTGCAGGGGAGACGGCGATGGAGCGCGCGCTCGGGAGCGCCGTAGGGACCGTTGCGCCGCGGGTCCGTCGGCCCCATGACGCACACGACCGGCGCGCCGAGGGCCTGGGCGAGGTGGAGGGGGCCGGTGTCGCCGCCGAGCACCAGCCGACTGCCGCGGATCAGCGCCGCCAGAAAGGGGAAGGCCGCCGCGTCGACGGCGCGGGCGGCGCCGCGGCTCGCCACGGCCACCGCCCGCGCCAGGGGCTCCTCGCCGGGGGCGAAAGGCACCCACGCGTCGAGACCCGCGGCGGCCCGCAGGCGACGGGCGACCTCGCCCCAGCGCGCGGGCGGGTAGACCTTGTTGCCCCAGCCGGCGGCGGGCAGGATCAGGACGTAGGGCGCGCGACCGTCAAGGAAGGCCGACGCCTCCGGCGGCGCCGGCCGCAGCAGCGCCTCGCCGCCGAAATCGACCGGCGCTGGCGCCACGCCGAGCGGCGCCAGCACGCCCAGCATGCGGTCGACCGCGTGCTCGCCGGCGAGCGCCACGCCCTCGCTCATCCACACCGCGCTCGAGGGCTCGCGGCGGTCGCGGCGCGCCGGCCCGATCACGCGCCGGGCGCCGCTCAGGCGGGCGAGGGCGCCGGCCTTGTGGTTGCCCATGAGGTCGAGGGCGACGTCGGGCGCGAAGCGCCGAAGCGAGCGCCAGGCCGCCCCCATCTCGCGGCGCGCGGCGCCGCCCAGGAGACTCCGGCGCCAGGCGCGCAAGCGCACTGGAACGACGGAGTCGAGGTCGGGGTGGCCCGCGAGCAGCGGCGCGAAGCTCTCCTCCACGGCCCAGGCGATGTGGGCGTCCGGGTGGGCGCGGCGCAGGGCGCGCAGCACCGGCAGGGCGTGGACGACGTCGCCGAGCGCGCTGGTGCGGACGATGAGGATCCTCACCCGGGCTCCCCTGCCGCCGGGGGTAGCGCCCGGCCCCCTCGGGGGGGATCGGGGGGGAGCGCACGGATGCGGGCGATCAGGTCGCTCGTGGCATGGTCCTTGGGATCGCCGACCAGCGCCGTGCGGCCGCCGTAGGCGCGCACCACCTCGTATTCCGGCACGTTCTCGGGCCGGCCGTAGTCGGTGCCCTTGCAGTGGACGTCGGGCTCGAGCTCGGCAATGAGGGCCGCCGGCGTGTCGCCGGCGAAGACCACCACGTAGTCGACCGGCGCCAGCGCCGCCACCAGCTCGGCGCGCTCGGCAGCCGGCACGATCGGCCGCCCCGGTCCCTTGAGACGCGCCACCGAGGCGTCGTCGTTGAGGCCCACGACCAGCACGTCGGCCTCGGCCCGCGCCGCCGCGAGGTAGCGCAAGTGCCCCACGTGGAGGAGGTCGAAGTGGCCGTTGGCGAAGGCGACCCGACGCCCCGCCGCGCGCAGCTCGGCGAGACGGGCGCGCAGCTCGGCCAGCCCTACGGCGCGCCCCACCGGATCGCCTCCAGGAGCTCCGGATCGCGCTCGACGGCCGCCCGCAGCTCGCCGCGGCTCAGGGTGGCCGTGCCCGTCTTCATCACCACCACACCGCCGGCGTAGTCGGCGAGGCAGGCCGCTTCCAGCGCCGTGGCGCCCGCCGCCAGGGCCAGGGCGAAGGTGCCGATCACCGTGTCGCCGGCGCCGGTCACGTCGGCCACCTGGTCGGTGCCGTGGACCGGCAAGTGGGCCGAGCCCTCGGCGGTGAAGAGCGACATGCCGGCGCTGCCGCGGGTGATGAGCAGGAAGCGGACGGCGAGACGGTCGCGCAGCTCGCGGCCCGCCCCCTCGAGGTCGGCGTCCAGGAGGCGGCCGAGGAGGGCCTCGGCTTCCTCGGCGTTGGGGGTGGCGCCGTCGAGCCCGCCGAGCTCTCCCAGGCGGTAGCGGCTGTCGCCGAGGATCGGCGTCGCGGGTCCGAGGAGCCGGCGCAGCTCCCGCAGGAGCCGCGGGTCCACCGTGCCGTAGCCGTAGTCGGAGACCACCGCCACCCGGGCCGAGCTGTCGGCGAGCGCTTCGAGCAGCCGCGTGCGCTGCTCGGTGGTCAGCGCCACCACGTCCTCGACGTCGTAACGCACGATCTGCTGCTTGATCGAGGTGCGCCCGCCCCCCAGGATGCGCGTCTTGGTGGGCGTGCGGTAGCCCGGGCTCTGCAAGATGCCGTGGATCGGGATGCCGCGGTGCTCGAAAAGGGCGAGGAGCTCGCGCCCCGCGGCGTCGTCGCCGACCACTCCGAGCGGCAAGGGGCGGCCGCCCAATGCGGCGACGTTGGCCACCGCGTTGGCGCCGCCGCCGGGCGCCAGGGTCTCGCTCTCGAAACGCAGGATCAGCACCGGCGCCTCGCGGCTGATGCGCTTCGGCGTGCCGGAGATGAAGCGGTCGGCCACCAGGTCCACGAGCATGGCGACCGGCTGGCCGGCCATGGCGTCGACGATCTCGACCAGCCGCCCGGGGGTGGGAGCCCTCGGCGTCATCAGGAAGCGCCGCGGCCCGACAGCACCGCGGGGACCGTCTTGAGGAGGATCTTCATGTCGAGCCACGGCGACCAGGTGTCGATGTACTCGAGGTCGAGCGCCATCCAGCTCTCGAAATCGATCTGGTTGCGGCCGCTGATCTGCCACAGGCAGGTCAGCCCCGGCTTCATCGACAGGCGCCGCCGCTGCCAGCGCTTGTACTGCGCCACCTCGTCGGGGATCGGCGGCCGCGGGCCGACCAGGCTCATGTCGCCGGCGAGCACGTTCCAGAGCTGCGGCAGCTCGTCGAGGCTGAAGCGGCGCAGGAAACGGCCCAGGCGCGTGACCCGGGGGTCTTGCCGGAGCTTGAAGACGGGGCCGTCCATCTCGTTCAAGTGGAGCAGGTCCTGGCGCTTCTGTTCGGCCCCTTCGACCATGGTGCGGAACTTGTAGAGCGTGAAGCGCCGGCCGTTGAGGCCGCAACGCGTCTGGGCGTAGAGCACGCCGCCGCCCTGGGTGAGCCGGATCAGCAGGGCGATGCTCACCATCACCGGCAGCGACAGGACCACCAGGAGCAGCGAGAGGCCGACGTCGAGGAAGCGCTTGGCGACCAGCGGCAGCCAGCCCTCCGGCGCCGTGGAGAAGGTCAGCAGCGGCATGCCGTCGACGTCCTCCATCTTCACCCGCGCCTTGGTGTGCGGGAAGAGGTTGACGGCGAAGCGGGTGCGGATCCCCTGCTCCTGCAGGGCCAGGAACAGGTCCTCCATCTGGTCGAGGTCGCGGCGGCTGAGGCAGAAGAAGACGTCGTCGATGACGTTCTCCTCGACCAGCCTCGGGATGTCGTCGATGGTGCCCACGTGCGGCCGGCACTCCTCCGGCACCACGCCGCCCTCGCTCGGCGGATGGGCCACGAAGCCGACGATCTTGAAGCCCCAGTAGCGGTGGTTGCGGATCGAGTCGGCCAGGGCCACGGCGCTCGGATTGGTGCCCACGATCAGCACCGTGCGGTAGTTGTAGCCCCGCGAGCGCACGTAGCGCGACAGCAGCCGCAGCGCCAGCTTCTCCATCAGCAGCAGCACGCAGGCGAAGATCCCGACCATGAGCACCCACAGGCGGCTGAACTCGTCGCCGCCGAGCAGGCGCTCGTCGAGGCGGAAGGCGTAGAAGGCGAAGGCCAGGATCGCCAGCCCGCTGACGCAGACCTTGACGATCTCGAGCGCCTCGTCGAGCAGGACCACCGTGCGGTGCGACCGGTAACGGTCGGAAGCCAGCAGCAGCACGCCCCAGATGAGCAGCACCAGGGGCAGCAGGGGCAGGTAGGCGGACAGCGGATAGAAGGCCGAAAACCTGCCGGGCAGCACGGCCGGCAGCACCACGGCGCGGACCCAGAACGCGAAGAAGAAGGCCGCCGACGTGAGGGCCAGGTCCATCAGGAAGACCGAAGTCGCGAGGAAGCGGGTCTGCTCCTTGAGCATCGCAGTGAATCTCTCTGCTTTTCCTCTCGGAAAACGTCGCCAACCAACGATATGACGGTGACTTGAACGGGAAGTCTATCCGAAAGCGAACCTCCTTGGCGAGTCCGGGGCGCCATGAGCCGTTCCGCCAGGGACCCGCTGGTCAAATGTTACCGGAGCATCCGTTTTTGTCAAGCCCCTCGACGCCGGCGCCGGGAGCCGGCGAGCGCGGCGAAGAGCTCGGCGTAGCGGCGGCTGACCGCGTCCCACGAATAGCGCTCGGCGGCCCGCCGCGCCGCCGCGCCGCCGCGGCGGCAGGCCTCCTCGGGGTTCCGGCGGATCTCCTCGAGGACGGCGGTGAGGGTGGCGGGCCGGCGGGCCGAGAAGGTGTAGGCGTGGGGCCCGGCCACCTCGACGTTTTCGGCCACGTCGTTGACGACCACGCAATTGCCGTAGCCCATCGCCTCGACGAGGGCGGGATGGGTGCCGCCGACCTCGGTGGCCTGCACGTAGGCCAGGGCGTGGGAGAGGAGCTCGCGATACCCCTCGCCGTAGACGGCGCCGGGGAAGAGGATGCGCGGATCGGCGCCGGCGCGCAGGCCGGCGATGAAGCGCTCGGCGTAGGGCGCGTCGCCGACCATCACCAGGGGCAGGTCGCCGCCCACGCCGCGGTAGGCCTCGGCCACGCGGTGCGGGTTGTTCTCGGGCTCGAAGCGGCTCACGTAGAGGAAATAGCCGCGGTCGGCGAGGCCGAGCCGTGCCAGCGCGCCGGTCTCGCGCGGCGGCCGCGCCTCGACGCCGTAGGTGATGAGCCAGGAGGTTGCGCCGTAGCGCTCGAGGTAGTGGTCGCGGATCGCCTCCGCGTCGGTCACCACGGCCCGCGGCCAGCGGCACGCCAGGCGCTCCGAAAGGGCGTAGACGGCGCGGCCGAACGCCCCCCACTTGGCGCGGCGACGCTCGATGCCGTCGACGTGGAGCGCCGCCGGCACCCGGGCGAGGGCGAGCAGCGGCAGGAAGAGCGCGTTGGCGGCGTTGACCACCAGCGCGGCGTCGAAGCGCCGGGGGCCACGCCGGCGCAGGACGTCGAGACACGAGAGGAAGGTGTGGACCGGCGTGTCGAGGTGCTTGGTGCGGATCGTCGGCAGCACCACCAGGCGCACGCCGCGCAAGCTCGTCTCGCCGCGGCTGGTGTACTGCGAGCGGCAGTAGACGGTGACCTCGTGGCCCATCTCGGCCAGACGCACGGAGATCTCCTCCATCAGCGTCTCGTAGCCGCCGTAACGGGCGGGAATGCCGCGGCTGCCCAGCAGAGCGATGCGCAGGGGGCCGCTCATTCGCGCTCCAGGGGCAGGGCCTGCCGCGAAAACCAGCGCTCCACCGCCGACGCCGGCGCCGTGCGCCGCGCCCGGATCCGCCGGCGGCGGTCGCGGATCTCGCGCCGGTGGCGCCACAGCCAGCCATAGGCGGCGAGCGAGGTGCGCTCGCGGGCCAAGACGTAGACGAGGGCCAAGAGGTCGCGCGCCAGCGCCGGGGCCAAGGTGCGCCAGAAGTTGCCCGCCGTCTGGTGATAGGCGCGCAGCAGGTAGCGGTTCTTCAGCGAATGGTAGTTGTAGACGGCGGGCAGCAGGCGACGCCTCCGAGGCACCACCGTGCGCCGGTGCTCCGCCACCGCGCCGGGCTCGTAGAGCACTTCCCAGCCGCGCTCCTGGAAGCGGAAGCAGAGCTCGGCGTCCTCGCGGAAGGTGTGGAAGGCGGCGTCGAAGACCTCGCCGCCCAAGGCCACGTCGTCGAGGGCGCGGCGCGCGTAGAGGACGACCGCGCCGGTGGCGCCGAACACGCGCTCGGGCTCGCCGTACTGGCCGCGGTCGAGCTCGCCGGAGCCGCGGTCGAGATGACGCCAGGCGCGCACCAGAACCATGCCGCAGGCGTCGAGACGCCGCGGCTCGACGCCTTCGGCGGGCCGCACCAGGCGCGGCGTGACCGCGGCCAGCCGCAGGCCGGCCGGCGGCGACGCGGCGCGGCCGTGGAGACGGCGCAGGCAGTCGGGCCGCAGGCGGGCGTCCGGATTGAGGGCGAGCACGTGGGGCGCCGCGGCGTGGCGCAGGGCCTCGTTCATGCCGCCGGCGAAGCCGCGGTTGTCGGAGAGCGCCACCACCTTGCGGACAGCGCCGCCGAGCTCCAGGGTCCGCGCCGCTTCCACGCTGTCGTCGGCGCTCGCGCAGTCGACCGCCACGACCTCGAAGTCATGGAAGTCCTGGGCGGCGAGGGCGGCGAAGCAGGCCGGCAGATCCGTGGCCGAGTCGTGGGTCACGATGGCGACGCTGACCGCGGGCGGCGGAATTGCGTGTTGCGTCATTCCGTGTTTCCGTCCGCCGGCGGCGCGAAGCGCTCGGCATGGCCCCGCGGCCGGCGCCAGCCGGTGGCGGCGCCCGCGATCACCGCCGCCAGGCCGGCGGCGGCGGCGGCGCGGGTCGCGGCGCGCCGCGGCCGGCGCAGCGGCAGCAGCGCCAGGCGCAACGCCATACCCAGCGGCAGCGCGCCGCGCGCCGCCAACGCCCAGGCGCGGCCGTGATGACGCGCCAGGTAGCGCGTGAGGTTGCGGTAGTACACCCACAGGAAGGGACCGTAGCCGAGGGCCGGCAGCGAGCCGCCGGTGGCGTGCCGGAACCGTACCCGCGGCTCGTAGAGCAGCCGGTGGCCGGCTCTCGCCAGGCGTCGGGCGAGGTCGACGTCCTCGAACCAGGCCGGGAAGTAACCCTCGTCCAGCCCGCCGATCTCGACGAGGAGGCGCCGCCGCAGCGCCAGGGCGGCGCCCGCCGGCTGGGCGATCGGCGTCCCCCGCGGCGGCTCGCGCCGCGGCCCGCAGACGCCCGAGAGGAAGACCGTCTGCGCGAGCAGGGCCGCGGGGGAGGGCAGGGGACGCAGTTGCCAGCGCGCCTGGGAGCGCCCCGCATCGTCGACCAGCGCCGGCACCAGCCCCGCGACGCCGGGCGCCGCGCCCTCGAGCGCCGCGAGCAGGACCGCGATCGCGCCCTCCTCGGGCCGCACGTCGGGGTTCGCCAGCAGCACCCAGCGGCCGCGGGCGGCGGCGACGCCGCGGTTGACGCCCCCCGCGAACCCCAGGTTGCGGCCAGGATCGAGGCGACGCGCCGGCGCCGTCAGCTCACCGAGCGACGAGCTGTTGTCCACCACCAGCAACTCGCAGCGCGGATCGTCCGGCCAGGCCGCAACGAGCCGCGCGAGGCCGCCCTCGTCGCGCCAGTGGACGACCACGGCCGAGAGCACCAAGACGGGTGCGTCTTCCTTCATCGCCTCACGCGGGAGCGGCGGCGAGCAACTGCTCGACCCGCGCCACCACCATCTGCATCGCCACCCGGTTGCCGCCGCCCTCCGGCACGATGACGTCGGCCCAGCGCTTCGACGGCTCCACGAACTCGAGGTGCATCGGGCGCACGGTCTCCATGTATTGACGCAACACGTCGTCGAGACTGCGGCCGCGCTCGCGCAGGTCGCGGCTGATGCGCCGCGCCAGGCGCACGTCGGCGTCGGTGTCGACGTAGATCTTGAAATCGAGCAGCTCGCGCACCTCGGGCTCGGCCAGCAGCAGGATGCCTTCGGCGAGGATCACCGGCCGCGCCTCCACGTGCCGCGTCTCGCTTTTACGCCGGTGGCGGACGAAGTCGTAGACCGGAGCCTCGATCGAGCGGCCCTCCTTGAGCGCCTCGAGGTGCGCGACGAGCAGCGGCGTGTCGAGCGCCGAGGGATGGTCGAAGTTGTAGCCCACGAGGTGCTCCTCGTCGCGCCACGGGATGTCCCGGTAGTAGCTGTCCTGCGGCAGGAAGGCGAGACGCTCACGGCCCACCGCGTCGAGGATCACGCGGACGATCGTCGTCTTGCCGGAGCCGGTGCCGCCGGCCACGCCCAGGACCACGGGAGTCGAGCTCGGCATAGGTCGATTCTTACACCTCGGCCGGCCGCTCCACCACCAGCACGTCCTGGCCCCGGGGCGGCCGGTCGCTCCCCGGCCAGAAGCCGACGACGACGGCGGTCAGCGTCAGCCCCGCCGCGGCCACCAGCTCCTCGAAGCGCCCCCGCTCGTAGGCCACCGCCGCCCGCGGACGCGACGCCAGACGCCAGCGCACGGACGCTCCGCCGCGCCGGGGATGGGGGAAGGCCGCCGGCTCCCGGTCGCCGGCGAAGAGGAACGCCGTCAGCAGCGCCCGCCGGCCGGGCGCCAGCACCCGCCGGATCTCCGCCAGGTAGGCCCGCGTCTCCGGCTCCAGCAGATGGGTGAACAGAGACTTGGCGAGGACGAGCCCGGCCGCGCCGTCCGCGACCGGCAGCCGACCTGCTTCCGGCGCCACGTGCTCGAAGCGGAAGCGGGGGTCGGACGCCCAGCGGCGGCAGCACCAACGAATCGAAGCCGCGTGGACGTCGATCCCGACATAACCGCCCGCCTCTCCCACCCGCTCCCCCAGGGCCGCCGCCATGGCGCCGCAGCCGCAGCCGAGGTCCACCGCCAGGTCCCCCGGCCGAACCAGCGCCAACCGGTCCAGTGTCGCCGTCATCTCCCGCGCGGCGCTTTCGAAGCGCCCCACCGGCCCCACGTGACGCCGGAGCCAGAGCGGCGGCAAGCGGCCGCGTCCCCGGATCCGCCGCTGGGCCCAGTCCGCCGGGCCGAGAAGGAACAGGAAGAGGGTGCGCGCAGCTCTGGCGAGATCCGCGAGGCGGGCGAGGCGCGGCTTGGACGCGGACGTGGTCATCGGTCGGCCGCGGCCAGTCTATCCCCGCCTCACCGGGTCGCGGCGTCGAGCACCTCTCCGAAACTGGATTGCAGAGCCCGCAACGCACTTCCGCCAATTCCGGAAAGTGCATTGCAGCGGCTGCAACGCACTTCTGCCAATTGAGGAAGTAGCATTGCAGGGGCTGCAGCCCACTTCTGCCAATTCCCGAAACTGGATTGCAGGGTCTGCAGGGCACCTCTGCAATTGAGGAAGTAGCATTGCAGGGGCTGCAACGCACCTCCACCGATTCCGGAAAGTGCATTGCAGAGGCCGCAGCGCAACATTGCCAATCGAGGGAATGGCGTTGCAGAGGCTGCAAAGTCACGGTCTCAGCGGTGCGATCGGCCGACTCCTCCCCACAAACGCTGGAAACACGAGGCTTACGCCGGGCAAGCCAGTCCGGCAGGAGCGATCCGGGAAATTGGATATCCCAGGTTGGCATAGACGCTGAGAGCGCAGACGAGACGCCAG
The DNA here is from genome assembly GCA_036397835.1 of Thermoanaerobaculia bacterium. Classification (GTDB taxonomy): domain Bacteria; phylum Acidobacteriota; class Thermoanaerobaculia; order Multivoradales; family J023; genus DASWIG01. The sequence continues at coordinate 47,294 of DASWIG010000005.1, forward strand.
CGCGCCTCGTCTGCGCTCCCTGCGGGGTTCCGTTCAGCTCCGGCGCACCAGGATCTTGCCGGCCAGCTCGAGCGCCGCCGCGCCGGCCGCCTCCAGGAAGCTGGCGATCGACGCCGGCGAACGCGCCAGGCCGTCGGCGAGGTTCAGCGCCTCCGTCAGCTCCGGATTGCCGTGGCGCAGCCGGCCCACGGCGCGGCCGTCGCGGTAGAGCACCGGACCGCCGGCGTCCTCCGGGTCGACGGAGAAGCTCCGCGTCCGGTCGACGAGCGGCAGGAAGGCCGCGGCGAGGAGGGCGGTGTCGCGGTCGGTGAGAGTGCCGAAGGGCTCGTCGCCG
>DASWIG010000006.1:0-2215 GCA_036397835.1 Thermoanaerobaculia bacterium
CCACGTCCCCGGGCTCGAGGTCGCAGGCAAGACGGGGACCGTCCAGGTCGTCTCGCAGGAGACCTGGACGAGGTCCGAAGACCTGCCCTTCGAGAAGAGAGACCACGCCTGGTTCGCCGCGTTCGCCCCCTGGCGGGATCCGCAGCTCGTCGTCGTGGTCTTCGTCGAACACGGGGGCGCCGGCTCGCGGGCCGCAGCCCCCATCGCACGGGCGCTATATGAAGAGTATCTCGCGAAGCGGTCCGATCTCCGGCGTCTTTCGAGCGGCTGATCCCCGGCTCGGCCTGGGGGCGCTGGCCAATGCGCGGTGGAGCCTCCTGCTCCTCGCCTTGACGCTGGCCACGGTGGGCCTCGCCACCATCCACAGCGCCAGCGCCGAGCTCCCCGTGGAGTACCTGCCCCGGCAGGCGATCTGGATCGGCCTCGGCCTGGGGGCGTTCCTGTTGCTCTTCTCCTTCGACTACCAGCGGCTCGGGACCTTCGCGCTGGCGATCTACGGGGGCGGGATCCTCCTGCTGGCGCTCACCCTCTTCGCCGGCCAGGTCCGGGGCGGCGCTCGGGGATGGCTCGGGTTCGGAGGCTTCGCGTTCCAGCCGGCCGAGGTCGCGAAGCTGACGACCGCGATCCTGCTCGCGCGCTACCTGTCGGGTCTCTCGTCGCTGCGCCTGCGGCTCCACGAGATGGGCGTCGCCAGCCTGATCGTGGCCTTGCCGATGGCTCTCCTGGCCCTCCAGCCGGACTACGGGAGCGCCGCGATGTTCGTGCCCATGCTGGGGATCGCGCTGGTGTTGGCCGGGATCCCGTGGCGGGCGCTCCTGGTGAGCGGGGCACTGGTGCTCGCGGTGGGGGCAGTGGCCTGGACGACCGGGATCGGGATCCAGACCTATCAGAAGGAGCGGCTGCTCACCTTCCTGCAACCGGAGCGCGACCCCTTGGGGGCCGGCTACCAGATGCGGCAGAGCAAGATCGCGGTGGGCTCCGGCGAGCTCACCGGGCGGGGCTACATGCAGGGGACCCAGAGCCAGCTCCGCTTCCTGCCGGCCCGACACACCGATTTCGTGTTCGCGGTCCTCGCCGAGGAGTGGGGCTTCGTGGGCGTCGCGATCGTGCTCGCGCTCTACGCGCTGTACCTGAACGGCCTGGTGGAGGTCGCCATGCGGGCCCGTGACCGGCTGGGCATCCTCCTGGTCGCCTGCCTGGGGTCCATCCTGGCCGTCCACGTCCTGTACAACACGGGCATGGTGGTGGGGCTGGTGCCCATCACCGGGATCCCCCTGCCGTTTCTCTCCTACGGCGGCTCGTTCACGCTCGTCAACTGGATCGCCGTCGGCCTCGTCTTGAACGTCGACTACCGCCGCTACGTCAACCGCTGAGCGCGGCGCTCGCCGGGCGCCAGAAGAGGTCGAGCGCCGTCGTGGCGAAGAGCCAGACGGCGAGCGCGCCGTTGGCGGTGAAGAAGGCGACGTCGAGCCGGCGGAGGTCGCCGGGCCGGACGATCGCGTGCTGGTAGGCGAGCAACGCGAGGCAGCCCGCCCAGCCGAGCCAGTAGACGGAGCCGAGGCCGGGCGGATAGAGCGCCGGCAGCGCCGCCAGCAGCGCGAGGGTCGCGACGTGCAGCGCCGCCGAGATCCACAGCGCGGCGACGACGCCGAAGCGGACGGGGATCGAGTGCAGGCCCACCGAGCGATCGAAGGCCTCGTCCTGGAGCGCGTAGAGCACGTCGAAGCCGGCCACCCAGGTGACGACGGCGCCGGCGAGGACGAGCGGCGCCGTGGCGAAGCTGCCGCGCACCGCCGCCCACGCCCCGAGCGGCGCGCCGGCGAGGGCCAATCCGAGCGTCAGATGAGCGAGCCAGGTGAAGCGCTTGGTGTAGCTGTAGCCGAGCAGCACCGGGATGGCCACCGCCACCAGCTTCAGGCAGAGCGGATTCAGGCGCCAGGCGGCGAGGACGAGCAGCGCGAGGGCGGCGGCGACGAAGGCGGCGACGAAGCCGGGCGCGAGCCGCCCCGCCGGCAGCGCCCGCGATGCGGTGCGCGGGTTGGCCGCGTCGATCTCCCGATCGACCAGGCGATTGAAGCCCATCGCGGCCGAGCGCGCCCCGACCATGGCGACGACGATCCAGAAGACGATCCGCGCCTCCGGCCACCCTCGCGCCGCCAGCACCATCGCGGTCAACGCGAACGGCAGCGCGAAGAGCGTGTGCTCGATCTTGATC
>DASWIG010000007.1:0-29415 GCA_036397835.1 Thermoanaerobaculia bacterium
GCTGTGGGGGGAGGAGATCACCGGCGCCAACGTCTTCGTCAGCCAGGTGGTCGGCGAGTGAGCCGGCGCCGAGTCATGCCCTATTCCCCCACGTGGGGTGACAAGCACTTTCAGAAGGGTTTCCGCGACGCCCTCCAGAACCTCAACAAAGCGAAGAGGGAGGAGGTCACTCGGAAGCGACAACACTTCGACCACAACTACCTGGCGATCGGTCGGGTGGCCGAAGCGCTGCTGCGCATGGCGGGCAAGGGCGCGGACGCCTACCGCATCCACCCGTCGACGCGGGAGGTCGACCTGAACCTGACCGGAGTCGAACGTACGCAGTCGCCGAGCAGCCGGCTCTGGTAGTCCCACAGCCGGGAGGTCCGCTTTGCAGCCTCGGCGCTCTCCCCGCGAAGCGACCGCGTCAGTCGAGATCCGTCTTGCCATGGGAGCATGCTGTCATAGTTTCGGTGTCTTTCACCGCCGAAGCCGCTCCGGCGCCCGATGTCGAGGGCTGAGGCCTCGGAACGGCCGTCAGAGGCCCATGCAGCCACGCCGCTTCGCGAGCGGAGCGGTCGCTTCCATTTGACAGCGATTCTTGTCAATTCAGCGAATACTGTCAAATGAAAGAGTCGACTCGGTCAGAGACTGAACGCAGCCCGATCATGGGGGGGCATTGTCTAAGCGCTTGTGAATCAGACGTTTAGCGTGTCGCACCCAGGCCGCTGGGCGCACCGCAGTAGCTCTCTCCTCGTCCGCCGGTAGAGAGCGAGGATAGCCAAGAAATGTCTGTCACCTCAATCGGGGGTGCTTTGCCGATCTCTCGCCGGAGGCGTACCGGGCGATGGTCGCCGAGGTCGTGTCGGAGATCGAAGAGCAAGCCGCCACCGAGCGCGGCGACCGTCCGGTCGTCGGAGTCGGGAAGATCCTGTCCCAGGACGCCTGCCGGCGGCCCCGGAAGACGAAGAAGTCGCCGGCGCCGATGTTGTTCTTCGCCGAGAGAAAGGAGACCCGCGACGCCCTGGCCAACACCTACAAAGACTTCGTGGACGAGTACGAACTGGCGGCGGACCGCTTGATCCAAGCTGCGCTTCGAGGGTATCGGCTCGATCCGTCGCTCCATTTCCCCACAGGGAGCTTCCCGCCGGCCGTGATCGACGGGCTCCTGAAAGCCGCGGACGGATTCAACCCGGAACGGGAGTTCCCGAGCGGGAGCTTTCCCCGAGCCTGGCCTTTCGTGGGAGGCCGACTTGGACCCGCGCCTCCCATCCCGCCGACCCGGTTGCTGATCTACAAGGGGGCCGGACGATCCGACGATCGTTCAGCGCGGCGAGATCCCGACGGTTCACGTTCCCCCGTTGGACCGCCTCGAGGACGGAACCCCACCTCCCGATCTTGCCAAGAGCCGGGAGCCTCCCGCTCGAGCATCCGAGTGTCGCCGGGATCCCCCCATGATATCGCGGTCATGACGGCCTTGTCGCTGCGTCGCCTACGCTGAGGCGTCTGAAGCTCTCGGCTGGTGTGAGCTGTACCTTCTCGACTGACAAGCGTACGTCCACAACTGGTTTTCCGGCATCCTTGATACCTGAGCTGCGGATCACCGCCCTGAATCCTGGCCTCGCCCATCGTGAGGAAAAAAGTCGGCGCCTCTGGTGTCCCGCACAAGGCAATTCCTGCGATGAAACCACGCGTAAGGTGCTGAAAATAGGCTGCTTGTGAAACGGGTGGCAGGTAAAGGGGGGCCTAACGTGACTGAACTGAGCGGCGCGCCTTGCGCGTCCGCTCCAGTGATGGGTTAGGTTCCGAGCCGTCACATGTCTGGGTCACCTCCGCACTCCCGCAAAGAGTAGCCCGCTGGTTGGCGGACACAGCCAGTGATGAGAGGGAGGAGGTCGGAGAGCTTCTGGATCGATTGGAGGAGGCTGCGCGGGAGTCATGCGGGCTCGGCGGGCTCGGTGAACCTGGCTTGGCCGCTGAACTCCAAGATTCCAAAGAAGTGAAAGCCTATTTGCCGATCGTCCTTGGCGGTGCTCAAGCGCCTGACGCCAGAGATCGATCAAGGCCGCCCCAGCTGCGCCAGCACCTACGACACTCACGGTCTCCGGCGCATTGGCGAAGGCTCCAGCGGACGCCGTGACTACGCCAAGTGCTCCCCCAGCTAGGACGATATTTCTGCGTAGGCGGCCGTACCTTTCAGAGAGCCGTATATCTGCCACTTCCGCTTTGAGCTCGTGGAGCCAATCGAGGAGCTGCTCAGGGTTTTCGGAGGACTGGGTAACGAGCCGAGCAAAAGCAACGCGGAAGCGGAACAATTCATCCTTGTTCTCTCGCATGAATTTTCGGAACCGCTTAGGGCTCATTCCATCAAGAAACGGAATATCCAGCTCAAGTGCGGCGAGAGCGCTTGCAGTTTGGGGTTCGACGGTAGCTCCACCGGTAATGGTTGCCACTGGGGTCAGGGCACCTGCTGCGGAGAAGTTGAGGCCGACGAGCTCCGCGGGCGCAACGAAAAGCTGGCCGTCCCGAAACTCCTCAGTCGCTTCACTCATGAGCCAACCGACAACTTCCTCGGGCATCAGTCGTGCGGTTCCCACGAGCATCGCAGCGTAAAGATCGCGTACCTTCCACTGTGTAGCGATGTAACCCCAACCTGCATCCCAGACATGCCGCTCCGGGAGCCACATCACTTGGATGCATTTGGTTGGGGCGGTAAGTAGCCCGGTGTAGATGAAATCGACTGGCGCACCGGTCAACGCCAGCCGGCGGTGCGCCCATCGCATCTCGTCGACAGTCGCCACAGGCACCAGGAGCGGCCGAACGCCGGCCTGCCGGAAATGCAGCAATCGACGGCTGTAGTTACCCCGCGCCCAGTAGTCGAACAATCCTGCCTTTTCATCAGTCTGCCCGAAGAGAGTCGCCGCATTCTCGTAGAGGGGACGCTCCACGACATCGTCGAGAGCTACGCGTCCACCAGAATACGAATCGCTCTCGCTGGTCATGTATCTCCCGTAACGGCGCTCTCGTAGGATTATCGGAACCTAACGCTCAGCATCAGCGGCGGCGCGCAGCGCCGTCCGCTGCATGCTGTTGTTAGACGCCAACGTTCCATGGCTATGTGACACGGGGCAAAGTCGACAGCGTCACGGCGCACCTTTACCGCGTGCCACACGGGGTTTGCCCCTGCACGCGGTCACGATCCGTTGAACGATCCGGTCGGCCGGAGGCAGGCACTCATGCTCCCACACCCGGACAACCCTCCACCCCGCACCACGGAGTCGCGCCGTTTGGCGGCGATCGCGTTCTCTGTTCTCCGCCAGTTTCGGCAACCAATACTCCTGGTTGGTCTTCGGGAACGTGGCGTGCTTCGGGCAGCCGTGCCAGAAGCATCCATCGACGAAAACCGCGACCCGCGGCCGCGGAAACACGATGTCAACGACGATGTCCTCGACCCGGCGATGCAATCGAAAGCGAAGCCCCCGGGCGTGAAGTCCGGAACGGAGCGCGCGCTCGGCGGACGAGTTCTTCCCGCGGACCCTGCTCATGCTCTCCGAGCGGGTAAGCGGACGTGTACCAGCGGTTCCTCCTCTCCGCTTCTTCTTCACTTCTTCTTCCTCTTCCGGGCGGGCTTCTTCCTCGCAGATGCCTTCGGCTGGCTAGCCAGAAGCGCCCTAATCCTACCCTTGATGTTCTCGCGGACAGTCCGTAGCCGCTCTTTCGCTTCGTCCGTCAGCAAGGCCGTGTGCGCCACTGCGTCTCTCATCGGCTTGAACTCGACAGCATCTCGGGCGAGAGCGGCCTCCTTCTGCTTGTCTTTCGGCTTGTCCACGAGATTGGCGAGGTCGTCCATCGACAAATAGCTCAGCTCGCTTGCAGTGCGGCGTATTTCGATGCTGATGTTGCCCTTGTTCTTGCTCTGGACCTCACGCTCCTTCCACTTGCTAGCCTCCTTCGTCGCCTCATCTGAAAGCTGAATCCCCCGATCTAGAATGTATTTCCGAACAAGATTCTCTGAGACAAAGCACTCTGCGTAGGATTCGAAATTGAACGAGGCATCTTTGCTCAATTCAGTCGCCCATTTTCCGACCTGCTTCGCATCCTCTGTCGGTTCCGTTGGCCCGAAATCCACGACGACGGCATTGAATAGGTCTTCGGACGCTCGCTGTGTCCTTGAGACTTTCTCGTTGTCCGGGTCTCCGGACTCTCGATGCTTGCGCCGCCACTCGTCCCAGTCCTCGACGATCTTCAGGAGCAGTTCTCGCAGCTTTGAAAGAAACTCCGCGAACTTCGGGTCGTCCGCCACGATCCCTTCGCGGCTGCTGGTAAACCTATCCTTCTCGTCGTCAAGCGCATCGACGTGAATCTGCCCGTACAGGTAGTTCTCCACGATCCTAGCTGTGGGAATGTGCTTCAGGATATCCCGCTCTCTCAGCCGGCCATTCACGAAGAGGTCGACCCCTACGCGCTCGTCAGTGGTCAATACCTTCAAGTCCCGCGGCTTCGTCACGGAGGCGAGGAACCCCTTCGCGTCGTTGAGCGACATGTCTTTTGATTCGTGCTTGTCCTGCGCTTCGGCAAACGATCCTTTTAGGGCGTCCACGAACGGATCGGCGTATGAACCGAGCGTCCAAAGGAATTCGGTATTCTTCAGAAGATCCGCCAGGTCTTCATGGGTCACCTCGCTGTCGTCCAGGAAGACGCGAAACTCGTTGTCCAGCAGCGAGAAACGGAAGTACAACGCGATCATCTTTCGTAGGAACTCGAAGCTCCGCTTGACGCCATCCTTCAGTCCCTCGAAGTGGATGATGGTTCCGTGACTGTGGTCTTCGCGATATTTCTCGAAGTGCGACTCATCGACTGCGCCAAGTCCATATTGCTGCGGCGTCAGGTCTTCTGTGATCGCGGTATCGAGTTCGGAGTTGTCGATCGTTCCGCCCACATAGGGCTCACCTTCTACTTTGGACACCACACTGATGCGAGCGGCGCAAGACAACAGGGCGAGTTTGCCGATTCCCTTGCGCCCAACGTACGGGCGTCCACGCAGTGAAGTGCTGGTGCCATCCTTTCTCTTGGAGTATCCGATCTTCAGGAACTTGTTCTGGAAATCGTGGGCGGTCATACCGATGCCGTCGTCTTTGATCCAGAAGCCGTCGCTCTCCGGGTCCAAGTAGATGTGGACATTGCTAGCGTCAGCATCCCAGGCATTCGAGATCGCCTCACCGAGAACGGTTGCGAAGCTGCGATACAACTGTCTCCCCAGATGGTTCAGGACGCTCAGCGATATCTCGAACGAGAACTTTGCTTGGGGGTTGCTCAAGAGCGTACTCCGTGTACTCCGACTGCGGTCTGGACGTGTGACATGAGCGCCTCACCAAGAGCCCTAGCGAGTCGCGGGGGAACGGCGTTCCCGATCATTCGGCCGACGGCCCTGCGGTTGAGCTTCTGGTCACGTGGCCAGAACTCGTAATCGGGAGGGAAGCTCTGAAGCAGTGCTGCCTCACGGAGCGTGATCGCGCGGTCCTGCTCAGGATGGCCGAAGCGACCGTTTCCAAGCCCCGTGCAGAGCGTCGTCATCGTCGGCCCCGGCTTATCCCACCACATGCGACCATAGATCGAGCTGTAGCTTCTCCCTGTGCTGCGCTTGTGGCACGGCAGCAGGAGATGCTTGGGCCAGTGTTTCCAGGTGCCGCCATCATGGGGCGTGGCGCGGATCCGCTTGAGATTCACAGGACTCAATCTGACTGCGACATGAAGAGGGTCCGAAGAATCCTCCTCGCCCGCGGCAAGCGGTGATAATCGGGCGATGGTCTGACGAACTGTCCGCCACCGCGACGGCGAGCGACACGTGCCCTTCGGTACGTGGATCTCTCCGAGCCGTGACGCAACGAGCACCAAGCGCCTGCGCGATTGTGAGATTCCGTACTCTTCGCAGCGAACGATCGTCCAGTCCGTCCAGTAGCCACATGATCGCAGGCCACCCAGGAAGCGTTGAAACACATCATCGCCTCGCTCCGCGAGTTCCGGAACGTTTTCCATCGTGACCAGTTCCGGGAGGATCCGGCGTACGAACCGACCGAAGTTGTCCAGAAGGTTCCAAGCCTCGTGGGCGTCTGCCCCATTGGTGAGTTTGGAGAAGGGCTGGCACGGTGCACAGCCGGCGAGCAAGCGTATTGCGTCCGGTCGAAACAGCTTCGCGATGCTCTGGTAGTTCTTGCGTGCCACGTCCCAGCAGAGGAAGTCGACCCCTAGATTGTTCGTGCGGAATGCGTGGGCTGCCTGTTCGTCGATGTCGATCCCGGCTTCGACTCGGATTCCGGCTTGGATGAGCCCATGGGTCAGCCCGCCAGCGCCGCAGAACAGGTCCACCGCGCTGATGTCGCGGTCCTGCGCGACATTGGAGGCCTGAGTCGGGGTCGGTCGTTTCAAGGTCATTCCCTCTGTGCGTCTAACGTCGTGGCGATCAGCGGCCGGAGAAACCGGTCCGCTGCATCGTCTGGTTAGGCATTCGTCCGAGTGCTGTGCATAGGTGGTGCTACGAGAATAGCCGGCAAGAGTCTCTCTATCGCGCCATCAAAGTCCTCCGTTGCATCTACGTAAACCTTAGTACTCAACCAGCCTGGCAAGGCCAGCCCCCGCTGGATGAGCACGGGTACCGCGAAGTGGTGCCCAACCTCGTTTCGTCGCCTTTCGCGCTCATACGCCTGATCGAGCTCGAAGCCGACCCACCCGGACAGCGTGTCGATCGTATTCTTTGAAACTACCACGATCAGATAGTCCGCCTCCGCTATGGCAACTTCTATCTCGCGGCGGAGGATGGCTCCAGGATAAAGCGAGTCTTCGTCAAACCAGATACTCAGGTTCGGGTGACGTCTTAGCGTTGTGACGATTCTGCGGACTTTCGGCTTATCCCGGTGGGAATGACAGATGAAAACCCTCCGTTTCGCCAAGATTTCCTCCAGGCGAGCCGCGAGCCCATCGAGTCGGTCCTCAAAGCTACCCTCCATAAAGGCGTGTGGGTGAAAACCCGGAAAGTTCGGCAGATCGCATGGCTCTAGAACGACAGGTAAGACTCTTAGGAGCGGCGTGGCGCCGAGAGCTTTCCGAAAGGCTGGAGCCTCGACGTTTAGCCACGGCGGTCTGCTTGTAGCCCGTGAGCACAAGTAGAGAACTAGACGGGACTGCGCCACCGCGTCGAGAACAGATTGGACAGGAGTGATGCCATTTGCCAGCGCTACTGGATCTATCCAGACGTTCATTCCTCGATTTCGGAGACCCTTCGCTATTAGGGCTGCAGCTCTGCTGTCGCGCGCTGCATGGCAGACCGAAATGTCGATGAGCGGCGTCTCAGGAAGGTATAGGTCCTTCGCAGTTGGCATCGCATCAAGGTCACGAAGCGAGAAATGACCTGAACCGCACCTGGGGCATGCAATTGCACCCTTCTTGATGATTCTGGTTCCACAGACTGCACATTCCATCGTTATCGGCTCTCGACGGGCATCACCTCTGGATGCCTAACCTTTTGATTCGACCGCCGCTATCAGTCGAAATAGCTCTTCTTGCATCGACATCCTAATCTCCCTGGAACTACCGAAAACACGTCACTTAGCCGCCTCTCCCTTCTGTCGCATCGCGGCGGCTATGCTGCCAGGTGGCGGCATAGCTACTGCAAAAACCACGTGTCCCGAGTCTCGTAATCGGCTGAAAACACAGGGTCTGACCGCATCGGTCCGCAACTTTCCCCGTTGAGTTATGCCGCCACGTGTCGGCATAGCCCCAACTGCTTCTGTCACCGACCAGCCGGTAAGCTCCGACAAACAAATAATTTATCCTCGAACCGCAGCGCCGTCGTGCGGCGGATATGCTGCCGGCAGACAGCATAGATTTCCGGTCGGGCTGAAGCCAGGCGACTTGGCCTTTGCCGACCGGCCTCCGTCCGGCCGCGCTAGGCCGCGCGCGAACGCCTCGCATGAGGCCACGATCTCTCCCTACAGCGGCCGCGGCCTGCCCGATAGCGGCTGATCGTAACCCGACCAAGCGCCACCGGCCGTGCCGTACCGAGAGCGCGGACTGCAAGAGGCTCCTGCAGCCACGAGAGGTACACCGCGCATGGTCCTTGGCATTGGCAGGGCTCATAGAGCGTACATCCTACCCTAGGTCTCCCACCGCTGTCAATCTGGCGCGGCGACGCAGCGACCGAGGCTCGGGGGCTCCGGCCCGTGTCAGTCGCTGCTCGTGAAGCGTGGACCGGAATCCCTCGGCCCGGGCGGCGGCTAGTAGGGACGCACCAGACCCCACAAGAGCCGCGGTGCGCTTGCGAGCCCCAGGCCGCGCAGCGGCCACGCTCCCGAATGGACGGCGAGCACGCGGGAGAAGAGCGCCGGATCACGGGCCAGGGCACGGATCACCCGCCGCCGCAGCCACGGCCGCGCCTCGACCCGCAGGAGGAGCCGGGTCACGCCGTCGGCCCAGCGGCCGATCTCGCGGTGGCGGCGCTCGTAGAGGCCGAGGTCGCCGCGCTCGAGCGACGCGACGAGCGCCTCGGCCTGCCGGAACGCGAGGGCCAGCCCCTCGCCGGTGATGGCGTCGACGTAGCCGGAGGCGTCGCCGACGAGGGCGAGGCGTCCGCGCGCCACCGCCCTCGCCCGCTGGCGCAAGGGGCCGGCGCCGCGGTCGCGCGAGGTGACGCTCGCCCCGCGGAGCCTCTCGGCGAGCGCCGGAAAGGCGGACATCAGCTCGTCGAAGCCGGCCTTGCGATCGCTCCACAGCAGCGCCACGCCCACCTCCTCGGCGCCGACCGGAGTCACGTAGGCCTCGCAGCCGTCGGCCCACCAGACCTCCACCAAGTCCGTCCACGGCGCGACGGCGAAGTGCCGCCGGACGCCGAAGCGCCGCCGCCGCGACGCCCGACCGTCGAGGCCGCTCCAGCGCCGGACCCGCGAGCGGAGGCCGTCCGCTCCCACCAGCCAGCGCGCCGTCAGCGCCCCGGCGTCGGTCTCCACGCCGAGGACGCCGCCGGCGTCGACCAGGCCGCGCACCCGCCGGCGCCACAGCAGGGTCACGCCCACCTCGCGCGCCCGGCGGCACATCGCCTCGTGGAGGTGGAGACGGCGGACGCCGGCGCCGCTGACGCCCGGGAAGCGTCCCTCGGCGACCAGGTCGCCGTCGAGGTAGCGGATGCCGTGGAAGGGCGCGAGCCGGCTGCTGGCGAGCGCCACGCCGAGCCCGCGCAGGCAGGCCAGGGCGTCGGGCATCAGGCCCTCGCCGCAAGCCTTGTCGAGGGGCGGCGCCGCGCGGTCGACGACGGCGACGTCCAGGCCCGCGAGGCGGGCGGCGATCGCCGTCGCCAGCCCGGCCGGGCCGCCGCCGACGATCAGCAGCTCGTGCTCAGCGCTCACGGCAGGGTGCCCTCGAGGTGGCGGCGCAGCGTCTCGCGCCGCCGCAGCTTGCCCGAGGTGGTGCGCGGCAGGGTGCCGGGATCGAGCACCTGGACCGCGGCGACGGCGAGCCCGGTGGCGCCGAGCACCGCTTCGGCGCACGCCTGCGACAGCGCGGCGAGGTCGCCGCCGCCGGCCCGCGCCCGTTCGACGAACAGCAGCAGCTCCTCGGTGGCCGCGCCTTCCGCCAGGCAGCTCACCGCCACCGCGGCGCCGTCGCGGACGCCGGCGACGCCGGCGAGGGCCCTCTCGATCTCCAGCGGCGAGTGGTTGCGCCCGCGCAGGATCACCACGTCCTTGGCGCGGCCGGTGAGGAAGAGCTCGCCGCCGTCGAGGAATCCGAGGTCGCCGGTGTCGAGCCAGCCGCCGGACAGCGCCCGCGCCGTGGCGGCGGGCTGGCCGAGGTAGCCCGCCATCAACGACGGGCCGCGCGCCAGGACGCGTCCGACGCGGCGCTCCGGCAGCGAGGCACCGTCGTCGTCGGCGATGCGGACCGCGAATCCCGGCACCGGCGTGCCCACCGCGACGAGCTCGACGCCGTCGGGCTGGGGACGGGCGTGGCCGGCCGCCAGGCCCTGGCGGTCGAAGCGCCGGGCGTTGAAGGGCCGGCCGAGGTCGGAGAAGGTCACCGCCAGGCTCGCCTCGGCGAGGCCGTAGACCGGGGTCAGGGCCTCGGGGCGGAAGCCCCACGGCGCGAAGCGCGCCTGGAAGCGGCGCAGCACCTCGGGCGCCACCTGCTCGGCGCCGGTCAAGGCGACCATCCAGGCGCCGAGGTCCACCCCGTCGAGCTCGTGGTCGCGGATCTTCTCGGCGCACAGGGCATAGGCGAAGTTCGGCGCCGCGGAGATGGTGGCCCGGTAGCGCGACAGGGCGCGCAGCCACTTCGCGGGCCGCGCCACGAAGACCTCGGGGGCCAGCAGCGTCAGCACGCCGGGACGCTCCAGGGCCGGCAGCACGCAGCCGATGAGCCCCATGTCGTGGTGTAGGGGAAGCCAGCTCACGCCGCTGTGACGCAGCCCGTCGCGGTCGGGCCAGAAGCCGTTCAGGATCCGCGCCTGGGCCACCAGGGCGCGGTGCGACAGGGCGACCGGCCTGGGGTCGACCGTGGTGCCCGACGAGAATTGCACCAGGGCGAGCGCCGCGGGATCGACCGGCCGCCGCGGCGTCCCACGCGCGGACGCGGCAAGCTCGCCCGGGTCGACGCACCGCGCGCCGGCGGCGGCCACGGAGGGGGCGAGCAGCGGCCCGAGCCGGCGCGCCGTCAGCACCCAGCGCGCGCCGGCGGCGGCGAGCATGGCGGCGGTGCGCCGGTGATACTCGTCGAGCCGCCCGAGGCGGACCGGCGCCGCCAGGGGCACCGGAACGGCGGCGGCGAGCAGGGCGCCGAAAAAGGCGTGGAAGAACTCGCGACCCGTCGAATGGACGAGGGCCACGCGGTCGCCCGGACCCACGCCGAGGTGGGACAGCGCCGCGGCGACCGGGACCGCGCCGTCGCGGATCCGCGCCCAACTGACCCATTCTTCCCGGTCGCGGCGGTCCACGAAGCGCAGACCCGCCGCGGGAAAACCCGCGGCGCGGTCAAGGAGCTGATCGAGGGTCGGGTCGGGGCTCTCGGGTCTCAACTCCCTCATCTTAGCGCAGCGGCCTCGGCGCCCGCCGCGCGCAGCAACACGAGCCCGCACCAGGTGGATGCGAGGTGGCGCTGGGCGACCGCCTGCACGGCCCGGTGGTAGGCCACGGGCACCGGATCGCCGGCGGCGATCGCGGCGTAGAAGCTGCGGTTGAAGTCCATCGCCACCCGGTCGGCGAGATCGCTGCGGCTGGCCACGGCCCAACCCACGCCGAGGCGGGTCACCAGGCCGGCGATGCCGTAGGACCCGCTGTCGGCGGTGATCGGCCAGCGGCCGGTCTGGCAGCCGGAGAGATTCGCGAAGTGCAAGCTCATCGGCGTGTCGGCCAGCTCCACCCAGTGGATCGGACGGTCGGCCAGTTGCAGGGCCGAGAGCCGCGGGAAGGCCGGGTCGTAGAGGCCGTGGGCGTCGACGTGGAGCCAGCTCGCCCGGGCCGACTCGCGGCGAAAGGCCGCATGGGTCGCGGCGCTGCCCGCCAGCACGCGGGCCGTGGGGAAGAGCTCGCGATAGGTCGCCAGGAGCTGCGGCGACGCGGGCAGGTTGGCGCGCGGGTCGACCACGAAGAGAGGCGGCCCGCTGCCAGGCCCCGGCGGCGCCAGCGCCCGCGCGCCGGCCGGCTGTACGGCCACGGCATACGCCTGTCCGAACCAGCGGACGTCTCCGTGGTGGTCGCCCGGCAACGGGAGCGCCGCCAGCGGGATGGCTTGCAGCATGCCGTGGAGCGCATAGACCGCCAGGTCAAAGTGGGTGGGGACCACCAGGTCGCCGGCGGCGGGGGCGTCCAGGGGCAGCAGCGCCTTGCTCATGGGGCGCAGCAGCTCCGCCCAGGCGTCGTCGTCGAGGTCCTGCCGCTCGACGGCGGCGACGACGCGGTCGTGGATCCGGCGCAGGCCCCGGCGCGCGAACGGCGTGCGCTTCTCGACCGTCACCTCGCCTTCGGCCCGGCGGTGGAGGAGGACGATCTCGTCTTCGAGAGCGAAGGCTCGGTATTCGAGCCCCTGGTCGCCGGCCGACGGCCGGCTCGCGCAGCCCGGCCAGGCGTGCCACAGCTCCTGGATGCGCGTCTTGAGCTCCCGCAGGAGTTGTTGTTGCTCCGCGCGGCGGCGGGCCGACGCCGGGACCTCCAGCGAACGGAGGGTCGCCAGGATGCGGGCCGTCTCGTTCTCGATCGCTTCCCACCGCGAACGGTCGCCGGGGCTTGCCCGCTCGCGGCATCGCCGGCGTTCCGCCTCGCCGCTCGAGAGCTGGTCGAGCTCGAGCAACAGGTGCCAGGCGCGGGCGGGATCGCCGCGCTCGATCGCCAGGCGCGCGGCGCGGGCGAAGTCGTCGGCGCGTTGACCGGGGTCGAGCGTCCACGGCCGGCCGATGCCCGAGGCGGCCGCGTAGGCGTGCACCAGGGCCCCGCCGATGTCGCGCTCGGCGGCCTCCGGATCGCCGGCCAGGCGATGAGCGCGGGCCGAGCAGCTCAAGGCCCAGGCGGCGAGACGTGAATCGTCACGGTCGGCGAGAGCACTGCACAGCTCGAGGGCCCTCGGGCCATCGCCGCCGGCGAGCGCCGCGGCGCCTTCCACGAGCGCCGCCCAGTCGCGCAGGTCCTGGGCCCTTTCGGTGCCGAGCTGCAGCGCCGCGAGAGCGTCGCGGGCGGCGGCCAGCAGCTCGCCAGGATCCTCGCCGCGCCGCACCGCAAGGTAGGCCAGGTCCACCCGCCGGTTGGCGAGCTCGAGCGGATCCTCGCCCGAGGCCAGCCTCGCCAGGCCTCGGCGCAGGTAGGCTTCCGCCTCGTCGAGCTCCTCATCGCTGGCCTCGGGATTGAGCAGGATCAGCCAGGCGAGGTTGCTCTGACCCGCGGCCAGGAGGTCCGCCGGACAGCGCCCGGGGACGCACTCGGCCAGCGCGTCGCGCAAGCGCCGGATGGCTTCGGCGGTCGCTCCGATCTGGTGGAGGATCGACGCCTGCTCCATGGTGACGGTGAAGCGTTTAGGATCGGCGATGCGCTGGAAGAGCCGGTCGGCGTCGGCCAGGTGCGACCAGGCGGCTTCGAGCCGTCGCTGCGAGTCGAGATCGAGGAGGGCGCGTTGATAGGCCGCGAGCGCGGCCTGATGACAGGCCGCGGGCTGGTCGAGCCAGGCGGGCAGGCCGGCGAGGCGCCGCCGCGCCTCGCCGAGGGCCGCCGGGGTGCCTTCGAGGGTCAGGAAATGGACCGAGATGAGGGCAGCCCGGACGCCGGAGAGCAGGAAGCCCTCGTCCTGCGCATCCCGGGCGGTGGCGTCGAGGTGCTCCAGGAGCTGGCCGATGTCGTCGAAACGATAGGCCTGCCTCACCACCTCGCCGCGGCGGGCGGCGATCTCCCGGTAGACGGCGTCGTCGCCGAGATAGAAGGCCGGACGGCAGGGCACCTGGTGCTCGGTGCCGTCGAACTCGTCGACGAGTCGGCCGCAGATCTCCAAGGGTCCCGGCGGGAGAGCCGCCGGGGGCGCGGCGTCAAAGCACACCGTCTGCCCGCTGCGGGCCGCCGCCGCGACGGCCCCCGAGGGCGAGGGCCGGCCGGCGAAGGAGACCGTCGTCCGCCAGGAGCTGGTGTCCCGGGACGCCGCGACCTCCAGACACAGCCCGATCTCACGGTCGCTCGGCAAGATCAAGGGCACGACCTCGCCGGCGGCGGCGAGACGGACCTCGCCGTGGCCGCGCACGACCGGCGGCCCGAGCCCCGGAGGCGCGTCGCGGCTTCCCAGACAGGCGCTCGACAGCGCAAGGAGCCCCAGGAGTGCGCCGGCACACTTCGTCATCGCTCACCTCGGGCGACCCTCCATCGCCCTCCAAAGTCTAGCCCGAGCCGCGCCAGGGAATGCCGAGGAACTCGGCACAGTCGCGGACGGCCTCGTTCAGGGCCTGGCGGAGCTTGTACGTCGCCTTGGGGGACCAGCCCATGATCGTCGAGATCTCGGTGGGGGTGTAGCCGTCCCAGTACCGGAGCTTGTAGTAGAGGTAGAGGCGCGCGCCCCGCTTCGCCAGGCATTCGTCGATGCGGGCGGCCTCGTCGCGGTCGAGCAGTTGCCGCTCCTCCGCGTCGTCCGCGCCCGCGCGCTCACGCGGCGGCACCGAATCGAGCGACTGGTGGCCGCGCAGGGCCGCCGAGCGCCGGCGGTTCGAGGCCACGCCGCACGCCAGGTCCCAGAGGTACCGTTCGAGGCGGGCCGGAGTCTGCTCCTGCGGGCGCACCCGCTCCAGGAAGTCGCGGAGCACCTTCGCCTCCCGCTGGAAGAAGAAGAGAAAGGCGTCGTGCAGCAGGTCGTCGGGCTCGATGCCCTCGAGGTGCCCGTAGCGCCGGCGCAGGCGCCGGAAGAGACCGGGTGAGAACTTGTCGTAAAGCCAGCCGGCCGCTTCCCGGTCCCCCGACAGGACCCGCCGGAGCTGGCGGCGCGTTTCCTCACACGCCAGCCGTCTTTCGTGCTGCCGTCGCCGGGCCTCGAAGTCGAGCACCTCGGGGACGGGCGATGCGTTGACGTCCGGGTCCATATTCCCAAGCTCTCCCGGTCCACCTGGCGGACCGACTTTCCACTTCCCCTCTTGAAAGTACGGCGGCCCGGAAGCGCTCAAGAAACCGACAAGGCAGCCCCTCAATCCGTTGGGGACTGCCGCGTCACAGTACGCAAGACCTGCTCGGGGGTCAAGTCCTGCTGCCACTCTGTCAGGCCAGTCTGGCCAGGGCGCTGCGCGGCGGCACGGAGCGCTCGGCGCAGCCGCCGGATCTCCTCGTCCGCCGCTTTCCGGAGGCTGTCCGGCGGGCCCTCCATGCCCTCGAGCAAGGTCAGGGCTTCGCGGAAACGGCCGTGCTCGTGCAGGACGTGCGCCGCGACCAGCCGCGTCTGCGGATCGTCGGGGTGCAGCGCGGCCCAGCGGCGAAAGAGGTCGCTGACCGGCGCGCTCAGGAGCAGCGGATCAGGCCGGCGGCGCACCGCCTCGAGATAGTGCGCCGCTCCTTCGTCGACGCGGCCGGCGGCCCCCAGCGCCGCCGCCAGGTAGATCCGTCCGGTGCGGAATTCCGGCAGCCGGTCGACCACGAAGGCGAGCTCCGCCACCGCCGCCGAGGCACGGCCGTGGACGAACAGCGCCCGACCCGCGAGGTAACGGCCGTCGATCGCCCCCTGCAGCCGCAGCAGGCGCTGCCGGTAACGGGGATCGCCGGTCATGACCGACAGCTCGGCGAGCACGAACGGGTTGCCCGGTGAGCGGCCCAGGGCCGCTTCGAGCAAGCGTACGGCGCGCTCGCGGTCGCCTTCGAGAGCCGCGATCCGCGCCAGGTAGAACCGCGGCTGCGACGGCTGCCGCGCGCCCCGGTAGACCTCGCTTTCCGCCGCCGCCAGCTCGCTCAGGAGGGCGGCGGCCTCCTCCAGGCGTCCGGCACGGAGAAAGACCACTGCGCGGTCGAACGCGGCGGACGCGGGGCCCGCCGCCGCGTCGGCCGCCAGCAGCTCCGCCAGGCGCTCGTCGGCCGAGCGCTCCGCCTGGGGGAAATAGGCCGGAACCCACTCCACCCACGGCGCGTGACGCAACGCGTCGAGCGCCAGGTCGACGTGCGCCGCCACCGGCTCCTGACGCGCCGCGGCGGCGAGCGCCTCGAGCCGCGCCTGGGCCTCGTGGTGGCCCGACCTCAGGTAATCGTCGTCGCGCGCCAGCTCGTCCGGCAACGCGAGAGAGACGCAGAGCAGGAGCACGATCGCGACGAGCAAGCCGCGCCGGCCGCCGCCACGCCGGAGGCGCTCCAGCGTCACGGCGGCGAAGTACAGGAGCGCCGGCAACCACACCAGCCGCTGGCGCGCCGAGACGTAGAAGACGAGCATCACGGCGAGCTGCAGGAGCGCCAGGCCGTAGAAGAGCATCGCCGGCCGCCATCGCGGCGCCTCGAGCGCCATGCCCACGAGGGCCAGGGCCGAGAGCAGGGCGAAGGGCACCGACGGGAGCCGCAGCGCCCGGTCGTAGCGCCACGCGACCGTCACGTCGTGCCAGCGGTAAGCGTGAAAGGCGCGCCGGAGCTTCTCGCGCAGCAACCCCAGGGCGCGCCACGGCGCGTCGCGGGCCGCCGCCGCCGCCAGGCCGCTCCAATAGGCGTTGACCCGGGAGATCGGGAGGTCCTGCCCGGCCGCGGCGCGCGCCACCGCGCGGTAGTGCTCGTGGGCCACGTCGGGGCGCTCGTCGGCCGCGTCGAGCAGCTCGCGGACCACCGGCGGATAGACGGCGCTGGTGCCGTGGGACAGCGCGTTGTTGCCCTCGTAGAAGACGGTGCCGGGGTTCATGACCGGAGTCCGCGGATCGCCCGTGACGACGGCGGCGCGCAGCATGAGGAGAGCGAGGGCGGCGGCGACCGGAGCGGCGAACAGCGCGGCGGCGCGGACCCAGGGCGCGCCGCGCAGCTTGAGGTACAGCGGCACCAGCGCGAAGAGCGGCAGGAAGGTGGGCCGGGTCATCAGGCTGGCGCCCGCGAAGAGCCCCGCCACGAGGGCGCCGCCGCGGCCGCGGTCGACGAAGAACAGGCATCCCACCATGAAGAAGAGCAGGCATCCCTCGGGCTCGAGGATCCGCTCGTAGACGAGCACGTGCCGGTCGAGGAGGAAAGCGAGAGCGCCGAGCGCCGCCACGGCGCGGCCGGCACGGCGCTCGAGCAGCGCCGCCAGAAAGCCCGCGGCCGCCGCGACGAGCACGGTCTGGAGGCCGCGCACCAGGTGCTCGGCGCGCCCCGGCGCGAGCCGCGCGGCGGCTACGGCGAGCTCGAAATAGAGCGGGCTCAGGTCCATGAGCCGTTCCTCGGGCAGCTCGCCGGCCAGGTAGTGCTCGGCGGCCCGCGGATACTTGGCGAAGACGCCCGGCACTTCCACCAGAGAGGCCACCAGCGCGTGCACGGCGAGGGCCGCGGCGGCGGCCGCCAGGGGCCACCAGCCGCGCGCCCGGCTCACTGCCCGGTCCATCGGCGGCCTTCGGCGGCGAGCGCGACCAGCCCCAGCAGCCCCAGGGCGGCCACCGTCCAGGCGACCCGGGTGGGTCTGCGGTCGGCCCAGATACGGACCTGGTGACGTCCGGCGGGAACCTCCACGCCGAGGCGGTGGACGTTGGCCGGCTCGAGCGCCGCCAGCTCGCCGTCGACCGCCGCGCGGTAGATTCCGAGGTGGGTCCGCTGCACCACCAGGACGCCGGCGCTCGCGGCCGCGACGTCGACGATGATCTCGTCGGCAGTCTCACTGCGGACCACGGCGCTGCCGCCGGCCGCGGGACGGATGGCCGCGGACCCCTCCCGTGACGGCAGCACCGCTTCCGTGCGGGGATCGAAGGCAGGGTCCGTCAAGAGCTCGAGCGCGGCGTTCAGGTGCGGCACGCGGTACACCCGGGTGACGAGCTGAGCCGGCGCCGCCACCGCCGTCAAGCGGTAGACGAAGAGCTCGCCGGCGGCGATGGGCATGCGGGCGAGCGGACGCACCCGGCGCTGCGCCGCGGGATCGAGCTCGCGGTCGAGGAGCAGCACTTCGACGCCCGAGGCCGCCAGCACGCGCAGCCGTGCGGCGTCGTCCAGGCGCGGCAGCGCCTGGGCGAGCGAGAAGGTCAGAAAGGCGTCGAGCCCCTCGGGCGAGGGATCGAGCTCGTAGCGCCGGCCCCAGGGAATGCCGGAGGAGGGATAGAGCTGGGCGAAATGGCTGCGCGTGAGCCATCTGGTCGACGCGTCGGGAAAGGGCAGGGCGCCGGGACGCAGTCGCTGGGGGCCGAAAAGGTCCCTGACTCCGCCATGGACCAGGCGGGCCGCGGGCGGGATCGCCGCCAGCAGCGCCGGAGGCTCCACGTAGGCGCGGGCCGCGTCGGAGTCGAAGAGCGGCCGCAGGAGCCAGACCTGGGCCACGAGGTGGACGGCGAGGAGCGCGGCACCGCCGCGCGCCGGGCGGCGGCGCAGCACCCGGAGGGCGGCCGCGAGGAGCCCGAGGACGACGAGCGAGAGCAGCGCGAGCCCGGCCCAGCGCAGGCGTTGCTGCGCCAGCGCCGGGCCCGCAAGGCGCAGCGGATCGAAGGCGCGCAGCCGATCGCCCAGCGGCCCGAAGCTCAGCAGCGTCCAGGCGGCAAGGTAGAGCAGGCCGAGGGCTGCGAGGTGGAGCCGCAGCCGCCGGCGGCCGCCGCCCGCGAGCAGCCGCTCGAAGCCGATGCCGCACAGGAGAGAGGCGCCCAGCGCCACCAGCAGCCACGTCTTGACCGGATAGCGCATCACCGACGCCCCCGGCAGCTCGTAGAGCAGCCTGGTCAGCGGGTTCCACTTGCCGAGCGCCAGCAGCAGCCCGGCGGCCGTCATCGCCCAGGCCCAGGCGGCGGCCCGGCTGCGGCGCGGCGGCGCCAGGGGGACCAGCGCCAGGCACAGCAGGCCCGGGGAGAGGGAGTAGAAGAGCGGCTGCAGGCCGTCGGAAAAGCGCTGCCCCCAGAAGCTGAGGTCGGGGGGGCCGAAGCAGAGGGGGAGGAGCCACTCGACGACGCCGCGGGGATCCCAGCTCTGGAGCAGCGCCGATTCCGGCGAGTAGCTGCGATAGCCGCGCAGCGACAGCGGCAGGATACGCCAGAATTCGACGATCATCGGCGCCGCCAGGGCGGCGCCGCAGGCCAGAGCGGCCGCCAGCCGTAGGGGGCGCCGCGGCACCGCGCGCTCGCGCAGCGCGCCCGCGGAGAGGGCGGCGGCCAGGGCCAGGCACGCGAAGAGCGGATCGCCGGCCGTCAGCAGCAAGGCCCAGAGCAGCGCCATCGCGGCCCACCGCCGGCCGGCGCCGTTCCAGGCGTCGAGGCACGCGGCGACGAACGCCGGCGCCAGCGCCGCGCCGGCGATCAGGTTGTAGAGGTTGAAGAGCGAGAGCAGGAAGCCCGAGGCCGAATAGGTCACGCCGGCCGCCCAGGCCGCCGGCCGCGACAGCCGCCAGGAGCGCCCCAGCCAGTAGCCGGCCGCCGGAGCGATCAGCAGGTGGATCCAGAAGTGGGCGTTCAGGGCCCAGATCGGCGAGGCGGCGAGAAAGAGCGCATTGTCGGGATAGAGAGGCAGGACGTTCGGATTGCCCAACATCGGCTGGCCGCCGGCGCGGTAGACGTCGACGAGCGGCAGCTCGCCCTGCCGCAGGGCCGCGGCCTGCGCCGCTTTCAGCGGGTAGTGGCTGGTGAGGACGTCGCGCAGGTAGAGCGTCTCGCGTCCCGAGACGAGCGGCCACGCCACCGCCAGGAGGATCGCCAGCGTGGGGACGACGTAGAGCAGGCCGAAACGTCGCATCGGGCTATTCTGCCAGCTCGCGGGCCGCGGCGCGCCGGCGGCCGGGCCGTTTTTCGTCCGCCCGCGGCAGGCCCCGGATCGGGCGCCGAAATGGCATGAGAGGGGGTAAGATTGTGAGGATCCGAAAATCGGACCGACCTGCCGATCCTCCCAGTCATGATGCAGGAACGAACCGTAGCCCACTACCAGATCCTCGAGAAGATCGGCGAGGGGGGGATGGGCGTGGTCTACCGGGCCCGCGACACCCGCCTCGAGCGCGACGTGGCCCTCAAGTTCCTGTCCCTGGACTTCACCGGCAGCCAGGAGCTGAAGCAGCGCTTCATCCAGGAAGCGCAGGCCGCCTCGGCGCTCGATCACCCCAACATCTGCACCATCCACGCCATCGAGGAGACCGACGACGGCCAGCTCTTCATCGCCATGGGCTACTACGAGGGCGAGACGGTCAAGACCAAGCTCAAACAGGGACCGGTCCGCTGGCAGGAGATCGTCGATCTGGCCGTGCAGATCGCGGCGGGCCTCCAGGCGGCCCACGAACGCGGCATCATCCACATGGACGTCAAGCCCGCCAATCTCATGGTCACGGCGGACGGCACGGTGAAGATCCTCGACTTCGGGCTCTCCAGGTTCACCACCGAGGTCGACCGCACCCGTCCTCAGGGCCCGCTCATGGGCACCATCGCCTACATGGCTCCGGAGCGGGTCCAGGGCGAGAAGACAGGCGCCGAGTGCGACGTCTGGGCCCTCGGCGTCGTGCTCTACGAGATGGCGACGGGCGCGCGGCCGTTCCAGGGCAACAACGACATGTCGCTGCTCTACTCGATCGTCCACCGGGAGGCGCCGGCGCCGATCGAGAAAGTCCCGGAGATGTCCGAGGAGCTCGACCGGATCATCCGGCGATGCCTGGTCAAGGACCGGCGCCACCGCTTCCGATCCCTCGCCGAGCTGCTGGCGGAGCTCGAGGCTCTGCAGCAGGCGAGCCAGATTCTGACCGCGCCCCTCGGGTGGGCCGCGCGGCGCGACCTGGACCGCCGCAGAGCCCGCCGGCGCTTCGCGGCGGCCGCCACCGGTCTCGCCCTGGCCCTGGTCCTCGTCCTCGCCTGGAGCGCCTACGTCGGCGAGACGAACGACCCGGAGCGGGTCGGCCTGGTGTCGGCCGGGTTCGAGAACAGGACCGGCGACGCCGCCGCTGACTGGCACGGCACGGCCTTGAGCGAGCTGCTCGTCGTCGAGCTCCCGGAGGACGGCCGGCTGCGCTGGCTGCCCGAGGACGATGCCGAGCCGGCGGCGCCCGATTCCGAGCACAGCTTCGATTCCGAGAAAGGGCTTCCGGACGTCGTGCTGGCGCAGCTCCGGCAGCGGCTGCACGCTGACTGGGTCGTGGACGGAGCCTACCGTACGGTCGGCGACGCGGGCGCGCGGCGGCTCGAATTGGAGGTCCTGCTGCAGGATACGCGGTCGGGAAAAGGAATCGGCTATCCGCCGCTGACGGGCCGCTCCACCGAGCTGCTCGAGATGGCGGGCGAGATGGCCGGGCGCATGGCCGCGAGCCTCGGCTACGAGCCCCTGGAGCGCTCCGTGGAAGAGGCCGCCGCGTTGCCGGCGCATCCCGAAGCAGCCCGCCTCCTGCGCGAGGCGGTGGAGAGGCTGCGGCAGTTGGACGCCCCCGCTGCGAGAGACCTGTTGCAGCGGGCCACGGCTTTCGAGCGGCGGCCCAATGCCCTGCTCCACGCCTATCTGGCCGACGCACTTTGGATGCTCGGCCTCGAGGACGAAGCCAAGCAGGAGATCGCGCGCGCCGTCACCGAAGGCCGGGGCCTGCCGCGCACGACCCAGGTCTACCTGCGCGCGGTGAGCCTCGAGAGGCAGGCGAAGCGGACGCGCGCCGCCGCCTTGCTCCGCGCCCTGTGGGTCCGAGAACGGGGCGCGGCA
Organism: Thermoanaerobaculia bacterium; assembly: GCA_036397835.1. GTDB lineage: Bacteria > Acidobacteriota > Thermoanaerobaculia > Multivoradales > J023 > DASWIG01. The sequence continues at coordinate 21,252 of DASWIG010000007.1, forward strand.
GACGAGAACGCGGCGGGCTCCTTGCCGGCGCGCGCCGACCTCGGCCTGCGTCTGGCCGAGCTCCTCGCCTGGACCTTCCAGGAGGAAGCCGCTCGGACGACCCTGGCGGCGCTCGGCGAGCAATTGCCCGCAGACCCGCGCGTGCCGCTGGTCGAAGGTCTGATCGAGCACAACCGGGGCTCGCGCCAGCGCGAGCAGGAGGCCTTCGCGCGGGGCGCCAGGCTGGCGCGGCAACAAGACGCGCCTTTGCTGCTGGCCCGCGCCCTGGCATTCGAGGCACAGGCCTGGCAATGGCAGGGAGCGCTCGAAGAGACCGAGGCGCGGCTGCGAGAGAGCCGGGAGATCTACCGCGCGCACGGACACGTGAGAGGCGAAGCCGATACCATGACCGTCTACGGCAATCTCTACCTGGCCCGCCACGACCTTCAGGCCGCCAAGGAGATGTTCGCGGAGGCGGTGCGCCTGCTGGACACCATCGGAGCCCGCCGGCTGAAGGCCCGAACGCTGACCAATATGGGCGAGGCGCTGTCGATCAACGGCGACCTGGTCGCCGCCATCCGGATCTTCCACCAGGCCTTGGAGCTCCTCGAAGAGCTCGGCGACCGGGTGGCCCGGCAGGTCAGCCTGAGGCAGCTCGCCGAGGCCCTCACCGAGCTCGGCCGATTCGACGAAGCCGAATCGGCCTACGCGGCCGCCTTCGAGATCCTGGAATCGGTGCCCGAGCCGGGCAACGAGTCGGCCACCCTGAGCTCCCACGGCTGGCTCCTCATCCTCCGGGGCGACCTCGGCGGCGCCAGCCGCTCGCTCGAGGAGGCTCTGAAGATCCAGACCGAGACCGGCGACGAGCTCAATCGGTCCTGGACCGTCTTCCGACGCGCCAGGATCCTCCACTACCAGGGATCTCTCGGGGGCGCCCTGCGCGGCTATGAGGAAGCGATGGGGGTCTTCCGGCAGGACGGCGGCGACACCCTGGTCGCCATGGTCCAGGCGGCACAGGGAGAGACGCTGATGAGCCAGGGCCACCTGGAGGCCGCCGGCCGCAGCTTCCGCGCCGCGCTCGCGATCCAGGATACCTTGATCAATCCCCTCCCCGCCGCCAAGACGCGGCTGTCGATGGCGGCTCTGCTCCACGAGCTCGGCCGGCCCGCTGAGGCCGAAGCGGCGGCCGACCACGTGCTCACGGACCTGGCGCAGACTCCCGTCCTGGAAGTGTCGCGGGCGCACGTCCTGCGGGCTCGAAGCCTGCTGCTCCAGGGGCGGCTCGACGCGGCCCAGCAAGCGATCAGCCAGGCCCGCCAGGCCCTCGGGGAGGTCGACAGCCCGATCTACCGGCTGCCCCTGGAGCTCACCGCGGCGCGCCTCGCCGCCGTCCGCGGCGAAGAGGTCCGCCAGACTCTGCAGTCGCACCTCGCGACCGCCGCCGCCGGCGTCTTCACCGAGCTGCGCCTCGAAATCGAGCTGGCGCTCGGAGAGGTCGAGATCCGCTCCGGGAGCCTGCGCGGCTTCAATCGCCTGCGCGACCTCGGCCGCGAAGCCGAAAACAGGGGCTACGGGTTGATCGCGCGACAGGTCCGGACGCGTCTCGCCGCCGCCGCCGACCGCCGTTGACCCTGCGTCCGCATCTCCCATCGAACGACCGACCATTTGGTATCTTAAAGAAATGAATCAACATACTGCGATAAGTTGATGTCTCTCGCGGTTTCTCCTTGCTGAAACGCTCAAAGGAAGTTATACTGCTGGCTCCCGTCGCCGCCGCGAAGGGTTGTCGCGGGCGCGAAGGGACGGCAGAGCGGGCTGGTGGAACCCGATGGGCTCGTGGTTCCTGGCAGATCCTCGGAGTTTCTCCGGTTGGGGGAAGGTAGGGATCTGTCCGACACAAACGCTTGAGGCATGAGGAGCAAGCGGGCATGAAAGAGGAAGCGCAAAAGAATTCGAAGACGCGGTGGGCCGGCACCCTCGGCATGGCGATCCGGATCGCTCTGGGGATCTGGCTCTTGGCGGGCGTGGTCTGGGCGGCCCTGGGCATCGGCGAGCTTTTCCAGGTCGCCGAGGGCTCGCGGCCGGCGGTGGCCACCGACGGCCGGGGCAACCAGGTGGTCGTCTTCCAGGCTCCCGACGGCGGCATCCACGGGCGTCTGCGCGACGCCAGCGGCCGCGCGGTCGGCATCGAGTTCCTGATCAGCCCCGATACGGAGGCGGCCAGACCCGACGTCGCGGTCCTGAGGTCGGGCGGCTTCATCGCCGCCTGGCAGAACGGCGAGGAAAGCCCCGCCGTCGTGGCCCATCGCTTCGACCGCCGGGGCCGTGCCGTCGGCATCGAGTTCCTGGTCGACGCCGAAGGTCAGGATCCCGCGATCGGCATCGACGACCGCGGCATCATGGTGGCCGCCTGGACGGCACCGGCGGGCTCCGTGGGACACAAGTTCCGCCACGTCGTGGGCCGTTTCGACGCCCGCGGCCGCGCGGTCGGCATCGAATTCCAGCTCGGCCGCAGCGGTCCGGCCACGCCGCCGGCCCTCGCCGTCCAGGAGGCCGGCCGATTCCTCGTGGTCTGGGAGGACGACCGCGGCGACGTCGTCGCGCAAGCCTTCGACGTCGACGGCACGCCGCTCGATCACGCCATCCGCGTCAACCAATCGCGCTTCGGCGACCAGGTGTCTCCGGACGCGACGGCGGCGCTCGACGGCGACTACACCGTGGTCTGGGAACGGCTGCTGCCCGGCTCCCTCGGACGCAAGGTCTACGGCCGCCGGATCGCGGCCAGCGGCCGGGCGGTCGGCATCGAGTTCCTGGTCAGCGAGAGCACCTCCGAGCGGCCCACCTCGCCGGCGATCATGGCCGACCACCGCGGCAACACGGTCGCGACCTGGGTCTCCTACCAGGGCCACCACCGCGTCCTGGCGCGCGAGGTCTCCCTGGACGGCCGGGCGGTCGGCATCGAGTTCCTGGTCGACGCCGGAACCTCCGCCACCTCGGTGCGCACCTCACGGGGCGGCGATACGGGCGACTTCGTGGTCATCTGGGACACCGAAGACGGCGAGATCGAGCCGCGCATCCTCGGCCGTGACCTGTTGCTCGACGAGTCGGACGACGACGACGATCATCACGACGACGACGACTGATCCCCCGCGGGATCGGCCTTGACCGCGAGCCGGGCTCAGCCCGGCTCGCTCTTTTTGTGGCCGGCGGGGCGCGGGATCACCCGCGTCGGCGCCACCGAAGGCGCGAACGACGGGCGCTCCACCGGCTCGGCGCCGCCGGGCGCTCCGGCGCTCGGCGCGTCCGGCGGATCCGGAGGCGGGATGATCAGAGTCTCGAAAACCGCGCGCGCCGGCGGCGCCGCGGCGGGCGGCGGCGGCGAGCCGGCGGCGCGGCGCACGACTTCCTCGAGCGGCTTGCCGGGCGCGCGCCGGACGTGCTGGCGCACGAAGAAGGCGAGAGCCGCGACCACGAAGAGCAGGGTCAGCGCGGCCACGGCGGGCGCGACCACCGCGGCGATGCGCTGGCGGCGCAGCGTCTTCAGGAAGGCGGCGAGCTCGCCGCGTCCTTCGGCCTCCGCGCGAGCGATGAGGGTCGCCAGGTCGGCGCCCATCCGCTCCACGAAGAAGAGCGCGACGTCGTCCTGGCCATGGTCCTCGGCGCGCTCCAGGTGCTCGAGCGAGAGCTCGCCCCCGCGGTCGAGGACCTGCTGCGCCAGCCGCCGGTCGCCGGCCGCCGCGGCGGCCGCGAGGAAGTAGGAAAGGGCCGCCGCGCGGTTGTCGTCGCGCACGGCGAGGTCGAGGACCTCCGGCACGCCCTCGCCGGGCACGCCGATCCGGGCCAGGAGGCCGAGCTCGCCGAGCGAGCTGACGTCGGCGCCGCGCTCGAGCGCGTAGACGGCGGCCGCGAGCTCGCGGTTCTCCACCGCCACCCGCAGCGCCAGGTCGACGCCGGCGCCGTGGTCGAGGAGCTCGCGGTAGAGCTCCATGGCGTCGTCGCTGCGCAGCGCCAGGTCGAGCAGCTCATGCGCCTCCTCCTGGCGCAGCGTCGCGCCGACCTCGAAGAGCAGCCGCGTCATGGCGACGCTGTCGGTGCGCACCGCCGCCATGATCGGGCTGTCCTCCGTCGCGTCCGGGTCGCCGCCGGCCTTCAGCAGCACCGCCGCCAGGCTCAGGTTGTCGAGGAGCACCGCGGTGGTCAGGGGGCTGGGGTTGCCCTCGTTGACCTCCGGCGCGGCGCCCTCCGCGAGCACCTGCCGCGTCGCCTCGACGTCGTTCATCTCGATGGCGAGCAACAGCTCGGCGCGGAAGTCGCGATAGATCGGCGCGCCCTCCTGCGCCAGGGCCGGACGCCAGCAACTCAGGATCAGGGCGAGCCAATAAAGCGCACGCGGCATGCTCTACCCACGTTAGGAGGAGCGCCGAGACCTGTCAAGCCGCAGGACGCGCCGCCCCAAGCCGGCCCAGAAGCCGCAGCCGTAACCCAGGTGCATCGCCGCGAAGATCACCGGCATCAGCGGCCGATAACGCCAGGGGACGGCTACCATCAGGGCCGCTGCGCCGGCGGCGAGGAGGTAGGCCGCGGCGATCCCCGCCAGCACCGCCAGGCCGGCCGGGCTCCACGCGGCGGCGAGCGCCCCGGCGGCGAGCGCGGCCACCAGCGACGGCGGCCCGAGCTGGCGGGGGCGCATCTGCCGCGGGTGCTTCTCGAGCACCCGCACCTTCCAGAAGCCGTACTGGAAGTACTGGCGCCAGAGCGAGCGCAGGTCGGCGCGGCTGTAGTAGCGCGAGCGCAGGTCGGGCGCCAGCAGCAGCTTCTCGCCGGCGCCGCGCAGGCGGTAGTTGTACTCCTCGTCCTGGTTGCGCACCAGCTCCTCGTCGAAGGGGCCGGCCGCGGCCAGCACCCGGCGCGGGTAGGCGGGGAAGGGGATGGTGTCGGCCCAGACCGGCGCGTCGACCCCGACCCGGAAGGCCGAGCCGCCGACGCCGAAGCGCGAGCTCATGGCGGCGGCGATCGCCCGCGCCAGGGGCGTCTCGCCCACCGTCTCCACCGGCCCGCCGACGCCGGCGACGCCGCCGCGCCGCAGGTGCTCGACGGCCCGGCGCACGTAGTCGGGCGCGATCTCGCAGTGGCCGTCCACGCGCACCACGACCTCGCCCCGCGCCTCGGCGATCGCCGCGTTGAGGCCCGGGGCGACGATGCCGCGCGGGTTGTCGATCACCCGCACGTCGCGTCCCCGGCCCAGGCGCTCGACCAGCCGCCGGGTGCCGTCGGTCGACATGCCGTCGGCGACCAGCACTTCGAGCAGCTCCGGCGGGTAGTCCTGGGCGAGCACGGCGCCGAGGCTGCGCTCGACGTAGCGCTCTTCGTTGCGCACCGGCATCACGACGGTGACCCGCGGCAGCTCGCCCATCGCACGCCCATCGCCCGCGGACGTCAAGCCCGCGGCGTCAACGTCCCTTCCACTGCGCCTGCCGCTTCTCGAGGAAGGCGGCGACGCCCTCCTGCTTGTCCTCGGTCGAGAAGCAGAGGCAGAAGAGGTCGCGCTCGTAGAGGATCCCCTCCTCGATCGCCAGCCGCTGGCTGGCGCGCACCGCCTCCTTGGCCACCCGCAGGGTCAGCGGGCTCTTGGCGGCGATCTTCGCCGCCAGCTCGAGCGTCCTCGCGCGCAGCTCTTCGTGCGGCACGACCTCGTCCACGAGGCCGATCCGGAGCGCCTCCTCGGCGCTCACCATGTCGCCGGTGAGCACGATCTTCATCGCCTGCCCCAGCCCCACCAGCCGCGGCAGACGCTGGGTGCCGCCGCCGCCCGGGATGATGCCGAGGTTGATCTCGGGCTGGCCCAGCCGCGCCCGGTCCGAGGCGATCCGCAGGTCGCACGACATCGCCAGCTCGCAGCCGCCGCCGAGGCAGAAGCCGTTGATCATCGCGATCACCGGCTTGGGGAAGGTGGCCATGGCGTCGAAGACGCGCGGGAAGCGCATGGCCTCGCGCTGGTCGAGCGGGCTGCGCCCCTCGAACTCCTTGATGTCGGCGCCGGCGATGAAGGACTTCTCGCCGGCGCCGGTGATCACCACCACGCCGACGCCGTCGTCGCTCTCGATCGCCGCGAGGTGCGCCAGGGCCTCGTCGCGCACCTGCTGGTTCAATGCGTTGAGCTTGTCGGGACGGTTGACGGTGAGGATGGCGACGCGACCCTCGCGTTCGAGCAAGACGGATTCGGCCATAGTGGTTTCCTTCTTTCTTGGTTCTCGGATGATGCCCGGCGCTCAGGCCGGCCGCTCGACCAGGGCCGCCAGGCCGAGGCCGCCGGAGACGCAGAGCGTGGCCACGCCCCAACGGCCGCCGCGGCGCTCGAGGCCGTGCAGCAGCGTCACCAGGATGCGGGCGCCGGTGGCGCCGATCGGGTGGCCGAGGGCGATGGCGCCGCCGTCCGGGTTGACGCGCTCGCGGTCGAACGGCAGCTCTTGAAGGCAGGCCAGCACCTGGCAGGCGAAAGCCTCGTTGAGCTCGACCTGGTCGACGTCGTCGTAGGTCAGGGCGCTCTTCGCGAAGAGCCGGCGCACCGCCGGCACCGGGCCGATGCCCATGATCCGCGGATCGACGCCGACCACGGTCCAGTCGCGCAGGTAGCCGGCGACCGCGAGCCCGAGGCGGCGGGCCGCGTCCTCGCGCGCCACGATCACCGCCGCGGCGCCGTCGGTGATCCCCGAGGCGTTGCCGGCGGTCACCCGGCCGCCTTCGCGGAAGACCGGCGCCAGCCGGGCCACCGACTCGCGGGTCACGCCGTCGCGCGGGTGCTCGTCGGCGTCCACGGTCACTTCGCCGCGGCGCGCCGGCACCGCCACGGGGACGATCTCGGCGGCGAAGCGCCCCTCGCGGCGCGCCTGCTCGCAGCGGTTCTGGCTCAGCACCGCCCAGTCGTCGGAGGCCTCGCGGCCGACGCCCGCCTCCTCGGCGAGCTCCTCGGCGGTCTCGCCCATGACCAGGCCGGAGAGCGGGTCGTCGAAGCCGTCGCGGTACATACCGTCGGCGAGCTCCTGATGGCCGTGGCGGTAGCCCCAGCGCACCCGCGGCAGCATGTAGGGAGTGTTGGACATCGCCTCGGTGCCGCCGGCGAGCACCACCTCCGCCTCGCCGAGAAGGATGGCGCGCGCCGCCGACAGCACCGCCTGCAAGCCCGAGCCGCAGGCCTGGTTGACGGTGAAGGCCGGCCGCTCGTGCGGCACCGCCGCGCGATGGGCGATCTGGCGCGCCGGGTTGGGGCCGCAGCCGGCCTGCCGGGCGTGGCCGAAGACCGTCTGGTCGACGGCGGCCGGAGCGAGGCCGGCGCGTTCCAGGCAGGCGCGGGCCGCGGCAACGCCGAGGTCGACGGCGGAGAGCGCCGCCAGCGCGCCGCCGAACTTGCCGATCGGCGTGCGCACCGGCGCGCAGAGGACGAGGGCGGGACGCTCCATGACGCCAGACCGCGTCACTTGCCCGCGAACGCCGGGGTGCGCTTCTCGATGTAGGCGTTGAGGCCCTCGCGCGCGTCGCCCGACTCGAAGAGCTGCTGCTGCAGCTCGCGCTCGATGGCCAGACCCGACTCGAACGGCACCTCGAGGCCGCTCTGGACCGAGCGCTTGATGCGTCCCGCGGCCTTCGAGGCCTTGTTGGGCGGGCAGAACTGGCGCGCGTAGGCGTGCACCTTGGCCTTGAAGTCGTCCGCCGAGTCGGCGGCGATCACCTCGTTGACGAGCCCCAAGCCCTGGGCCTCCTCGAAGGAGAGCAGGCGGCCCGTCACCATCAGCGCGATGGCGCGGCTCTTGCCAACGAGGCGCGCCAGGCGCTGGGTGCCGCCGGTGCCCGGCAGCACGCCGAGGTTGACCTCGGGCAGGCCGGTCTTGCCGGCGTCCTTGCGCGCCAGGCGCAGGTCCGCGGCCATGGCGATCTCGAGGCCGCCGCCCACCGTGTGGCCGTTGAGGGCCGCGATCACCAGCTTCGGCGTGTGCTCGAGGCGGTTCAGGGTCTCGTTGGCGTGGAGGCAGAAGTAGTACTTGAAATGGGGGTCGGCCTCCTGGAGCATGTTGATGTTGGCGCCGGCGCAGAAGAACTTGTCGCCGGCCCCGGAGACCACGAGCACGTGGACGTCCTTGTCGAAGCGCGCCGCCAGGATGGCGGCGTCGAGGTCGCGCATCATCTCGTG
>DASWIG010000008.1:0-8451 GCA_036397835.1 Thermoanaerobaculia bacterium
TATACTGCGGCTGTGAGCGTTTCCTCGCGCCGTCCGGTGCTGTTGTGGGGCCTGGCCGCCGCGCTGCTGGGGCTGCTGGGGCTGCTGGCGACCTTGCAGTACCGCTGGCTCGGCGAGGTGAGCGAGGCCCAGCGCGAGCGCTTGCGCGCCAACCTCGAGCGCTCGGCGCGGCGCTTCGCCGACGACTTCGACCGCGAGCTCACCCGCCTCTTCCTGATCTTCCAGCCGGTGGGCGGCTGGCGGCGCCGGGCGGAGGAGCCGAGCCCCGCCGACGCCCTGGCGCGGTGGCGCGAGGAGGCGCCCTATCCCGAGATGCTGGCGCAGGTGTTGCACGCCGAGCCCACCGGCGCCGGTCTTGCTCTCGAATGCCTCGACCCGGCGACCGGCGAGGCGGCAGCGTGCGCGTGGCCGCCGGAGATGGACGCGCTGCGGCAACGCCTCGAGGCGCCGGCGTTCCCCCGGCGGCCCGGCGAGACCGTCGACGAGCTGCTCGCCGCCGAGGTGCCGGCGGTGGTGGTGCCGCTGGTCGGCTTCGAGCCCCGCTTCGGTCGTCCGGAAGGGCGCCCGCGCGAGCGCACGCGGATATCGGCGCGGGGCTTCCTCGTCCTGCGCCTCGACCGGGAGGCCCTCCGCGACGGGCTGCTGGCCGACCTCGCGGCGCGCCACTTCGGCGACGGCGAGGCGGACGTCCACCTGCGGATCGTCGACCGCGGCGGCGCGGTGGTCTTCGAGGCCGGGCCCGCGGTCACGGGGGCCTCGGGGGGCAACGGCGACGCCGCCAGCGAGCTCTTCGGCTTCGCGCCTTTCGACGACGTCCGGCGCCCGGCCGGCGCCGGCGAGCCGCGGCGGCGCGGGTGGGCGCTCGGCGCCCTCAGCCACAGCGCCGGGCGCGGCTGGCGTCTCGTCGTCACCCATCCGAGCGGCTCGCTGGAGGCGGCGGTGGCCGCGGTCCGGCGCCGCAACCTGGCGATCGGCCTCGGCGTGCTCGTCCTCCTCGGCACCACTCTCGTGCTGCTGCTGGCCGCCGCGCGCCGCGCCCAGGTGTTGGCGCGGCGCCAGCTCGAGTTCGTCGCCGGCATCACCCACGAGCTGCGCACGCCGCTGACCGCCATGCGCTCCGCGGCCCAGAACCTGGCCGACGGCGTGGTCCGCGAGCCGCCCCAGGTGGCGCGCTACGGCGCCCTCATCGAGCGCGAGGGGCGACGCCTGAGCGACATGGTGGAGCAGGCCCTCGAATACGCCGGCATCCAGTCCGGCCGCGGCTTCGCGCGCCGGCCCACGGCGGTGGCCGAGCTCGTCGAGGGCGCCCTCGCCGAACTGCGGCCGCTGCTCGACGAGAAGGGCTTCACCGTGGAGACCGACCTCGCCCCCGGCCTGCCCGACGTGCTCGCCGACGCCGCGGCCCTGCGCCGCGCCCTCGGCAACCTGATCGGCAACGCGGTCAAGTACGCCGCCGCCGGCGCCTGGCTGCGGGTGAGCGCCCGTGCCGAGGCGCGCGGCGAGGTGCGCCTGGCGGTGGCCGACCGCGGTCCGGGCATCGCGCCGGAAGACCTGCCGCACGTCTTCGAGCCCTTCTACCGCGGCCGCGACCTGGCGGCGGGCCGCGTGCCGGGCAGCGGCCTGGGCCTCGCCCTGGTGCGCCACGTCGCCGAAGGCCACGGCGGCCGCGTGACCGTGGCCAGCCGGCCGGGCAAGGGCGCCACCTTCACCCTGTGCCTGCCGGCGGCGCCGGCGTCGCGGGCGGTCGCCGACGCGGAGGCGAGAGCCGTTGCGAGCTGACGACGAGACGCCAAGAGACGCCGCCGCGCCGGCGCCGCGGCGCATCCTGCTCGTGGAGGACGAGCCCAGCCTCGTCGTCACCCTGAGCGATCGCCTGACCAGCGAGGGCTACCGCGTGGAGACCGCCGAGGACGGCCTGGCCGGCTACGCCCGCGCCCGCGACGGCGACTTCGACCTCATCGTGCTCGACGTGATGCTGCCGGGCAAGAACGGCCTCGACGTCTGCCGAGACCTGCGCCGCCAGCGCGTCGAGACGCCGATCCTGATGCTCACGGCCCGCGGCGAGGTGGTCGACAAGGTGGTGGGCCTGAAGCTGGGGGCCGACGACTATCTGGCCAAGCCCTTCGAGATGATCGAGCTGCTGGCGCGCGTGGAATCGCTGCTGCGCCGCGCCCGCGTGCCCTACGTGTCCGAGGCTTCCACCTACGCCTTCGGCGACGTCAGGGTGGACTTCCGGCGCGGCGAGGTCCTCCGCGGCGGCGCGCCGGTGGAGCTCTCGGCCCTCGAGTTCAAGCTGTTCCAATACTTCGTGGAGCACCGCGGCGCCGTGCTCGGCCGCGACGAGCTCCTCGACAAGGTGTGGGGCTACGACGCCATGCCCTACACCCGCACCGTCGACGTCCACGTGGCGTCGCTGCGCCAGAAGCTCGAGGCGCGGCCGAGCCGCCCCCGCTTCATCGTCACCGTCCACGGGCGGGGCTACCGCTTCGAGGGATGAAAAAATCCCCCCGGACCTCTGGTGGACGAAGGGACCCGCTCTCGTCCTTGAAGCCGGGGGGAGCCGAGCGACGCAGCTTGACGCTGCATCTCATGTCTCTGTGGACAGTTGTCTGTGGACACCTGTCTGTCTGTGGACACCTGTCTGTCTGTCTGTGGACACGCCCCGTTTCTCGTACCTTCCCGAGTCGTCTTCAGGCGTTGACGGCCGCTCTCCCGGCCGGCGAGGGCAGTATATAGACAGTTGGCTATATGCGCAAGGGGTTCGGCGAAGTTTTTTCCGCGGATCGTTGCGGCGCCGACGGGCGCACGCCGTGCGCCCCTACATCCGCGCCTGCGGCGCCTGGTGCTATGCTCCCGGCCGACGATGAGCCGACGGGCGCACGCCGTGCGCCCCTACATCCGCGCCTGCGGCGCCTGGTGCTATGCTCCCGGCCGACGATGAGCGCCCTCGTACTCTCCGCGGCGGACGTGCGCCGCCTGCTGCCCATGGCGACGGCGATCGACCTGATGGCGTCGGCCCTGGAGCGTCTGGCGCGGGGCGGCTGCCGCAATCCGCTGCGCTGGGGCCTGCCGGTGCCGGAGGCCGGCGGCCTGATCGGCATGATGCCCGGCTACCTCGACGCGCCGCGCGCCCTGGGCATCAAGGTGCTGGCGCTGATGCCGGGCAACCACGGCACGCCCTACGACACCCACCAGGGCGTGGTGCTGCTCTTCGACCCCGACCACGGCTTCCCGATCGCCATCGCCGACGCCGGCGAGGTCACCGCCGTCCGCACCGCGGCGGTGAGCGGCCTGGCGACGCGGCTGCTGGCCCGCGACGACGCCGGCGACCTGGCGATCCTGGGCACCGGCGTGCAGGCGCGCAGCCACCTGGCGGCGATGCGCGCGGCGCGCGAGCTGCGCCGTGTGCGCGTCTACAGCCGCGACGCGGAGCGCCGCCGCGCCTTCGCGCGCGCGGAGTCCGAGCGCCACGGCCTCGAGGTCGAGGCGGCGCCCACGGCGGCGGCCGCGGTGGCCGGCGCGGACCTCGTCTGCACCGTCACCTCCTCGCGCGAGCCGGTGCTCATGGGCGAGTGGCTCTCGCCCGGCGTCCACGTCAACGCGGCGGGCTCCAGCATCGCCGCGGCGCGCGAGCTCGACACCGCCGCCGTCGTCCGCTCGCGGCTCTTCGTCGACCGCCGCGAGTCGACCTTCAACGAGGCCGGCGACTTCCTCATCCCCAAGCGCGAGGGCGCGGTCGACGACGACCACGTCGTCGCCGAGCTCGGCGAGATCCTGACCAGCGAGGCCGCCGGCCGCCGCTCGCCCGACGAGATCACCCTCTTCAAGTCCCTCGGCCTCGCCGTCGAGGACCTGGCGGCGGTCCGTCACGTGTATGAGCGGGCGGTGGAGGAGGGGCTGGGGACGCGGGTCGAGCTCGGCGAGGCGGGTCCCGGAGCTGACGGTCCGGGCCGGCGGACCCTGCCGCCCCTTCGGGGCTGAAGGCGCTCCGAAGGGGCCACTTCATCAGCCGGTGAACGGGAAACCGCCGGCGTGCAGATCGCTTCGGACCTTCATGTCAATCACCTCCTTCGTTTCGCGTCGCCCCCGCACGTCATCGGTGGCGCGAGAGGCTCCTGTGGTGAATACGAGTGGGGGGAACTTCCGTTCCGGCGCTTGAAGCCATGGCGATCCCTTCCTCTTCAGGAAGTTGATGGCACGCCGCGCCACGCCTTTCTTGATCGTCTCCAGAATCTGGCTTGTCTGGTACTCGCTGCGCTCCGGGAGCACGACGACGTAGGAAGGGTGACGCCGGAGATCCTGCACGTGCTATTTTCCCTGGTCCGGGGGCAAGGAGACAAGGAGAACGACTCATGCAAGACGCCGTGATCGTCAGCGCCGTACGCACCGCGGTGGGCAAAGCGAACAAAGGGGCCCTGGCCCACGTGCGCCCCGAGGAGTTGGGCACGGCTGCGGTGCGCGAGGCGGTGCGCCGCGCGGCGCCGCTGGCGGCCGAGGACGTCGACGACGTGATCATGGGCTGCGCCATGCCCGAGGGTCCCCAGGGGCTCAACATGGGGCGCATCATCGCGCTGCGCGCCGGCCTGCCCGACAGCGTGACCGCCCAGACCGTCAACCGCTTCTGCTCGTCGGGGCTGCAGTCGATCGCCCTCGGCGCCCAGCAGATCATGGCCGGCATGGGCGACGTGATCGTCGCCGGCGGCACCGAGTCGATGAGCGCGGTGCCGATGAGCGGGTTCTGCTTCCGGCCCGACCCGTGGATGGCCGAGCACCTTCCCGAAGCCTACGTCGCGATGGGCATCACGGCCGAGAACGTCGCCCGCAAGTTCGGCGTCTCGCGCGAGGACGCCGACGCCTTTGCCAGCCGCTCCCACGAGCGCGCCCTCGCCGCCATCCGCGACGGCAAGTTCAAAGACGAGATCGTCCCCCTCGAGGTCGAGCGCGTCGACATGACGGACGGCGAGCGGCGAACGTCCGTGGCCGTCTTCGACGTCGACGAGGGCCCGCGTCCCGGCTCGACGCCCGAGGTGCTCGCCAGGCTGCGCCCCGCCTTCCACGCCCGCGGCACGGTGACCGCCGGCAACAGCTCCCAGACCTCCGACGGCGCCGGCGCCGTGGTCGTCATGTCGCGGCGCAAGGCCGAGGAGCTGGGCCTCGCCCCGCTGGCGCGCTTCGTCAGCTTCGCGGTGGGCGGCGTGGCGCCGGAGGTGATGGGCATCGGCCCGGTGAAGGCGATCCCCAAGGCGCTCGGGTACGCCGGCCTGAAGGTCGACGACCTTGACCTCGTCGAGCTCAACGAGGCCTTCGCCTGCCAGGCCCTGGCGGTCATCCGCGAGGCCGGGCTCGACCCCGAGAAGACCAACGTCAACGGCGGCGCCGTGGCCCTCGGCCATCCCCTCGGCGCCACCGGAGCGAAGCTGACGGCGCAGCTCGTCTACGAGATGAAGCGTCGCGGCAGCCGCTACGGCATGGTGACGATGTGCATCGGCGGCGGCATGGGGGCGGCGGGGATCTTCGAGAACCTGACCGCGCCGGTGTAGGGGCGCACGGCGTGCGCCCGGCCCCGACGGGGCCGTCCCGGACGGGCGCACGCCGTGCGCCCCTACACCGGCCTACGGCACCCGATAGAGGTGGAAGGTACCGGCCACCCAGCCGTGGTCCTCGCCCGCCTCGACCACCGCGCGCCAGTAGGGATGCCAGCGCTCGGCGCCACGGCGCAGGTCCTCGTAATCGTAGACGTCCTCTGGGCGGGCCGCGAGCAGCGCCGGCACGAGCTGCTCCACGGTGACGTTGACGGCGTACCAGCCGGGATCGACCGCGTCGCCCGGCAGACCCGGCAGTGCCTGCGGCAGGTAGGCGTCGAGCACCGCCCGCGGCAACGTCGGGTAGAGCACCCGCAGCGGACGCAGGCCGTGCTCCTCCGCGTGGCGGGCGAGCAGGACGAAGTTCTGACGGTACTCGAGGTCGCCCGCACCGAGCGCGAAACGCGTGGGGTTGCGCGCGCCCAGCCACCAGGTGTTGGTGCCCGACATCCACAACGGCGCGAGCGCCAGCGACTCGGCGGCGAGCACCCCCACGACCAGGGCCGCCGCGGCCGGACGCCGGGACAGGTAACGCGCCACCGGCAGGTAGAGGAGCGGCAGGACCGGCAGCAGGTGGCGCACGCCGAGGTTGTAGTTTGAGGTCATCGCGGCCGCGAGGTAGACGGCCGCGGTGAGCGCCGGCAGGATCCAGCGCCGGACGGAGTCCTTGTGCTTGTGGTGCAGGCGGGACGCCTGCACCACAATCCGGAATATCGCCGCCAACGCGAAAGCCGCCGCGGCGAGAATCGCCAAGGGCGTCTTGACCGCGAGCACCGCCGGGAAGTACCACCAGCGCCCCGCCGAGCGCACCTCGCCGAAGGCGTAAGACGGGTAGACGCCGATGGCGTTCTGGATGCGCACGCCCACCAGCCCGGTGAGCCACTGGGCCAGCCGCGGATCGACGCGCTCGACGGCCAGCAGCGCCGGCTCCCACGGCGCCATCTCGCCGGCCACCGCCAGGGTGCCGCGGTTGGCGCAGTAGACGCGGATCGTCTCGCGGCCGACGTCCGGGTCGTAGCGCGGGTTGGCCGCCAGGTAGGTCGCCTCGACGGCCAGCAGCGCCACCGCGCCGACCGCCACCAGGTGTACCAGACGCCTGCGCCACGGCCGGCCCGCCAGGACGAAGGCCGCCAGGACCGTGGGCGCCAGGAGCACGCCCGAGAACTTCACGGCCAGCGCCAGGCCGCTCGCCAGGCCGAGGCCGAAGGCGCGCCGCCACCCAGGCCGCTCGGCGTAGGCCGCCGCGGCGAGCAAGGTGAGGAGGAAGGCGAGGGCCGCGGCGGCGTCGGTCTGCAGGATCGTCAGATACGGCAGGACGCTCAGCGACAGGGCCGTCATGAGCACGAGCACGATCCCCGTCCGGCGGTCTCCCCAGCGGCGCCCCACGAGATAGCAGGCGGCCAGGAGCGGCAGCACGAAGACCACGAGCGCCACGTAGCGCCCGCGGATGGTGGCCCGGCGCACGAGCTCGGCCTTGGCGTAGACGCCGTTCGCCCGCGCCAGAGCGTCTTCGACCCGCACCGGCTCGGCGAGCGGCTCGTCCTCGGCGAGCAGCGGCAGGGCCACCAGCAGCTTGACCAGCGGCGGATGCTCGAAGTTGACGGTGTTCTGTCCGTAGCGCAGGGCCTGGTGGCCGGCCAGCAGGTGGTAGGCGCCGTCGCCCGTAAGGGAGTGGACGTGGACGGCCACCACCTGGAGGCCGGCCGCCAGCAGGAAGACCAGGACGCGGGCGGCGCGCTTCACACTCCTATTCGCCTCTATTTGGGCGGCATGCGCAAGGCCCCGTCGAGGCGGATGACCTCACCGTTCAGGTAAGGGTTGCGCACGATCTCCTCCACCAGCCGGGCGTACTCCGCGGGGCGCCCGAGCCGCTGCGGAAAGGGGATGCCCGCGCCCAGGGACTCGCGGACGCTCTCGGGCAGCCCGGCCAGCAGCGGCGTGTCGAAGGTGCCCGGGGCGATGGTCATCACCCGTACGCCGACCTTCGCGAGGTCGCGGGCCGCCGGCAACGTCAGACCCACCACGCCGCCCTTCGACGACGCGTAGGCGCTCTGGCCGATCTGGCCGTCGAAGGCCGCGACCGACGCCGTGCTGACCACCACGCCGCGCTCGCCGTCGTCGTTGGGCTGGTTCTTCGCCATCGCCGCCGCCGCCAGGCGCAGCACGTTGAAGGTGCCGATCAGGTTGACCTCGATCACCTTGCGGTAGAGGTCGAGGTCGTGGGGCGAGCCGTCGCGGCCCACCACGCGCGCCGCCGGCCCGATGCCGGCGCAGCTCACGGCCACCCGCAGGGCGCCGCGCTCGACGGCGGCGTCGACCGCGCGCCGGACGTCGCTCGCGTCGGCGACGTTGGCCTTCACGAACACGGCGCGCTCGCCGAGCTCGCCGGCCAGGGCCGTGCCGCGCTCGTCGTTGAGGTCGACGATCACCGTCGCGGCGCCGGCGGCGTGCAGGCGCCGCACCGTGGCCTCGCCCAGGCCCGAGGCGCCGCCGGTCACCAGAACAGACGTATCTCGAATTTCCATTGGTCGTTCTCCGTGCTCAGTAGGTCAGGCTCCGCCTGACGATTTCGCGAGAAGGTCCGCGAAGCTTATCAGCGGAGCGGCAGTCGAGGCGGCCCGGAGAGCCACCTGCGGTAGCATTCAGCCGAGTCATGCGTCCCGCGAATCTCGCCCTTTGCGGGCTCCTGCTGGTGGCCGCCGCCTGCGGTCGCCAGGAGCCTGCGCCCGCGCCGTCGCCGTCGCCGACGGACACTGCCGCGCCGTGGTTCCGCGAGATCACCGCCGACGCCGGGATCGACTTCCAGCACCGCTCCGGCCTCGAAGGCGGCTTCTTCATCCAGGAGCACATCGGCTCCGGCGGCGCCCTC
>DASWIG010000009.1:0-23230 GCA_036397835.1 Thermoanaerobaculia bacterium
CTGGTCGTGGCCGGCGCAGCGGCCGGTGGTCGTCTATCCGGTCGGCGAGCTGCGCGGCGGAAAGCTCGGGCCGCAGCGTTACTCGCTGCGCGGCCCCGGCACCCAGAGCCCGAACCCGGCTGACCAGGGCCGCTACCAGGACCGCCTCCGGTTCATCGAGAACTGGACCAAGGTCGGCGTGGTGATCCAGGGCACCGCCATCGACGGCGTCGAGGTCGACCCGGAGTACTACCTCGAGGTCGCCAGCCAGCTCGACGAGACCGAGGTCGAGCCGTGGCCGATCAACGCCCTGCCGGGCTGAGGACGATGAGGACGACGATGAGCGCCGACTACGACGTCGCCGTGCTCGGCGGAGGGCCGGCGGGGTGCGCCGCCGCCCTGGCCCTCCGCCGCCACCGGGTGCCGCGGGTGCTGGTGGCGGAGGCGAGCCGCTACGACGCGGTGCGCATCGGCGAGAGCATCCCGCCGGACGCCGCGCTGCTGCTCGCCGAGCTCGGCGTGTGGGAGGAGTTCCTGGCCGAGGGGCACGAGCCGTGTCTCGGGAGCTGCTCGTCCTGGGGCGCCGACGAGCTCGGCTACAACGACTTCCTCTTCAATCCCCACGGCCACGGCTGGCACCTCGACCGCCGCCGCTTCGACGCCTTCCTGGCCCGCGCGGCGGCCGCCGCCGGGGCCGAGGTGCGCACCGCTACGGCCTTCGAGGGCTGCGCGCCCATGAGTCGCGGCGGCTTCCGCCTGCGCCTGCGCGCCGGCGGTAAGGGGATGGAGGCGCGGGCGCGCTTCGTCGTCGACGCCACCGGCCCGGGCGCCCGCTTCGCCCGCCGCCAGGGGGCGCGGCGGCGCGTCCACGACCGGCTGGTCTGCGTCGTCGGCTTCTTCGAGCTGGCGCCGGCGTCGCGCTTCTCGCGTCTGACCTTCCTCGAAGCGGTGGACGAGGGCTGGTGGTACGCGGCGCGGCTTCCCGGCGCTCGCCTCGCCGTGGCCCTGGCCAGCGACCCCGAGATCGTCAAGGCGGTGGGAGCCAACCGCGAGGAGGGCTGGCTCGAACGGCTGCGGTCGACCCGTCACCTGGCGGCGGAGCTCGCCGGCGCCGGCTTCGTCGCCGGCAGCCTGGCGGTGAGCGTCGCCTCCTCCTCGCGTCTCGACCGCGCCGCCGGCGAGGACTGGGTGGCGGTGGGCGACGCCGCCGCCACCTACGACCCGATCTCCTCCCAGGGCGTCCACAAGGCCCTGGCGGACGCGCTGCGGGCGGCGCCCGCCGTCGCCGCTCGTCTCTCCGGCGAGGGCGCCGGCCTCGGCGACTACGAGGCCGCCGTGGCCGCCCGCTTCGACGCCTACCTGGCGAACCGCGACTACTTCTACAGCATCGAACGGCGCTGGCCCGCCGCCGCTTTCTGGCGGCGCCGCCGGCGCACGGCCCGGAGGAACCCACGATGAGCACCGCCGCCATTCCTACCGCTGCTCGGCCCGTCCCCATGCGCTATCGGCCGATCCGCACCGTCCCCGACCTCGCGCGTCACCTGCAATGGGCGATGTCGGTCGAGCTGTCGACGGTGCCGCCGTACCTCACGGCGCTCTACTCGATCACCGACAACTCGGCCGACGCCTACCGGCTGATCCGCAGCGTCGCCATCGAGGAGATGCTGCACATGATGCTGGTGGCCAACCTGCTCAACTCGATCGGCACCGTGCCCGACCTCACCGGCGACGACGTGGTGCCGAGCTACCCGGGCTACATCCCGCACCACGCCGCGGGCGGCCCCTACATCCAGCTCCAGGCGCTCTCGCCCGGCCTCGCGCGCGGCGTCTTCATGGCCATCGAGCAGCCCGAGGCCTCGCCCTGCGCGCCGGCCGAGGGCGACGACTTCCAGACCATCGGCCAGTTCTACAAGGCGATCGAGGAAGGGTTCGAATACTGCGTGAAGGAATTCGGCCATGAGGGCGTGTTCGGCCACGGCACGCCCTACCAGCGCGACGACACCTACTTCGGCAGCGGCGGCGGCCACCTGGTCGTCGTCCACGACCTCGCCGGCGCCAAGGAGGCGATCAACGAGATCGTCGAGCAGGGCGAGGGCGCCACCCACCCGCAGCCGCCCATCCCCGGCGAGGAGCCCTTCGGCGGCTACGAGCACTACGGCGAGCGCCTCGACGGCACCTACGGCCCGATCCTCGGCGTCCCCTGGGAGCTGTCGCACTTCCGCAAGTTCGAGCAGATCGCCACCGGCGCCGTGCCCACCCCCGACGTCTACCCGATGCGCGCCAACCCGTCCCCGGACGACCTCGAGGGCGACCTGCGCCGTGCCGCCGACCTCTTCGACTCGTGCTACGGCCTGACCCTGCGCGCCCTCGAAGGCGCACTGGGCTCGCCGGCCGAGACCACGGACTTCTTCGGCGTCGCCTTTCCGGTGATGCACTTCGCGTTGCCGCCGCTCGCCCAGCTCCTCATGCAGACGCCGCTCGAGGCGGCCGCCGATCCGGCTTACGGCCCCAACGCCGGACCCGCCTGGCGCTACCGCGCCGGGCGTCTCGACGCCATCCTCCGCGAGGCCGAAGCGCTCCTCGCCGCCGACCCCGGCCGCGGCGAGACCTACCTCCGACTGTGGCGCCAGAGCCTGGGACGGGTCGTCGAGACCCTGCGCGGCGCCTGCCGGGCCGCCGAAGGCAGCGACCTCTGACCTCGACATCTGAACCTCGAGGACCTTGATCATGACGGTCACGTACAAGATCCATCCTTCCATCGGCGTCGCCCGCGTGGGCGACAGCGACGAGTTCTACCTGGCCCCGGAAACGCCGGGCGGCCTGCCGATCCTGCCCGACGGGCGGCTTTTCGAGCCCCGCGACTTCCGCGACGCCGAGCGGCGCCTGCGCCGCCAGGCCGCGCGCTTCCGCGTCTTCCGCTACGACGAGGCCCATCCCGGCGGCGTCGAGGTCGAGGCGGGCGCGGCGGGCGTCGCGCGCGTCGAGTGGACGGTCCACCTCGCCAACAAGAAGGCGATCTGGTACCAGTTCTTCGTCAACTCGGGCGAGCAGGGCTACAGCCCCGACCACCTCCCGCGCAATCCCGACGTCACCGACCCCGAACGGCGCCGGGCGATGATCATCGATCCCGGGCCGCGCACGCTGACGGGCCCCGGCCAGTCGGCGCGGTTCTCGCGCCACGACAACCCCGACGGCTATCCCATGACCTTCCCGCCCGAGGGGCTCGAGCCCTTTTCCATCGACACCCTCGGCGGGATGGCGACCGACGCCCGCGGGCGTCTGTCGGTGCTCGGCGGCCACGGCCGCTCGGGCTCGAGCCGCAAGCCGCCGGTGATCGTCGACTACGCCAACAACGACCGCTGGTGGGACGACACCGCCGACGGCCCGGTGACGGCCGTCCTCGTTCTTGACGACGGCAGCCGCGTCGAGGTCGAGGGCTCGGCCTGGGTCCTGGTGGCGCCGCCCAAGTACGCGCCGCAGATCGAGAACCTGGTGACCCTGTGGGACACCGTCTACGACACTTCGGTGCGCCACCTCGGCCTGCGCCCCGACGTCTACCGCGACAGCCTGTGGAACCGCGACTACGAGGTCAGCTTCGAGCGCGAGGTGCTGCCGATCCTTCGGCGCGTCGAGCGTTACCCCTGGGTGGTGGCGATCCCGCCCCATCCGCACGAGCTCGCCCTCGACAAGCTCGGCGATCCGAACCCCGACTACGCCCGCCTGCGCGCCTACTACCTCCAGGTGGTGCGCCCGCCGTCGGCGCCCAACCAGCTCACCTCGCCCGAGACCGGCTATCCCCAGATGCCCTTCCTCGCCGGCGACAACGCCTTCGAGCCGGGCCCGCTCGCCTCCAAGTACCTCACCGTGACCGACACCCAGTACTTCCTCCTCGCGCAGTGGGCGGCGGGGAAGTTCCGGGTCGGCGGCGACGCTCCCGAGCCGACGGCCGCCGCCCTCGACCGCGCGGCGCTCGAGAACTGCGTCGGCGGCGCGTTCTCGCCGGGGATCGAGATGACGTGGATCAGCCGCAATCCGTCGATCTACGAGGCGCCCTTCCGCCTCCACCGCAAGCGCCGCGTCGAGCCGCCGCTCTCCCTCGGCGAGAGCTTCGCCGAGGGCCTCGAGCCGGGCGACGCGGCCAAGTACATGGCCTTGCCCTGGCAGGCCGACTTCAACGAGTGCTCGTCGCAGCCGGTGGGCGACCGCTGGCTCTGGTGGTGGCCGGCCCAGCGTCCGCTCTTCGTCTACCTCGACGAGCCGCCGCCGCGGCGTCAGGTGCCGTGGGTGGGCACCGACGAGGACCAGAACGCCGCCGACTACCTGATGTTCGCCGACGACATCGAGATGGTCAGCGGCTGGAAGGAGCTCGGCTTCGTGTGGAACGTGGGGAGCGAGGAGAAACCGCGTTTCGTCGAGGTCGAGCGGGTGCTGCCGCGCAAGCCGCGCTGTCCCGAGCGCTGACGAAGAGACTTCCAGATTTCAAATGAGAAGGAGGTACCCGTGTCCCAATCCGACCCTTCGGGCCTGGAGAAAACCATCGATTCGTTCTGGTACGAGAACGCGCTGCCCGTCTTCAAGGAATTCGTCACGATCCCGTGCATCAGCCCGAGCTACGATCCCGATTGGAAGAAGAAGGGCGCCCTGCGCCAGGCGCGGGAGCTGGCGGAGACGTGGATCCGCAGCCTGACGCCGCTGGCCGCCGAGATCCACGTCGGGCTGACCGAGACCGACGACGGCGAGGTGCCGCCGATCCTGCTCGTCCACGTTCCCGCCAACCCGCCGGACACGCCCGGCAACGTGCTGACCTACGGCCACTTCGACAAGCAGACGGTCGAGGGCGAGGACTGGACGCAGCCGCCGAACGCCACCGACAAGGGCCCCTTCGTGCCCAACGTCTACCAGGACCACCTTTACGGCCGCGGCACCTCCGACGACGGCTTCGCCACCTTCACCGTGATCACCGCCCTGTGGGCGATGAACCAGTGCGGCCTCGCCTACCCTCAGGTCAACGTGATCATCGATTTCGACGAGGAGAGCGGCTCGGTCAACCTCCGTCCGTCGCTGCTGCACTTCAAGGACGTCATCGGCGAGCCCGACCTGTGCATCGAGCTCGATTCGAGCGTCGGCAACTACGAGCAGCTCTGGTACGGCTCGACCGCCCGCGGCACGATCACCGGCACCCTGAGCGTCACGATGCTCTCGACCGCCGTCCATTCGGGCGACGGCGGCGGCATCATCCCGAACCCGGTCAACCTCGTGCGCTTGCTCCTTGACCGCATCCAGGACCCGGCCACCGGCGAGGTCGTCATTCCCGAGCTCCAGGTGCCGGTGCCGGCCGGTAACCTGGCGGACGTCCAGGCCCAGGCGGCGAACCTCGGAGCGCACCTCGTCGGCGACTTTCCGTGGGTCGGCAACGCCTATCCCTACTTGCAGGACCCCGTCCAGTTGGTGCTCAACAAGACCTGGCGCGCGGCCCTGGCGATCACCGGCCAGCACGGCCTGCCCTCGCTCGCCACCGCCAGCAACGTCATCGTGCCGGAGATCGAGTACCAGCTCTCCATCCGGCTGCCGCCGACCGTCGACGTCCACGCGGCGCAGCTCGTGCTCAAGGGCACGCTCGAGGCCGACCCGCCGTACGGTGCCACGGTGCGCTACACCTTCCGCGGCGACCCGATCGGCGCCGGCTGGGTCACGCCGCCGCGCGCCTCGTGGTTCCTGCGGGCGATCGCGGCGACGTCGCGCGAGGTCTTCGGCAGGGACCCCTCGCCGTTCGGCGACGGCGGCACGATCCCCGTCCTCAACCTGATGACCGAGCTCTACGCCAACCGCGAGGAATCAACCGGCGCGCAGATCCTCGCCACCGGCGCCGCCGGACCCGGCAACAACGAGCACGGCGCCAACGAGAACCTCGACATGGGTTACGCGAGGAAGCTCGCCCTCTCCCTGGCGAGGCTCATCGAGGCCGCCTCGGCCGTTCAAGGCTAACCTCCGGAAAGGAAAAACCATGCCCAAGAAGTACCACGAGATCGTCCGGCAGCTCATCGAGCTGATCGAGGAAAACCACTGGAAGAAGAACTTCGAAGCGGCCATCAAAGAAGCGCAGAAGCACAACGTGCCCAGCATCGCCCACATCGATTCCGTCAAGAAGTACCTCGACTACGTCAACGGACTGGTCGAGTGGGCTCCGCGCGAGATCGGCGACTCGCGCCTGATCTACGACCGGATCGTCGAGCTCTACTTCTTCCTCGACCAGCCCTCGCTGCAGGAGCTGCAAAGCCCCATCCGGCCGGACCGGGTGCCGTGCCGGGACTCGAAGCCCATCGGCCACGACGCCCCCGCGGGTGCGTCAGGGCCGGACCTGACGCCGCTCTCCCGGTGGATCGTCGACTTCGCCAACGCCTGGGGCAGCTTCCTCGACACCGAGGCGTCAGCCGTCCACGTCGAATCGTTCCGCACCGACCCGACCTTCAACTACGACGAGTACATGCCGCCGCCGAGCGGCTACAAGACCTTCAACCAGTTCTTCGCCCGCCACGTGAAGCCCGGCATGCGTCCGATTGCCGCGCCGGAGGACGATCGCGTGCTGGTCTCCCCGGCCGACTCCACCTTCGTGGGCTGGTGGCAGATCAACCAGAACAACCGGATCCTCGTCACCGAGAATCCCCTCGACGTCAAGGGCATCCTGTGGTCGATCGATCAGCTCCTCGATTGCAGCGAATACGCCCAGCGCTTCCGCGGCGGCATCTTCACCCACAGCTTCCTCAACACCTTCGATTACCACCGCTGGCACACGCCGGTGGCGGGCACCGTGATCGAGCGCAAGGTGATCCAGGGGCAGGCCTACCTCGACGTGAAGACCAAGCCGGCCATCGTCGACGGCAAGAAGGTCACGGTGCTCAATGCCCTCGACGGCACCGGCTTCCAATTCGTGCAGACGCGCGGCCTGGTGGTGATCGACTCGCCGATCGGTCTCGTCGCCTGCCTGCCCATGGGCATGGCCCAGGTCTCCTCGGTGGTCATCACGGCCGACCTCGGCGTGACCCTGGACAAGGGCGACGAGCTCGGCTACTTCCAATTCGGCGGCTCCGACTTCGTGATGGTCTTCGAGCGCGCCAGCAACGTCCAGCTCGTCAGCCAGAAGAACGTCCACGTGCAGCAAGGCACCTGGATCGGCAACGCCTTCCCGGTCACGGGATAACGCGCCGGCCGCCGTCTACACCGCTTAAGAAAGGAAGCGGTTACAACGGCGATCGTTTTAACCGCTGAGAATGGTAAGCGGTTACAACGACGGTCGTTTTAACCTCTACAAAGTGTAAACAGTTACAACGGTGGTCCTTTTAACCTCTAAAAGCAGTAAACGGTTACAACGGCGCTCGATTTAACCGCTGAAAAAAGTAAGCGGTTACAACGGGCGCTCGATTTAACCGCTGACAAAAGTAAGCGGTTACAACGGCGATCGTTTTAACCGCTGAAAAAAGTAAGCGGTTACAACGGCGCTCGATTTAACCGCTGAAAAAAGTAAGCGGTTACAACGCGGGTCGTTCGCGCCGCTGGAAGGTCTCCCCGGTTACAGCGGGGCCGTGTTGTCGTAACCGCTTGCGGCTCGTCACCGTGCGTCAGCGCGGCTACCGCCGGTGGCGGCGACGAAAAGCCCGGACTTTGGACAGGTTTCCGCAGCGCTCCATCGAGCACCATCTTCGCAGGCACCTGGCCGAAGCATCGTAGTACGACAGGCCGCAGTCGTCGCCGCGGCAGAGCTTGAGCCGCCGCCAGACGGCCTCCATACGCGCCGCCACGACGATCCGGGCGAGCATCCCCAGAGCGCCGTCGACGCCGTCGAAAGCGGGCTCGAAGCGGGTCGACCGGGCGCCGATCTCGACCTTGAGCGGAGCGCTCGCCGCCGCCTTGTTGAGCCGTGCCACGGCGTCCGCGTCCCAGGGCAGGCCGTTGTTGAATCGGGTGAGCGCGCGCAGTCCGTCGCGCGTGTCGATCAGGCGCCGTTGTCCCGACTCGGAGATCTCCGTCGCCGCGGGGAGGAGCCCCCAGCGCGCCAGCCAGTCGGCGGCCGCCTGCGGGCTCGCCATCTCGTCCGTACGCGCCACGGCGGCGGCGGTGTTCACCATGGCCTGGACGATGCGCAGATCGCCGGGCGCCGGCGGCACCAGCATGGCCCACCGGGCGTCGCCCGCCGCGCCGCCCCAGAGATCCTTCGTGCTCTTCATGATCTCATAGTATTCCTTGGAGCTTATGGCGTCTACCAGACCTTGAACGACGGCCCTTCTGACGCTGTCAGGATGCGAGAACGGGAGGCGCACGGTGCGTCGGGCGTTCTACCGCCGGCGTCCGCTATAGTGGTGCCGTGGATCTCGAGCTCTTCGAGCAGTACTTCGCCGCGAC
Organism: Thermoanaerobaculia bacterium; assembly: GCA_036397835.1. Lineage (GTDB taxonomy): Bacteria > Acidobacteriota > Thermoanaerobaculia > Multivoradales > J023 > DASWIG01. The sequence goes on from DASWIG010000009.1 coordinate 8,377, forward strand.
CTTCGGCGACCAGCGCCTGTCGCGTGGCGAGCGCAGCGCGCTGAAGGCTCTGGTCGAGGATCTCGACCCCACTCCTGAGCAACGGCTGGAGCTCGTGGGCCGCGCCTTCGCGACGGCCCGCGGCGCCGCCGCGCGGGCTCGGCCGGGCCAGGTCCTGACCTGGCTGGAGGCGGTGGTGAGGCTGCTCCTGACGACCGCGGGCTCGAAGGTCGCCGACGCCGTTTTCGCTCCCCACCAGGACTGCGCCCTTCGCCTGCGCAAGCTCTTCGACGCCGCGAGTCGCAGCGTCGACGTCTGCGTCTTCACGATCACCGACGACCGGATCACCCGTGCCATCCTCCGCGCTCACCAGCGCGGCGTCGCTTTGCGGATCGTGAGCGACGACCTCAAGGCCTTCGACCTCGGCTCCGACGTCCATCGTCTGGCGCAGGCGGGAGTCCCGCTGCGGGTGGACCGCAGCGAGGATCACATGCACCACAAGTTCGCGCTGTTCGACCAGCGTCTGCTGGTGACCGGCAGCTACAACTGGACGCGCAGCGCCGCCGAGCGCAACCGGGAGAACCTCGCCGTGACCGACGACCGGCGGCTGGTGGCGGCGTTCCGCGAGGAGTTCGAGCGTCTGTGGAGGGACTTCGGACGTCGATGAGCTGACGGCTGAAGCCACAGTTGTCGCGCTGCCGGGTGACGCCCGGCCAGCATCCTCACCTTGCCGACGGTGGCCTCGCCGGCGCCGGACCTTCGGTCGCGCGCGATCCGCTGGCGAGCGCGTCGACGTCCTCCCAGCGGTAGTAGGTGAACCCATCGGCTTCGGCGGGAGGGACGCCCTGAAGACCGGCGGTCTCGTCGACGGCGGCGCTCTCGGCGTCCTGCTCGGCGGCGCTCTCGGCCTCCTGCACGGCCGGGGGCGCGGCGATCCGCAGCCGGCGGCGGCGAGTAGGAGAAGCAACCGAGCAAAGAAGCGACGCGGGATCGAACAGGCGCTCACGGGTCGCCTCTTGCCTCGCAATCGGAAACGAGCTACGATGCCTCCGGCACGACGCCGAGGCCGACTCCATGAGGGCTTGTTACCGCATCTCGATTCTGACGCCGGGACGGCGTGTCGTCCCTTGCGGCGTTGGTGGGGCGGCAGACCGAGTCCGGCCGACTGCGGAACTCGGTGATCGAGGCAAGGGATGGAGCCCAGGCAAAAGCGTCACACCAGGGTCTTATTGGAAGAGATAGCCATGCCAAACAGCGAAATCACGACCTTGATCCTTCGATTCCGTGATCTCGGCATCGCTTCAGGAAAAACGATCGAGTACCACCAAGAGAAGATCGAGCAGCGCGGCGGCCAGAACGACGGCAAGAAATACACATGGTGGGGATGGTGGAATAAGAGCGGCGAACAGGTGCCGGTGGAGCTTTATACGGAGCTGCTTGACGCGATGAAAGTCGGGCCGATCACCCTCTATCTTCTCGATTCCGGTCAGCACAAGCTGTATGAGACGCAGTGCGACGACATCCACTGGCACGCTCGCGAATTGGTGCCGTCACCAGAACCGGAATGGACGCCTGAGTACTACCATATGACGAAGTTTTTGGCGTGGTTCCGCTTGACCTCGATAGGTCCTGAGGTCCCTACGGTCTCGATAGGTCCTGAGGCCCGCACGGTCGAGAAGACCTTGCAGGGCCTCACCTCCGTCCGCGTCGACGGCTTTTTCCGATCTGGCGAATCGAGATTTGGCAAGTACTATGGAAAGCAGATCAGCTCCACTCAGGAACTTATTGATCAAAACCGAACTATCTGGTTCGCCCGTAAGTACGACGACAAGGCGGATCGCGAACATAGTTCGACGCCGCCTTCCGCGGACACTACGGCGCCCTATCAGGAGCCCTTCCCGCCCACCTACGTCTCATCCTACAAACACACGCTTCTGTGGCTCTCGGACCTTCACTTCGGCCACCACGCCTTCCCCGAGTCGGGCGATACCCTTGAGCGGAACCTGGCGCTGGCTCTTGAGGAGGACCTGAAGAGGATCCATAAGGAAGAACTTGCTGGAGTGCTCATAACGGGCGACTTGACTTGGGGAGGGGAGAAGAAAGAGTTCGATCAGGCACTCGAGTTCATCAGAAAGGTTCATAGCTGGTCGACGCTGGAGCTTCATCAGTTCCTCTGCTGCCCAGGAAATCACGACCTCCGCTTCTCCGACAAGCCTATGGACAAGGACCGGCCAGTCCAGACTGCACTTGCGGAGGCCCGGGCTGCGTATTCTCTCTTCTACGAAGATCTCTACCGGCATAAACCCAACGATTATCTGAGCTGTGGTCGGCGATTTCTGCTCGGAAACCATCTCCCGGTCGAGGTTGTCTGTCTCAACACCAGCTTCCTGCAACAGAAGAAAAAAATTTTCCAGGGCCACGGGCTTGTCGGCCGTGATCAGCTCAAAGACGCCGCCAATCGACAAGGTTGGCGCCTGCGGCGAGACCGGCACGAGGAACCAGCGGCGAGGCCTTTCCCACGCGCCTTCCGCATCCTGGTCTTCCATCATCACCTCATACCCGTGATTTTCCGGGAAGACCCCTACCCGGAGCACCGGACTAGCGTCGTTTTTGACGCTGAGGCCATCGTGCGCTGGATCGTCGACCATGAAGTAGACTTGGTCTTACATGGCCACATGCACGAGCCTTTCATCGCCCGGATAGCGCGGCCGGTGCCGGACAGCCCTGGCAAGCCCTGGCACGAGTTCCACGTCATGGGATTGGGAAGCAGCGGCGTCGCCCAAGACCACCTCGGCGACCAGGAGCGGCACAATACTTACGGCTTGCTAGAGTTCGGCCCCGAATCGCTTCAGCTCTCGATCCGTCGCATACACCCCAAGTCGCTGCCCGCCGATCAGGAGCAGCGAAGCTCGATCGAAATCCGATACACTCACCTCGCAAAGTCATGAAACTTCTCGTAACTGACCTCGACAACACCCTCTACGACTGGGTGAGTTTCTTCGCCCGGTCGTTCCAGGCCATGGTTCGCGCGCTCTCGGATCTCATCGCCGTGCCCGAGGAACGGCTGATGCGAGAGTTCAAGACGATTCATCAGCGTTACGGCAATTCCGAGCAGCCGTTCGCGATGTTCGAGCTCCCAGCGGTGCGTGAGCACTTCGGCGATCTATCCGACGAACAGTTGCTCCACGAGTTGGATCAGCCGATCCAGACCTTCAAGGAAGCTCGCACCAAGCATCTGCGGCTTTACGAATCGGTGGCGGGGACGCTTAGCCTCCTCTGCCGCAGTGGCGTCGACATCGTCGGCCACACGGAGGCACCACCGGTCAACGCCTACTTCCGTCTCTCCTTCCTGAATGTCGATCGCTACTTCAAGAGAGTCTACGCATTGCAGTCGAAGCGTGAGCTCAAACCCCACCCGCGCCCCGGCGCCACAGAAGAATACCGTCCACCGCCGGGGTTTATAAGCGATGTGCCTCTGGCCGACCGCAAGCCAAATCCTCAACTCCTACGTGACATCTGCATGTGGGAAGGGTTTCCGAGGACCGAGTCGTGGTATGTCGGCGACAGCCTGACTCGCGATATCAGCATGGCTAGGAGAGCCGGAGTCGAGTCGGTCTGGGCGCGTTACGGGACTCTCCACGACCGGAGCCTTTGGCAGATCCTGGTCGCCGTGACTCACTGGACGCCAGAAGACGTAGCGCGGGAGGAAGAGCTCCGGCACAGCTTCGACAGCATCCAGCCTGATCATACGATCGACCGCTTCGCCGAGCTCGCCGAGCTGATGGGGGTTTCGGCCGCTGACGATGTCGCGGCCGCGGCGGGAGCGAGTTGAGGCGGCGCTGGCCGACTGGCACTGGCGCGTTCGCCACCTACCCGTCACGACGGACGCCGCCGCTCGCGGTCTTCGTCGAGATCGTGACCGCCCACCGCGGCAGGCACCGGGTGAGGCCCGGGCGGCCGAGGTGTCGGTGGGGCCGATCTGGGACGAGATCGGTACCGCGATCTGGGATCTGTTCGCGGGCAAGCTGCGCGCCTGGCGATCTTGTCGGCCTGCAGCACTCGGGTAGTCGGTGCCGGCGATGACATTCGTCGTCACTCGCGAATAGCCTGCTAGACTGGCGCCGGAAAGTCTTCCGTGCCCATGAACCCCTACAACTGGCAGAGCCACCATCCCAGGGTCGAGATCCCGCGAGCCGAAGCAGGGGAGGTGACCGAGACGCTTCTTCGCGGCGGCAGCGCCGTGGCGCTCGGCGGACGCGGCATGGGCAAGAGCGTCTTCCTGCGTCAGCTCAAAGAGGAGCTCGAGCGCTCGTCGGACTTGCGCGCGCTCCTCGTCGCCGGGCCGCCCATGGAGCTTTCCGCCCGCGCCTGCCTCGGGCAGTTGGCCGCGGTGCTGGACGTCCCGGCCGCCGGCGTCCGCGGTTCCAGCCAGCTCCTCGAGGCTTACTTCGCCGGCGACGTCCCAGGACGGTTGGTGCTGCTCTTCGACGAATTCGACCGCTACGCCGACGTCCGTGGCCCGGCGTCCGCGGGCCGCGCCTTCTTCAACGACCTGGAGCTGACGCGCCGCGACCTTGACGGGCTGGGGGTGCTCGCGGCCGGCTCGCTCGCCGTCTTCACGTTCCGCGATTCGCTGGGCTCCGGCTTCCTTTCGCAGGCAGACCGACTGGTGCTGCGTCCGTTCGACCGCGAGCAGGTCGCGGCGCTCGCCGCGCCGCTGCTGGCGCGGCAGACGCCTTCGTCCGCCGAGGTCCTCGACGCGCTCTATCTGGCCGGCGGGGGCCATCCGGCGCTCACGACTTATGGCCTGGGAGCCCTGTGGTCCTTGGCCTCGCCCACGGAGCGCGACGTCGCCGGGCTCTTCCTCGAGTTTCAGGACAAGAACCGCGACTTCCTCCTCGACTTCCAACTCTCCTTCGCCGACCCCAGGCTCTCCGAAGCGCCGCAGCGCGTCTGGGACCTCGTGCGGCGCAGCGACGGCGAGGTCTCGCAGGCGGATCTCCTCGCCGCCTGCAGCGTCGCCGGGGACCTGTGGTTGGACGCCGCCGACGTGCTCGACCTCTTACAGGCCGCGGGTCTGGTACGGGTCGCCGGATCCAAGCGAGGCAACCCGGTCCTGGTGAGCCCGATCGCCAGCATCCTCACCTTGCCGACGGTGGCCTCGCCGGCTCCGGGCCTTCGGCAACGACTCCGCGGCGACCTTCTCGCACTCCTTTCCCGGCTGCACGCGTCGAGCGCGGACTTCTTTCGTCCGGGCGCCGGAGGTGAGGGCAAGCGCCTCGTGCCGGAGTCGGTTTTCGCGGGCTTCCTGGCCATGGGCTTCGAGCTTCTCGGCTGGAAGGTGGAGCGCGAAGCGCAGAGCGTGGCGGGACGCACGGACGTCCGGCTCTCACGCAACGGCTCCCGCGAGCGCGCCGTCGTCGAGGTCAAGATCTGGGGACGTCACGACTACCAGGAGGTCCATCGGCAGGTGGCGAGCTACTGGTCGGCCGACACGGTCGCCGGGGCCGTGGTGATGTTGACGGACAAGGAAATTCCCGATTGGCCCGAGACCTACGAGCGGAAGTGCCTCGACCAGGCGGCGTCGCCGGTCGTCTTGGAGCTCCCTGTTGAATCGCAGGTCCAAGCTGCGTGGATTACCACTGGGAAGACGGCGGACGGCGTGACGATGGACGTCGATCATCTTCTCTTGCGTCTGGCTCGTGGCCGCTCCTGAGCTGGAAGCCAGCGCCTTGCGCAGGAAGCGGCCGCCGGCGAACCAGGTCGACGTGGTTGTCCATTGAACGTTGTCCATTGAACGTCGTCGATTGAACGTCGTCCAATGGACGACCTCGCCGCGTCCAGCGGACAACCCGAGACGGTCGACCTATCCGCGCACCCGATAGGAGACCGGTTCGCGGTCGCGGCTGACCCGCGAGTGAGGACGGCTCGCGTCGACGTCGGGCAACCCGGCGAGAAAGATCACCTCCGACCGGTGGTTCACGTACGCCTCGGTCACGAACTCGCTCCAGTAATGACGGGAAAGCCCGTGCTTCATGAGGGTCTCGTACGCCCTCGTTTCGTCCTTCGCGGGGACTTTCGGAAGCGTCCGTTCGAAGTACGCGAGCCATTCCCTCTTGCCGGGCTGGAGGAGCAGGTAGGGCGTGATCATGACCACGGAACCGTCGAAGAGCGGCGTGGGAGAGGGCACCACCCGCGCCAGCCAGAGCTCCCCGCGGCGCCCCGGATAGCCCGCCGGCACCAGGCAGCGGGCGCGCTCGCCGGTGATCAGCTCGCTCAGCACGGTGAGGCCGTCCTCCGTCCCCTGGTGCTCGTAGATCCCCAGGCGGGACGTCTGCAGGAGCGTCCACAGCGCCAGGAGCCTCCCAGGCAGGCCCATGGCGCGTCCGACCTCGATCAGGCACGTCGCCAGGGTCTCTTTCCTGAGACCGAAGCAGAGGTCGAAATAGGCCCAGGCCGAAAAGAACGAGTTGGTCAACGGGCTCATCGGCGGCCCTGTCGGCATGTACTCCTCCTCGGCGCTCTCGATGGCCTCGGAGAAGCGTTCCATCTCCGAAAGCGCGGTCACGATCTCGACGAAGACCGAGAGCTGGTTCTGGGCGGCGACGAGGAGGGCGTGGGCCGGGTGAAGCTCGGCGAAGGTCTCGTCCCGCTGGACGGTCTCGTCGAGTCGCCGGGCCTCGTCGCAGGCGGCACGAAATCCCGCCAAGTCGACGACCTTCCTCTTCTCGTGCTTCTTGAGGGCTTTGAGGAGCCGCTCCGCGATCTGCGCCATGTTGGACCTCCCGGGTAGTAGTCTTGGTGACGACGGGAGCTTAGCAGTCGACGCCTGAGCGCGGTTGGCCTACCTTGCGAGCAATCTTTGGGAATCAAGGGAGCCGGGCATACTCACCTCGGCGCCAGCTCTTCGAGGTCCAGGCGGCCGTAGATCGCCTCCCGCAGCTCCCGCTCCGCGGCCACGTCGCCGCTCAGGTAGGCGATGTCGGAGAGCTTGAGCTCGAGGCGCGGGCGGCGCTGCGGATCGGCCGCCATGATCTCGTAGATCTCGCGGGCGAGCGCCAGGTCCCCGGACAGGAAGGCCTCGTCGGCCGCGCGCTCGAGGCGGTCGGCGTCCGGAAGCTCAGCAGCCTCGGGACGGGGACGGCCGCGCAGCCATTCTCGTGCCTCCCACAGGAGATCCTGGCGCGCCGCGTCGGCGAGCGGCTCGCGCCCGCCGGCGTAGAGCTCCACGAAGAAACGCCGGCGTCCCGGCGCCACGAAGGGCTTGAGGCGTACCGCCGGGTCGGAGGCGAGGAGCACGTCGTCGACGAAGTAGTCGAAACGTCCTTCGTCTTCCAGGTCGCCGATGAACGAGAAGAAGCGCACCGACGAACGGTCCTGGTCGGCGAAATTGCGCTGGCGGCGCAGGTCCACCAGGGGCTCGGTACACTCGGCGCCGCAGCTCTCCTCGAAGATCCGCAGGTCGTAGGCGCCGCCGTCGACGTCGTAGACCAGGTCGACGAAGTACCAGGTGAACGGCCGGGGCGTGAAGACCTCCGCCTGGCGGCCGGCCGGGCGGTGCCAGAGCTTGCCGCCGTGGGTCTCGAGCCAGACGGCGTGGCCGTGCTGCTCGCTGCTGAGGAACCACCGCGGTCCGGCGAGGCCGAAGTTGAAGCGCTGATCGAGGTCCGTGAAGAGGACGTAGAACTGGACGAAGACGTCGCCGTTCAGGCGCTCGTCGAAGTAACCGAGGAACTCGGCGAAGTCGCGGTTCTCGGGCACCTCGCGCACGTGCAGCGAGCGCTCGCCGGCGGCCCGGAACGCCGCCGAGAGGTCGACGCTCGCGCCGCTTTGCGCGCGCAGCCAGTAGGTGTCAGGACCCGACGGCGTGGGCTCCTCGAAGTCGTAGTAGGCGAGGATAGGCGAGCCCTCCGGCTGGTCTTGGTGGTGGAGCTCGGACTGGGCCGCGGCGGGCGTCTGGCCGAGCACGAGCGCCAGGGCGAAGGCTGGAAGCGGAAGGTTGGGGCGAGGGCGAGTCATGACCGTTCGATTCTACGTCATCCGCGGCCGACGGAATCGTCGTCCGCGACGAGGACCTTGGCTCGCTACGCTTGGCAACCCCGGGTGGCAAGGGTAAGCGACACCACGGGTGGATCGAGGCGCGGAGGTGCCGTAGGCTCGACGACGGAGACGCGCACCACTGGCTTACCCTTGTTCGTCGGCCCAGCTGCGAGCGCAAGGGAAACGTAGGCCAAGCTAGCCGCCCAGACCCAGGTGGCCGTTGAGCCCGTCCCAGTGCTTGCTGTCGTTGGCCAAGGGACGCCAGAAGCTCGCCGACTCCAGGACGAAGAGGTTGTCCTTGACGCTCCCGGTCCGCTTGGCGATCGGCTGCGAGCGGTGGCGCATCTGCTCGGCGGCGCGGAAGAGGATCCACTCCTGGTCGAGGCTGTTCGCGAAATTGATGATTTACGCCCCGCCGGTCATTAAACAGCCTTCCAGATCTTGGCGAGCCACTTGATGAAAGCCAGCGGCAACCGCGCGAACACGGCACCCCAGAAAGACCAATAGCCCCTCAAGAGCACCCACCGAGACTTCCAGAGGTAGATCTTGCTTTGGGTTCTCTCGTACTCGGCGAGAGCCGCGATGTGCTCGTCTTGCAGGTCGCGGATAGTGGGCTCGAGGATGATCGTACATGTCTTACGACGAGGCGCGGATGCGGCGGGCGAAGCAAAGGCTGAAGACGAGCTGCGCTGGCTCCTCGGCGACCTCGTCGGCGATGGTGTGGTCGATAGATGCGAGCGAGCGCCATCACCAGGCGTCCACCGTTGTGCAGCGTCGGGGCGCACGCGGTCGGGACCAGCGCGTGGTACGATGAGTTGGGCGATTCGGAAGCTCTGGCCGGGAAGACTGCTCGATGACAGCCGAAGCCCTCGTCGGTGATCTCTGATGATGGCTTCTCGAACCGACTTCTCGCCCGCCCAGGCTCCGAGTGCCTCCGATCTCCAAAGGCATCCGGTCGTCCGCCGGGCATTGGAAGAAGCGTGGCAGGACTCGGTGCCAGGCGATCTGGACGAGCGGCACGAGGAGGGAGGCTGGATCTACATGAACACGACGACGGGCGAGATCACGACACGCCGAGCGCCTCGGGGGCGGCAGGCCGCCGTCAATCTCACTTGGCCGACTGTCGTGGCCGGTCACGTCGTCGTCGCCAAGTTCCACACCCATCCGAACCCGAGCACGGAACGCTGGATGACGGGACCCAGTGCCTCGGATCGCGTGATCGACGCCCGTCATGGAGTTCCCGACCTCATTCTTGCCGACGACGGGATTCACGTCTCCGGCCCCGAGATGCGCCGTGGCGGACTGACCGGAGGACCAGGATATCCACCCGTAGTCGAGGAGGCTTGATCATGCCCGGAGCAGCTCTGGCCCCGCTGTTTGCCGCCACGCCGATCTCTCGCGATGAGGCGCTGCAGATCGCCCGTAGGGACGCCTTTCGCGTCTATCGCGATCTCTCGGAGTACGAGGTTCACGCCCGTCTGGAGGACGACGGGTGGCACGTCGACTACGAGCTGGCGTCGTCCGAGCTCCAGGGCGGTGGCGCCCACTATGTGATCGATGCGTTCAGTGGGCGGCTGCTCTCGAAGCGTTACGAGCAGTGACTCCGGGAGTCGCCGGCTTCGAGAGCCCGCCGACCGCTGACGATCGGTCTACCGTTCGGCGACGGGCGGCATCAGCCCTCATCGCGGCGCCAGCTCTTCGAGCTCCAGGCGGCCGTAGATCGCCTCCCGCAGCTCCCGCTCCGCGGCGACGTCGCCAGCCCGGAACGCCGCCGAGAGGTCGACGCCGGCGCCGCTCTGCGCGCGTAGCCAGTAGGTGTCGGACCCGACGGCGTGGGCTCCTCGAAGTCGTAGTAGGCGAGGATCGGCGAGCCTTCCGGCTGGTCCTGGTGGTGGAGCTCGGGCTGGGCCGCGGCGGACGTCTGGCAGAGCACCGCCAGGGCCAGCGCTGGGAGCGAAAGGCAGGGGCGTCGGCGAGTCATGACCGTTCGATCCTACTTCAATCCACCGGCCGCCTCCGACCGGATCGGTCTACCGCCCGGCGACGGCGGCCGCGGCGACGACGCCGGAGGCGACGTCGTCGACGGCGAGGTGGAGCGTGGCGTAGATCCGGCGCAGGTAGCCGTGGGTCTCGCGGTAGGGGGGCACGCCGCCGTAGCGCTCCACCGTGCCCTCGCCGGCGTTATAGGCGGCGAGCACCCGCGCCAGGTCGTCGTCGAAGCGGTCCGCGAGCCAGCGCAGGTAACGGGCGCCGGCGTCGATGTTGCGCGCCGGCTCGTAGACGGACTCGCCCGCGAGGCCGAAGCGCCGGGCCGTCGCCGGCATGAGCTGCATCAGCCCCTGCGCGCCCTTGACCGATACCGCCCGCGGATCGAACGCCGACTCGGCGCGGGCGACCGCGGCGACCAGGGCCGGGTTCAGGGCGTGACGCTCGGCGGCGTCGTAGATGAGCTCGCCGTAGGGCGTCTCGGGGCGCGGGTGCGACGAGTCGAAGCGCAGGCTGAAGACCGGCGGCGCGGCCTCCTCGGCGGCGGCCTCGACGATCTCGTCGGCGATGATGCGCTCCACCCGGGCGAGCGCCATCACCAGCCGTCCGCCGTTGGGCAGGGTCAGACGCACGCGGTCGGCGTCGACCTCGTAGGCGGCGACCTGCAGGAAGCCTCCTTCCGGCAGGATCACGAGGTCGGCGCCGGCGGCGGGAGCCAGCAGCAGCGCGGCGGCGAGGGCTGGGAAGAGTCGGCGGTTCTTCACGGGTCCTACGGCCATCGGGAGTATTATACGCACGAGATCGGTAGCTCGCCTACCCCGTGATCGTCGACCTGGTCGCCTATATCCGGTCGCTGGGCTAGCTCGTAGGGTGCGCACCCTACCGGGACCGACGCGGAGCTTGACTTCCGACGCCGGGAATGTAATGCTGTGCCCGACATCACGGGCTCAAAAGGGGGACGCATGGCCGGCGACCGGAGGTGGCTTCTCATGACCTGTAGGGACTTGTCCTCACGTTCCCTCCTCGGCCTCGTTCTCCTGCTCGTGCTCCTCCACGGTGCCGGTCCGGTCCTGGGAGCGGCGTCTGACGACTTCGACGATGCGGTGATCGTCGCGACCAACAGCGCCTTCCTGGAGCAGAATTCACAGGTGGTCGACGGCGACGTCGTGGTCAACGACGCCAGCCCCGGCCCGACGCTGGCCTCGCAGAAGGAGCTGACCATCGGCCTCGGGGTGACGACGCCGGCCGGTTTCGCGGTCAAGGCCGACAGCATCCGGGTCCGGTCGAGCGCCGTCGTCGGCGGCGACGTCTTCTGCAACGAGCTCGACGACGGCAGCGGCGCCGTCACCTGCACGGCGCTGCCCTTGCCGGTCTTCGCCGCGCTGCCGCCCTTCGTCGCCGCGGAGCCACGGCCGGACGCCGCGGACGTCCACGTGGCGAGCGGCGGCTCCGCCGTCCTCGCGCCGGGCGACTACGGCGACGTCACCGTCAAGCAGAACGGCAGCCTCCTCTTCACCGGCGGCATCTACAACCTGCGCAGCCTCGATGCCGGGATCGCCGTCAACCTGGTGTTCGCGGCCCCCTCCGAGGTCCGCATCGCGGGGAGGTTCGACACCGACCAGAGCTCTTACGTCGGCCCGCAGCCGGGCGCCGCCGTCACCGCCGCCGACGTCGTCTTCTACGTCGCCGGGATCAACGGCGCCAGCGGTAACCTGGGGGCGACGCCGAAGGCGGCGCAGATCGGCCTGGGCAACAGCGTCGAGGCCAACTTCTACGTGCCCAACGGCACGCTGTGGCTGCGCCAGGGCTCCGTCGCGACCGGGTCCTTCATCGGCCGCGACGTCGACGTGGGCATCGGCGTCACGGTGACGCTCGACAGCTTCTTCGCCAACCGGCCGCCGTCCGCCGCTCCCCAGGACGTGTTCACCGACGGGGCCGGCGCCGTCGAGATCACGCTGACCGGGAGCGATCCCGACGGCGACGACCTGACGTTCACGATCGCCGGCCCGCCGTCGCAGGGAATGCTGGGAGCGGTGACGCAGGATCCGCCGCCCTTCCCCGGCGACCCGCCGGGCTGCAATCCCGACAACGACCCGCTGTGCCTGCCGCCGGATCCGCCGCGCACCTCGGCGAGAGTGACCTACACCCCCGACACCGCCGGCGACGAGGAGGACGGCTTCATCTTCCAGGTCGCCGACCCTGACGGCGCGTTCGGCATGGCGGTGGTGCGGATCAACCCGCCGGACGCGCCCGAGGGGCCGTCGCCGGATCCGATCGACACGGTGGTCGCGTTCGACGCCGCCGCCGAGACCGCCGTGGAGCTCGCGGTGACCATCGTGCTTCTGGGCGGCGCCCCCTGCGACGGGGACTGCGACGGCATCGGCGAGGACGTGCCGCTGACGTTCTCGATCGCCGCCGGCCCCGCTCATGGCACCCTGGAGGACCTCACCCAGGGCGCGGAAACGCCGCGGCGGACGGCGAGCGTGACCTACGCGCCGGCCGACGACTTCGAGGGCGACGACGCCTTCGACTTCACCGCCTGCGGCCTGATCGACGCCGTGGAGGTCTGCGACACGGCGACGGTGACCGTGGCGGTCTTCGGCCAGCTCGCCCAGGACCAGTCGGTGACGACGTTCGAGAACAAGCCGGTCACGATCACCCTGACCGGCACCGCCGGCGCCGGCTCCAAGGGCCTCCGGCGCACGGTGGTCCGCGGCAAGGCGGCGTTCATCGACGGCGCCGAGATCGCCGGCAACGTGGCCGACGCCGGCGGCGACGGCTTCGGCGACAACCACAACGACCTGCCGGGCTCGTCGCCGGTGCTGATGTCCGCGGCCGTCGACGCCGCCGGCGGCGCCGGCTCGAACGGCGTCGTGCGCATGCAGATCGAATGGGACGTCAGCGGCCTGGCGGGACTGGCCGACGACCTGGTCACCGCCGACGTGATCCTGCACACGGTGGTCGGCAGCGTCGACTCGCTCGACACGTTCTTCTTCGCCGGCACCGCGGAGCAGGACGCTCTGCTCACCGACTCCGACTTCGAGGCGCCGGCGGCGGCGATCCCCGGCGTCGTCATGCCGGTGCCGCCGGGCGCCGAGGCCGGCGACGAGGGCACCTTCACCTTCGACGTGAAGCCACAGCTCCTCGCGGCGTTGACCGGCGACCGGTCCTTCTTCTCGATCCAGGGCCGGGTGGACGAAGGACTCGCCGGCGGCGGCTTTCAGCGCGGACTGCAGGTGCGGACGACGGCGGCGGGCAACCTGGCGAGCTTCCTCGAGCCGCAGCTCGCGCTGACGACCCCGGGCGTCACGCCGCCGGCGCTGACCTTCACGATCCTGACCCTGCCGGCCCACGGCACCCTGAAGGACGCCCTCGGCAGCCCGATCACGGCGGTGCCCACGACCTTGACGAGCCCCGACGTGACCTACACGCCAGACCTGGGCTTCACGGGCACGGACCAGTTCACCTTCGAGGTCCAGGACCTGGGGCTCAACGTCGACGTCGGGCTCGTTTCGATCTTCGTCGACGCGCTGCTGATCGACCCGTGCGTCGCCAACGGGCGTCCGCCGGGCTGCCAGCCCGGGCAGTGAGACGGAAGACGCCGGCAGTCCGCTCGGTCGGGTAGACTGCCGGCGATGAATCCCTACGACTGGAAACGCAACCAGCCGTCCGTCGAAGTTCCTCGGCGCGAGGCCTTGCCCCTGGCCGAGGAGCTGCGTCGCGGTGGGAGCGGCGTCCTGCTGGCGGGGCGGGGCATGGGAAAAAGCGTCTTCTTGCAGCAGGTCCAACGCGAGCTCGAGCGTCTTCCGGACACCCGCGTCGTGCTCTTCGACGAGCCGCCAGCCGAGCTTTCGGTCGGCGCGTGCCTCGAGACCCTGGCCCGCGGGCTCGACGTCACGGTCCCCGGGCCCTTGAGCGCCCGCGAGGTCATCGACGCCTTCCGCGCCCGTGCGGACGCCGGGGAGCACCTGGTGCTGCTCTACGACGAGCTCGACCGCTACGCCAAGGCGCCGTCGCCCGGGGCGGAGCCGCCGGGCCGCCATTTCTTCAACAGTCTCGAATCAATGCGCCGCAACGTCCCCGGAGTAGGGATCCTGGCGGCGGGCTCGATCGGCGTCTTCGCGTTCCGCGACGCGTTGGGCTCGAGCTTCCTGGCGCGCGCCGACAAGGTGCGGATCGGCCCCTTTGACCGAGCCGCGATCGCGACCCTGGCGCGGCCGTTCGCCGACCGTGCCGCGGCGCTCACCGAAGCGACGATCGAGGCGCTCTACCTGGCGAGCGGCGGCAATCCGGCGCTCGTCACTTACGGACTGGGGGCGTTGTGGGACGAGGAGTCACCCTCGGAGTATTCGGTAGCCGCCGCCTTCGTCCGTTTCCAGGAGAAGTACCGCGAGTTTCTGCGCGACTTCCAACTCGCGTTCGCCGATCCCCGGCTCTCGGAAGCGCCGCAGCGGGTGTGGGAGCTGGTGAGAGAGAGCGACGGCGAGGTCCGTCAAGAGCATCTGGAGAAAGCCTGCGGACTTCCGCGGGGAATCCTGCGGCTCGACCCGACGGATGTCCTGGACATCTTGGAGGCTGCCGGACTCGTCCGGGTGACGGGCTCGGCGCAGGCGGATCCGGTCCTGGTGCGGCCGGTCGCCAGCCTGCTGAACCTGCCGTCGGCGTCGCCGTCCGTGCCGCAGCCGCGCGAGAGGCTCGCTCGTGACCTCGAGACGCTTCTCCGGCGGCTGCACGTGGTCAGCTCGGACTTCTTCCGGCCGGGCACGGGAGGCCAGGGAAAGCAACTCGTGCCGGAGTCGGTCTTCGCGGCGATCCTCGCTCTGGGGCTCGAGCTGCTCGGCTGGCAGGT
>DASWIG010000010.1:0-14309 GCA_036397835.1 Thermoanaerobaculia bacterium
CGGCAGCGGCCGGGCGAACGGCGGCTGCCGGAGCACGGCGAAGCGCTCGTCGTCGAGGAAGAGCTCGAGGCGCTCGAGGCGCTCGCCCAGGGGCACGTCGACCGCCGCCCGCGCCTGGTCGCTCGGGCGCTCGCGCCGCGGCTCCAGCAGCCGCACGGCGAAGCGCGGCGAGCCCACGTTGAGCTCGGCGCGGTCGTAGGCGATCTGGCGGCCGGCCGGGTCGAAGGCCACCGCCTCGAGCACCTGCGGCTCGGGCGAGCCGCCGAGCTCGAGGTCCACGGCGTAGGGCGGCTCCTCGTCGCTGCCGGCGGCGGCGCCGTTGAGCCGGAACTCGAGGCGCGCGATCGGGCCGCCGGTGGTCACCGCCTCGACCTCGACCTCGCCGGCCATCAGCTCGTCGCCCGAGGTCAGGAGCCGGACGCTGGGAAACGTCGTCAGCACCCCGACCTCCGGCCGCAGCAGCCCGGCCAGGCCCTGGCGGTAGCCGGCCGGCTCCACGGCCTCGGCCTCGACCCACCGCACCTCCAGCTCGCGCTCTTGGCGCAGCAGGGCGAGGCCGCGGCCGTCCTCGAGACGCAGGCTGAGCCGGTAGGTGCCGGGCCGGAGACGGCGGTAGAAGTCGAGGGACACGGCGGCGCCGTCGGGGGCAGGCCCGGCCAGGTGGTGGGCCACCCGGAAAGGCTGCGCCAGGCGGCCCGCCTGCCACACGTCGCCGACGATGACCAGCCGGTCGAAGAGCAGGCCGTCGCCGTTGCGCCCGATCGCGGAGACCGGGACCCGGAGGCGCCCGCGGACGACGACGTATTGGTGGAAGTGACCGACGAGCTCCAGCTCGAGCGAGGCCGGCAGCGGCGCGGCGCGGGTCTCGAGCTCGTCCGCGAAGGCGTCGAGCCCGCCCGCCGCGGGCGGCGGCGCCAGGCGCCGGCGCAGCTCCTCGGCGCTCCAGGCCTCCCCGAGCGCGGCGCGCACGGCGCGGACCTCGTCCATCGTCGCCGGCACGCAGGGGCGGAAGACCGCCGCCCGCATCACGTCCTCGAGGCCGGGCTCCGGACGGCCCGTGGTGCGCGACATCAGCTCGCCGTAGCCGTCCGCGGGCGACCACTGCCGCAGCTTGCCCACCCGCCGCCCCGACGTCCCGACGAAGACGAGGTAGAAGCCGCTCTCGTCGTCGTCGGCTCCGTCGCCGCCGGTCAGGTGCCGGGCCTGCGGCGCGTTGTACCACCAGACCTCGATCACGCGCACCGGCCCGTCGCAGCCCCCGAAGCCGAGGACGCGGGCCGGGCTGCCGGCGATCATCAGGGCCTGGGCGCGGTCCGACGCCAGGCTGGGGAAACGCAGGCGCGCCTCCTCGAAGCGGCGGTGCCAGCGCTCGAGGGCCTCGGGGCGGCCGTCCCAGAAGCGGCGGATGAAGAGCTCGCGCGCGGCGTCGTCCGCCAGGCCGAGGAACGTGCGCCGCTCGTCGTCGCCGATCATCGCGTCGACGCTGACGAGCCAGGCGTCGTAGTAGTCGGCGAGCTGCGGCGGACGGTCGGGCGCCGCGGCGGCGGTCCCGGCGGCGAGCGCCGTCAGCGCGAGCAGGGCGAGCGGTTTCATCGCGGCTGGCGAGGTCATCTGCCGATCCGGCATGCAAGGATCGTGCATCGTCCACTCTACGCGACCCGAGGCCGAATGGAGGCTCGGGCGTCGCCGTCCGTCGCCGCGTGAGGTCGCTCGCCGTCCTCGTATAAGATCGTTTCTATGAGCGAGCCCACGATCTTCGGCAAGATCCTCGACGGCGAGATCCCCTGCCACCGCCTCTACGAGGACGACCACGTCCTGGCGTTCCTCGACGTCAGCCCCTTGAGCCGCGGCCATGCCCTGGTGATCCCCAAGGAGCGCAAGGCCCAGCTCCACGAGCTCAGCGACGAGGCCGCCGCGGCCCTCGGCCGGGTGCTGCCGCGGCTCTGCCGGGCGGTGGTCACGGCCACCGGAGCCACGGCCTACAACGTGCTCCAGAACAACGGCCGGGCCGCCCACCAAGCCGTCATGCACGTCCACTTCCACATCATCCCGAAGCTCGGCGAACGCGGGCTGGGGATCGGCTGGAAGACCGGCATGTTGGAGCGTCCGGAAAAGCTGGTGACCGAGATCCGGGCGGCGCTCGATGGCGAGGCCTGAGGCGCTCGCCGTCCAGGACCGTTACGCGCCGGAGAACCGCTGCTTCGGCTGCGGGCCGGCCAACGAGAAAGGGCTGCGGATCAAGAGCTACCCGGCGCCCGGCGGCGCCGCCGGCGAGCTGGTCTGCGAGTGGCAGCCCGAGGAGCACCACCAGGCCTTCGGCAACGTCTTGAACGGCGGCATCATCGGCGCCCTCCTCGACTGCCACAGCAACTGGACGGCGGCCGTCCACCTGATGACGCGCGACGCTCTGGAAGGCCCTCCCTGCACGGTGACGCTGGACTTCCACGTCCGCTTGAAGCGCCCGACGCCGACCGACCAGCCGGTCCGCCTGCGGGCCTGGCCGGCCTCGGCGGAGAACGACCGGGTCGTCGTCGAGGCCACGCTGACGTCGGGGGAGAAGGTGACGGCGACCTGCACCGGGACCTTCGTGGCGGTCAAGCCGGGGCACCCGGCGTACCACCGCTGGTAGAGCTTCGCGCGGACGCGAAGGATCCTCGGCCGAGCGCCCCTCTCACGAGGAAGGACCCGATCTGGCGTCGACGACGCCGCAGCCTTCTTCCTGTCCAAGAAAGGAGCGTACGAATGCGCGCTGCTCTACCGGAACGACTTTCCTGGTCTCTGCTCTCGGCCTCGGCCTTGCTGCTGGTAGCAGGCGTCCCGCCGCCGGCCCGGGCCGAGGACGCCGTGACCGCGGCGACCGCTCCGGAGCCGTCGCCCCCGGTCCGCGCTCGCTTCAACGGCCTCGATCGCCTGCAGGCGGCCCACCAGGGCCGCGAGGCCTTTCCCCCCGACACTTCGATCGCGGCGGGTGAGCTGCGCGTGCTGCAGGCCGCCAACTCCGCCCTCCGCCTCTCGGCCCCGAACGGCGGCGAGGCGATCGTCAAGAGCCTGAACGACTTCTTCGACGTGCCCGACAAGCCGCTGCTCTTTCAACCGCGGGTGTACTACGACCGGATGGCGAAGCGCTTCTACGTCGCCGCCCTGGGCGTCGACCCTGCGAGCCGCGAATCGACCCTCTACGTGGCGTTCTCCTCCGTCTTCGTGGAGGTCGACAACCTGGAGGTGGCGCGCGTTTTCCAGGACGGAGGCACCTGGTGCTCCTATCGCTTCGACGTGGGCCTCAAAGCCGGAGCGCCGACCTTCCCCGGCTCCCTGGCGCTCGGTCAGAACGAGTCGTGGATCGTGCTGGCGACCGACAACTACCGCTTCAACGACGGCGGCTTCCGGATCGCCTCGCTCCACGTCATCGACAAGCTGTCGCTGAGCAACTACGTGTCCGGTCCCTGTCCGAGCCTCGCCTACGCTCGCGTCAACGTGCCGCGAGACGCCGACGGCCGTCGCGCGTTCGCGCTGCAGCCCGCGCAGCACTACACCAACCACGAGGTCGCGGGCCGGCGCCCCCTCTACCTCGTCAGCTCCCAGGCGCTGGTGGGCTCGTCGGACGCCTATACCCTGTGGCGTCTGAGCGGCGAGGACACGGCGACCCTGCAGCTCGCCTCGACCAGCCTGCGGGGCGGCTTCGTCTACCGCCGGCCGCCCACGGCGCCGCAGCGCAACGGCCCCGACCTCGACACCGGCGACGACAGGATCACCCAGGCGGCTTTCCGCGACGGCAAGGTCTGGGCCGTCCACGCCACCGCCTGCGAGCTCGGCCCACCGCCGGCCGAGAGCTGCCTGCGCCTCGTGGAGATCACGCCCGGCGCGGCGGACGGCGCGATCACCGGCCAGGAGAACCTGGGACGGCGCGACCTCTTCTTGTGGGCGCCCGGCGTCGCGGTCAACTTCGCCGGCGACGTGCTGGTGCCCTACCAGCGCTCCCGCGCCCGCCAGCCCATGGGGATCGGCTACGCCGTGCGCCGGGCGGCCAAGGGCGTCTTCGACGCCCTGGGCAACCTCAGCGGCGGCCAGTGCCCGCTGATGAACTTCGACGAGGAAGGCCGCAACCTCACCGGCGCCACGGCCGGTGCCCAGGCCGAGCCCGGCGACGACCTCGCCTTCTGGATCGCGGGAGAATATCCGGCCGTGCTCGAAGGCCTGGGCTGCGACTGGCGTACCCGGGTGGGCAGGGTGCGCGACACGGTGACGCCGCGCCGGCCGCCCATCGTGCTCGCCACGGGCCGGTTCACCCTGCCGCCGGCGGACGGGCCGGCCTCGCCGAACTTCAGCCTCAAGGTCGACCTGCGCGCCGCGGTGCCCGAAGCCGGCCTCCAGGGGACGTCGGGACGCCTCCTCACCCTGGCGCTCGCCGACGTCGGACGTCCCAACGTCGCCTGCGAGGGCCACCACCCGAGGAACGGGTGCGCGGCCATCGACTATCCGCTCGTCGGCCCCGACCTCTTCAACTCGAGCTGGCTGTCGGTGGCGCTCGCGGACGGGCGGAGGAGGCTGTTCCTCACGGAGAGCCAGGACCTGTCCGCGGTGCCGGATCCGCTGAAACCCGACTGAGTGCACACGTCTGTGGGCGGGTCCGCCCCAACGTGGAAAACGATCCTTCCGGCCGACGTCGTCGCGGGCAGCGAGCTCCAGCTCCACCTGGTGATGACGAACTTCCGCAACCCGGACCTCACCATCGCCTGGGAGGTTCGCGTGGAAGACCTCTCTTCCGGCACGGGCCAGTAGGACCGCCGGTCTTGCGTCGCGCCGACCAGGACGCCTGCCTCGCCGCTCCGCTTCCCGAGCGGGGTCGGTGGGGTTACCATGGCCTCCATGATCAAACCCGCGCTCGCAGCCATTTTCGCCCTGACGTCCACGGCGCTCACCGCGGCCGCGGACGAGGCGGTCGATACCGGCCGCCCGACCTTCGAGATCACCTCGGAAGCGGCCTTCGACCCGGCGACGATCGCCCCCTACGCCGGCGACCACGCGGCGGTCTACGCCCACGTCGACGCCCACCTCGGCGAGCACCTCGCCCACCTCCAACGCTGGGTGCGCCAGCGCTCTATCAGCGCCCAGGACGACGGCATCCGGGAGATGGCCGAGATGCTGCGCGGCGACCTCGAGGCCCTCGGCTTCGCCGAGGCCGAGCTGGTGCCGAGCTCGGGGCACCCCGGCGTCTGGGGCTACTACGACGCCGGCGCCGACCAGACGCTCATGGTCTACATGATGTACGACGTCCAGCCGGTCGACCCCGAGGACTGGACGACGCCGCCGTTCGCGGGCAACCTGGTCGACCACGCGCTCGGCCGTGTGCTCATGGCGCGCGGCGCCACCAACCAGAAAGGCCCGGAGCGGGCGCTGCTCAACGCCATCGCCTCGGTCCTCGCGGTCACCGGCACGCTGCCGGTCAACCTCATGGTGCTCGCCGAGGGCGAGGAGGAGCTCGGCTCCCCCCACTACCCGGAGCTCGTCGACCGCTACGAGGAGCGCCTCAAGACGGCCGACGGCGTCTTCTTCCCCTTCAACTCGCAGACGCCCGCCGGCGAGCTGACCATGTACCTGGGCGTCAAGGGGATCCTCTACTTCGAGATGGAAGCCGCGGGCGGCCCCTGGGGCGGCCCCACCCGCGCCGAGATCCACGGCTCGCTGAAGGCCATCGTCGACTCGCCGGTGCTGCGCCTGGTCCAGGCCCTGGCGTCGATGACGACGCCCGACGGCAACACCATCCTGGTCCCGGGCTACTACGACGGCGTGCGCCCCCCGACGCCGGAGGAGGAGCGCCTGATCAACGGCGCCCTGAAGACGCGGGACGAGGAGGGGCTGCGCCGGCTCCTCGGCGTCGAGCGCTGGATCGACGGCCTCGCCGGCCGCGACGCGGTGCTGCAAGAGCTCTACTCGGTGACGCTGAACGTCGACGGCATCTGGGCCGGCTACACCGGCGAGGGCGTGAAGACGATCCTGCCCCACAAGGCCACCGCCAAGGTCGACTCGCGGCTGCCGCCGAACGTCGACCCCGGCCGCAGCCTCGAGCTGATCCGCGCCCACCTCGACGCCAACGGCTTCCACGACGTGACCCTGCGCCGGCTCTCGGGCTACCCGGCGGCCCAGACCTCGATCGAGGCACCGCTGGTGCGCGCGGCCATCAGCGTCTTCAACAAATGGGGCACCACGGGCGCGGTATGGCCGCGGCTGGCGGGCAGCGCCCCCTTCTACCAGCTCACCGAGCGTCTCGGCCTGCCGCTGGTGTTCAACGGCCTCGGCCACGGCTCCGGCGCCCACGCCCCCGACGAGTACATGGTCATCGAGCCCGCCCCGGGGTCGGGCATCGCCGGGCTGGCGGAGATCGAGAAGGGCTACGTGGACCTGCTCTACGCGTTGGCGGGGCGGTAGCTACAGCACCCAGGCGTAGCCCACCTTCAGGAACAGCCCCCGGTTCTGCTGCTCCAGCGACGCGTCGAGCTCGCGCGTGAAGCTGTCCGAATAGCCGAGGTAGAGCACCGTGCGCGGATTGACCTTGTAGGCGAAAAGGAGCTGGTTGAAGAGGCTCTCGGTCCTGGCTTCCACCTCGCCCGCGTAGAGCGACGCGTCGCGGACGAGGTCCGTGTGCTGGACCACGGCGCGCACGAAGGCGCGCAGGTTGAATTGGTAGACCAGCCGGAGCTGGGTGAGGTTGGCCTCGAAGAGGCGGCCGCCCTCGACGTCCAGGCGCCGGAAGGCGTGGCTCAGTTGCGCGCGCAGGTGCTCGCCGAGGTCGAGGCGGACGGACGGCTCGAGCGTCAGAGAGCTGCCGGGGCGCGCGTTGGCGAAGTCGATGGCGTCTCCGGCGCCGGCGGAGAGCTCGAAGTAGACCCCTCCCGCGGGCTGGACCTCGAACCACAGGTCGACGAAGTCCTGGTCGAAATCGACGCCGTTGAAGTGGCGCTTGCGCGTCCCCGGAGAGAGCCACAGGAACGACTGCCTCGGCCCTCCCACCTCCACGAAAACCTGCGTCTCCTCCTCGAGGAGCTGCCCGGTCTGGTCCTCGCGGCGGTCCCAGTCGCCGCCGAGCGCGATGCGGTTGTACCAGTCGCCCTCCTTGCCCCACCACACCCGGGCGGCGCCGCCGAGCAGGAAGGTCGAATCCACCTGCGGCATGAAACCCAGGTCGGCGCGGAAGCCGGCGCCGAGGTCCTCGTAGGTGGCGTAGGCGTACCAGCCGCGCTCGTCGTGGCTGTAGCGCGCGATGAAGGCGTCGTCGCTGAACGCGCCCCGCGGCTGGCCGTAGTCCGCGGCCATGGCGTCCGGGTACTCGGTGGTCGAGCGCAGGGCCTGGACGCGCAGGGTGTCGGAGTCGGTGAAGCGGAACATGCCGTCGACGCCGTAGACGCGGTTTTCGTAGCCGCCGCCGGCGCGGCTGGTCGCCAGCACGCCCACGGCCGAGCGCCGCCAGACGTCGCGGCGGTAGCGCACCACCGCGTCGGTCGACGCGAAGTCGAACGAGGCCGTCGACGAGCCCTGGCTGCCGGGGAAGGTGAGGTTGGTCAGCTCGTCCTCGGCCGCGAAGACGCCGATCGCGTGCGCGCCCTCCTTGCCGGTGAGCTTGAGACCCCAGGCGGGATCGGCGACGTTGCGCGTGAACACCGCCTGCAGCGGGCTGGCGAAAAGGTCCGCGCCCTCGAGGAAGAAGGGACGCCGCTCGGGGAAGAAGAGCGCGAACTGGGTGTTGACGTCGAGCTGGGCCGCGTCGGCCTCGACCTGCGAGAAGTCGGGGTTCACGGTGCCCGCGAGCGTCAGGTTGGGGGTCATGCCCCAGCTCACGGTGAGGCCGCCCTCGCCGTCCTCCTCGCCGGCGAAGCCGCCTTCGGAGGAGCCGCCGCGACGCTCCAGGTAGGAGCCGGTCACCGTCGGGTTGACCTCGAGGTTGCGGCCGGGCGTCACGGCGGCGAAGCCCACCATCTTGGAGAGCTGGCAGAGGTAGCAGCTCCTGCCACGCTCCTGCCGGTTGCTCGACAGCCGCAGGCGGTCGCCGCGGGGATAGAAGCGCAGGACGTCGAGGCCCCAGGTCTGGAGCCCGGCGGCCCGCGGGAAGCGCAGCGACGAGAACGGCAACGCCATCTCGACCTCGAAGCCGAGCTCGGTGATCCGTCCCGCGGAGTCCCAGATCGTGTCCCACGAGGAGTCCTCGTTGCCGTTGACGTCGTCGTAGGTCAGGTCCATCTGGGCGCCCAGGGGATTGACGAAGAACTCGTAGGCACGGCGCTCGTCGTTGAAGGTGTCGAGCACCACGCCCACGAAGTCGTCGCTCCAGGCGTCGTCGCGGTCGGCGAGGCGGGCGCGGATCCTCGCGGGCTCGGGGTCGTGGGCGCGGAAGGCCACGTAGAGGTGGTCGCGGTCGTAGGTCAGCAGGCACTCGGTGGCCACCGGCGCCGGGCCGTTCTCCGCCGGGCGGGTCTCGTAGGCCAGCTCGATGCGCGCCGCCTGGCGCCAGGCCGGCTCGTCGAGCACGCCGTCGACGGCGATCGCCTCGTCCGTCGCCGGGATCTCGTGATAGGGGCGGGCGGCTCCGCCGTCGTCGGCCGCGGCGGGCCAGGCGCAGGCGAGAGCTACGCCTAGCGGGAGGGCGACGAACGGGAGGACGACGCGTCGAAGGACCTTCACCATAGCCTGTGCTCCGTCTCCATAGCCTGTGCTCCGTGACCACAAACCCTTAGACGCGCCGCGGGCGTCGAGGTTTGAGCCTTTTACGAAGAAGTTACCGGCACTCTCGCGGAGGGTTACAGACCAGGAACCGGTCAAGCGAACGGCTCGGAAAGAGGCGACCGCCGCGGCCGATCGGCTACAATCCGCCGCCATGTCGGAGCTTGCCCCGCTGCGCCTGGGCGCCGTCACCGTCGACCCGCCGCTCTTCCTCGCCCCGATGGCCGGGGTGACGGACCGCGACTTCCGGCTCATCGTGCGCCGCATCGGCGGCGTCGGCCTGGTGGCGATGGAGTTCCTGCCGTCGAAGGGCCTGGTGCGCGGCGAGAAGCGGGTGCGCGAGCTGACGCACTTCTGCGCCGAGGAACGCCCCATCGCCATCCAGATCTACGGCTCCGACGCCGCCACCATGGCCGAGGCGGCCCGACGCGTCGAGGAGATGGGCGCCGACGTCTGCGACGTCAACATGGGGTGCCCGGCCAACAAGGTGCTCAAGGGCTGTGCCGGCGCCGCGCTGATGGGCGACCTGCGGCTGGCCGAGGACGTCGTGAGGAGCGTGCGCCGGGCGATCCGCATTCCGCTGACCGTGAAGTTCCGGCTCGGCCTGGACGAGGGCCGCCGCAGCTTCCTCGAGCTCGGCCGCGTCTGCGAAGCGAACGGCGTCGACGCGGTGGCGCTCCACGCCCGCACCGCGCGCCAGATGTTCGGCGGCGCCCCGAGCTGGCCGGCGATCGCCGAGCTCAAGGCGGCGCTGGCGATCCCGGTGATCGGCAACGGCGACGTCCGCAGCGCCGACGACGCCCTCGCCCTGGTGCGCGCGACCGGCTGCGACGGCGTGATGATCGGCCGCGGCGCCACCCGCGATCCCTGGGTCTTCCACCGGATCGCCGCCCGGCTGGCTCGCCAAGGCCTGGCGCCGCCGAGCCTCGACGAGCGCCGCGAGCTGATCCTCGGCCACTTCCGCGCCGTGATCGAGCGCGAGAGCGCGCCGCGCGCCCTGCACAAGCTGCGCACCTTCACCGGCTGGTATAGCCACGGCCTGCCCGGCGGCCAGCGCCTGCGTCGCCAGATCCGGCAGCTCCCCGACCCGCCGTCCTTCGTCGCCGCGGTCGAGCGCTTCTTCGACGACCTGCTCCTCGCACGGCCCCCTCGGGGGGGATCGGGGGGGGATTCTCAGGCCGCCTGAGACCGTCGCGGCGGAGGAAGCGATGACCGCGGAGCACCAGGTCGAGCTGGCCGAAGACCCGGACGCCAGTCTCGAGCTCGTATCCAGGGAGGCGACGAGGTGGGGAGCGGCGTGGCGGCGGGACGGCCGGCGGGGCGGACGGCTGACGCTGCCCGTGCTCGCCGGACTGCGCCGCGGCCGGGTCGAGGGCGAGGTCATCGTCGAGCCCGCCGGCGCCGGCTCGCGCCTCACCTTCCGGATCGACAAGAGCGACTACCGCCTGCAGGGGATGAGCGTCGCGGTGCTGCTCGTCGCCGCCCTGGGCGCCCTCGCCGTCGTCGTCGGGCCCTTCGTGCCGGCGCTGCGGCCGGCGGTGCCGCTGGGCATCCTGCTCAGCGTCGGGGCGTGGCTCTTCATCGTCGCCGGCCTGCGCAACAGCGGCCCCGAGGAGTTCCTCGAAGGCCTGGCGGCGGCCTCTCCCCCGGTCGCGGACGCCGCCGAGGAATGAAGCGGCCGCGGATTCTGTTAAGATCAGCAGAGTCGCAACGGGTCCGCCGCGGACCCGGACGACGGCGAACGGTTCTTTGAAGACAGGATACAGGGGGCGCACCGGATTCGACGGGGAACAAGCGGCGCCGCGAGTGGCGCGCCGGACTCCATCCGTCAACTGGAGCAACCAAAAACTGCCAACGACAACTTGGCTTTCGCGGCTGCTGCTTAACCAGCAGACCGCGCGTCCCGGCGATGGGCCTTGAGCTGCGGCACTCGTTCGGGGCGTAACACGAAGTAGCTCGAACGGCAGGGTGAGTCCCGAACCCTGCCCGGATCACCCAGGGACTGGCCGCGACGAGGGTTGCCTTCCGCCTCGCCGTCGCGGCGAGAAACGCAAGCGAAGGCTACGCGCGTAGAAGCTTCGGATCCGAGTCTCCCGGACGTGGGTTCGACTCCCACCGCCTCCACCATCCTCTCTTTCGCCGTTTCAGACCACGACTCGACATGCAAGTACTCATCCTCGCCGGCGGCAGCGGCACCCGGTTCTGGCCTCTGAGCCGCGGGCGCCGGCCCAAGCAGCTCCTCGCCCTCGAGGGCGAGAGGAGCCTCCTGCGGGAGACGGTCGACCGCCTGGCGCCGCTGGTGGCCCCCGGAGCGGTCTGGGTCTGCACCACCGCGAGCCTCGCCGACGCGGTGCGCGCCGAGTTGCCCGACGTGCCCGCGCAGCAGGTCCTCGTCGAGCCCTGCGGACGCAACACGGCGCCCGCGATCGGCTGGTCGCTCCTGCGCATGCCGCCGGACCACCGCGGCGGGGTGGTGGCGGTGCTGCCGGCGGACCACCGCTTCGGCGACGCCGCCGGCTTCCGCCGCGTCCTGGCCCGCGCCGCCGCGGAGGCCGAGCGCTCCGACCGCGTGCTGGCCCTGGGCGTCAGGCCGCGCTGGGCCGAGGTCGGCTTCGGCTACCTCGAGCTCGGCGACGCCCTCGCGGACGACGGCCAGGCGGAGGACGGCCTGCGCGCCGTGGCGCGTTTCACCGAGAAGCCCGACGCCGCCACCGCCGAGCGCTTCGTGAGCGGCGGCAACCACCTGTGGAACGCCGGCATCTTCGTCTTCCGCGGCGCCACCCTCCTCGACCAGCTTACGCGCTTCGAGCCCGCGATCGGCCGCGGTCTCGCGGCATTGGAAGCGGCGCCCGAGCGCCTCGCCGAGCTCTATCCCGAGCTGCCGTCGATCTCGATCGACTACGCGGTGATGGAACGTCTCGGCACCATCGCCGCCCTGCCCCTCGACTGCGGCTGGAGCGACCTCGGCTCCTGGGAGGCGCTGGCCGAGCTCCTCCCCGCCGACGGCGACGGCAATCGCCGCCGCGGCGACGCGGTGGCCGTGGACGCCCGCGACAACCTGCTCTGGGCCGATCACGGCACGGTGGCGGTGGTGGGCATCGACGGCCTGGTGGTGGTGCGCACCGCCGACGCCGTGCTGGTGGTGCCCCGCGAGCGCTCGCAGGACGTCCGCCGCCTGGTCGAGCAGCTCCGCGGGCAGGGCCGCGACGAGCTGCTCTAGGACCGCGGCGGACCGGGGGACGACCGATGCGGCTCGATGCCCTCTTCGCGACCGCCGAGCGCGAGCTGAAGCTCTCCGAGCTGCCGCTGCCGGTCGACATCGACGCCCTCGTCGCCGGCGGCCGCGTCGCCGACAGACCGTGGGAAGTGGAGCTCGGCATCGGCAAGGGCCGCTTCCTGGTCGAGCGCGCCGCGGCCTGCCGCGAGCGCCGGTTCCTCGGCGTCGAGGTGGCGTCCAAGTACTACCGCATGGCGCGGGAACGGGTGCGTCGCCGCGGCCTGGACAACGTGCTGCTGGTGCGCGGCGAGGCGCTCTACCTGCTCTGCGCGGTGCTGCCCGCCGCTTTCGCCGCCGCCGTCCACGTCTACTTCCCGGACCCCTGGCCAAAGAGCCGCCACCACAAGCGCCGCCTCTTCGACCCCGAGACCGCCGACCTGGTGCTCGGCCTCCTGCGTCCGGGCGGAGACCTCTTCTTCGCCACCGACTTCCTCGACTACGGCGAGACCGTGGCCGAGATCCTCGCCGGCTTCCCCCGCTTGCGCCTGGAGCGTGTCGACGGGCTCTGGCCCGAGGGGGCGCGCACCAACTACGAGGCCAAGTACGTCGCCGAAGGCCGGCCGATCCTGCGTCTGCACGGCGTGCTCGAGGCGGGCGTCCCCCTGCACCCCGCCGGCCGCTGCGGTATCCTGGTGGCGCCGCGACCCTAGCTAGTGCGGCCGGCCTCCGCTCCGCCGCCGGCGCCGGCCTCCTCACCCTCGGCGTGGCCCACACCTACCCCGCCGGCGACCTCGCCGCCGCCGACCACGTGGCCCCGTCGCTCTCCGAAGTCTCCCTCGACCGCCTCCGCGAGCTCTTCGCACGGTCGTAAAAGGGCTTCCGACCCCATCGGGAAGCCCCGGCAGAGTCCGTAATCGTCTCCCACGGATTCCGCGGATGTGAAACGCCGTTGCACCGTCCTTTCCGGGATTTCCGAAACAGCGAAGCAAGCCTTGCTTCGCTGTTTCTCTAGTTGACGAAATAGCATTTCAGGGCTTGCTCCGGACTCCGGCAATCCCCGACTAACCCGTGCAGGCTTGAACCCGGTCAGGTCTGATGCAGAGAAGACGATTTCAGAGCCCGATCCGCACTTCGGGAATCTCCGCTTGACGGGAGCAAAGCCTGTCGCCATCAAGCCGAAATCCCGGAAACCGAGGTGCAAGCCGTCGAGTCCGTCCAAGTCATTGCAATCAAACGGCATGATGGCGTTACGGCCTACAGGGCGGGCATTGGGGTCTTTTCATGGAAGCCTCACTCTGAGTCCGCATCTCCAGGCTTCGCCTCGGCGTCTTCGGAGGATCGACTGGCGACGAACGTCTTCAAGGGGCTGAGAGAACCGAGATATCGAGCCTTGCGAACGTAGCGGTCGTCGGCGCTGACCAGGGTCGCCTCCTTTTCGAGAGCCACCGCGTGGTAGAGCGTGTCGAAGACGTGATGGCTCAGATCCGCGCCAAGAGCGACCGACCGCGTGTAGGTCGTCAGCTCAGCCTGGACAGGAATCTCCATAGCATGGAGAAGCTCCACGCACGACTGTGCGATCTCCGGATGAAGTCGGGTGATGACGGCAGCGGCCTCCGCGAGCCAATGGGGCGGTTGAATCGGATCCAGCGTGCCGTTCTTGATCTCCTCCAAGACCGCCACGGCGTCGTCGACGCCCTCTTCCGCCGCGGGATCGGGCAGCAGCCATTTCACGACGACGCTGGCGTCCACGACGACCTTCACCGACGCACCGCCCGCCTCGCTCTGGCGATGTCCGCATCCGAGACCGAAGGATGATGGCGCCGGAGCTCCAAGAGGGCGTCGATGGCGGCTGCGCGCCGACGATGACGCAGGCGCTCTTCGACCGCCTGCTGCATGAGGCGCGCTATCACGGCGCTCTTGTTCTCGCCCTCGAAAGCGTCGTTGAATGCGCTCTTGACCTGGGCGGGGACGCTGAAGTTGACGGTGGCCATTGGTTCTCCTTTGTTGAAATCGTCAACAAGAGTGTAGCAGACATCGACCCGGCGGGGTAGCGCAGCCGCCCCGAGTCGTGCTCGACTGCCGTAGGCGGTCGGCGTCGGGCTCGGGCCCGTCGTAGACCGCGACGTCGACGTAGGCGCCGGTGAGGAAGCGGTCCGGCTCGGAGGAGAAGAGAAGGAGACCCAGCACCGTCGGGTGGATCGCCCCGCTTTCGTCCACCGCCGCCAGGCGCAGGTTGCGGAAGAGGACAGGCCTGCGCCCGGCTGGCGGCATCAGCTATGGAGGCCTTCCATGGCCATCAGCTCGCCCAGCGTGAAGAGGTGCTCACGAACTGCCTTTTGTTGGTCCCCGCTGAGAGGACGGACGCTCGTCTCGCCGTCAC
>DASWIG010000011.1:0-18234 GCA_036397835.1 Thermoanaerobaculia bacterium
GGTGAGCCTGGTCGGGCAGGGGGCGAGCTTTCCCGCGGTGCCCGAGTATGCTTTCCTGCAAGAGGACGCGGCCGGCGACCTCCACCTCTTCTTCGAGGCGATCCCGGGGGTCTTCGGGGTCCGGCAGGTCTGGCATACGGCACTCGCCGTCGACGATCCCGCGGCCGGCTGGTCGGCGCCGGTCAACGTCTCGCAGGCGTCGCAGCCCGCCTTCTCCCAGGCCGTGGTGATCGACTCGAACCAGACCCTCCACCTGGTCTTCCAGGCCGTTCCGGGCTTCGGCACGGTCCAGCTCTTCCACAGCTACAAGCTTCCGGGGCAGGGTTGGTCGGCGCCGGCCGCGGTGAGCTTGGTGGGGCAGGGGGCGAGCTTTCCCGCGTTGCCCGAGCATGCTTTTCTGCAAGAGGACGCGGCGGGCATCCTCCACCTCTTCTTCGAGGCGATCCCGGGGGTCTTCGGCGTCCAGCAGGTCTGGCACACGGCGCTCGCCGTCGACGATCTCGCGGCCGGCTGGTCGGCGCCGGTCAACGTCTCCCAGGCGTCGCAGCCCGCCTTGGCGCGCGCCGTCGCCGTCGATTCTGAGGGCTCGGTGCACCTGATCTTCCTCGCCATTCCAGGCTTCGGCACGGTGCAGCTTTTCCACGCCCACCGACCTCCGAAGCAAGCGTGGTCGTCCCCCGTGCAGGTGAGCCACACGAGCCAGGCGGCGACGTTTCCCGTCGCCTTCTCCTATGCCTTTTTTCTCGCGGACGGCGGGGGCCTCGTTCATCTCTTCTTCGAGTCGATTCCCGGCGTCGGCGTGCAGCAGATCTGGCATTCGGATCTCCTGGTCGCCGTGCCGGACTTCGAGCTCCTGGTCGGCACGTTTTTCGGCGATGCGGTCCTGCGCTACGGGCAGACGGGAGCCTTCCTGGGCGCCCACGTCCCTCCCGGCTCCGGCGGGTTGAACGTGGCTACCGGGTTGGCCGTTGGGCCGGACGGCCATCTCTACGTGGGCAGCCGCGACACCGACGCGGTCTTGAGGTTCGCCGGCGCCACGGGCCAGTTCCTGGGCGTCTTCGCCGGCGGCGACGGTCTCGACAACCCGACCGGGCTCCTCTTCGGCCCCGACGGCCACCTCTACGTCAGCGGGTTCCTGAGCGACGCGGTCTTGCGCTACGACGGCACCACGGGCCAGTTTCTGGGCGTCTTCGCCGCGGGCGGGGGCCTCGATGGGCCTGAAGGGCTGGCGTTTGGCCCCGGCGGCGACCTCTTCGTGGCGAATCACAACGGCGACAGCGTGCTGCGCTACGACGGCGATACCGGGAGCTTCGTCGGAGTCTTCGCCGCCGCCGGTCTCGACGGACCCATCGGGCTGACCTTCGGCCCGGACGGGAAACTCTACGTCGGCAGTCATTACAACGACAGCGTCATCCGTTACGAAGGCGACACCGGGATCGTCCTCGACACGTTCGTCAGCGGGGGCCTTCTCGACGGACCGATCGACGTACGGTTCGGGCCCGATCGCTATCTCTACGTCGTCAGCCAGGTCAACGACAAGATCCTGCGCTACGACCCGGCGTCAGGCGCCCTCGACGGCGACCTCAACGGCGGCAACGGGCCGGACGCCGGAACCTACCTCGCATTCCGGCCCCGAATCCTCTTCGCCGACGGCTTCGAGTCGGGCGATACCTCGAGGTGGTCCGCGGTACAATAGGGGGGTGCCAGACCCGCCAGCCGACGTGACCGAGTTGCTTCTCGAGTGGGAAGCGGGTGACGCGGAAGCCCTGGACCGGCTGCTGCCGCTCGTTTACGACGACCTGCATCGCCGCGCGGCGAGCTCCTTCCGCCGTGAGCGGCCCGGCCACACCCTGCAACCGACGGCGCTCGTCAACGAGGTCTTTCTCCGCCTGGTCGACCAGCGGCGCGTCGAGTGGAAGAGCCGCGCGCACTTCTTCGGCGTGGCGGCGCAGGCGATGCGGCGCGTTCTGGTCGACCACGCCCGCCGGCGCAGTGCCGCCAAGCGGGGCGACGACGCGGTCGTGCTTTCTTTTGATGAGGAGCTGGTCCCCGGCTTGGCGCCCGACCTCGACCTGCTGGCGCTCGACCAGGCCCTCGACGCCCTGGCCGAGCTCGATCGACGCCAGAGCCGCATCGTCGAGCTGCGCTTCTTCGGCGGCCTGACGATCGACGAGACCGCCGCCGCCTTGGGGGTCTCGCCGGCGACCGTGAAGAACGACTGGCAGATGGCCAGGGCCTGGCTCTTCATCCGGCTCAGGGGGAGCTGAGCGTGGATTCCGAGCTCTGGGAGCGCGCCAAGCGCCTGTTCGCCGAGGCCCGGGAGCTCGACGCCGAAGCGTGGGATGCCTTTCTCGACGAGCGTTGCGGCGACGACGCCGAGCTTCGCCAGGAGCTCGCCGCGCTCCTGGCCGGCGACCGCGAGGCCACCCACTTCCTCGAGCCGCCGGCGGCCCTCGGCCAGGAACCGTACGTCGGCCGGCGAATCGGTCCTTATCAGGTGCTCCACCGGCTCGGCTACGGCGGCATGGGCGTGGTCTACCTTGCCGAGCGCGACGACGAGGCGTTCCGCAAACGGGTTGCCCTGAAGCTCCTCCGCTTGGGCCGCCGCCACGTGGCGGCGATGCGCGAGATCACGAGGCGCTTCGAGACCGAGCGCCGAATCCTCGCCGCCCTCGACCATCCGTCGATCGCCAAGATTCTCGACGGCGGCTCCACCGCCGACGGCATGCCCTACTTCGTGATGGAGTACGTCGAGGGTCAACCGATCGACGAGTACTGCGATCTCCACACCCTGACCATCGTCGAGCGCCTCGAGCTCTTCGCCAAGGTGTGCGAGGCGGTGCACTTCGCGCACCAGAACCTGGTGGTGCACCGCGACCTCAAGCCCGACAACATCCTGATCACGCCCGACGGCGAGCCCAAGCTGCTCGATTTCGGCATCGCCAAGATCCTCAATCCGGACCTCTCCTTCCGCGGCGTCGTCGACACGCTGCCGGCGCAGCGGCCGCTGACGCCCGACTTCGCCAGTCCCGAGCAGGTGCGCGGCGATCCGATGACGACCGCGAGCGACGTCTACATGCTGGGCGTGCTGCTCTACCTGTTGCTCGCCGGGCACCGTCCGTACCGGGTCGACAGCGCCTCGCTGGTCGAGATGGAGCGGGTGGTCTGCGACACCGAGCCCGAGCGCCTGAGCACCGCCGTGCGGCGCCGGGAAGAGATCCCCCGCGCCGATGGCACCACGGTCACGCTGACGCCCGAGTTGATCAGCAAGCGGCGCGGCGACGAGCCTGGGCGGCTGCGCCGCCGGCTCGCCGGCGACCTCGAGAACGTCGTCGCCATGGCCATGCGCAAGGAGCCGCGCCACCGCTACAGCTCGGCCGCCGAGCTCGCCGCCGAAGTGCGCCGCTACCTCGCCGGCCGGCCGGTGGTGGCGGCGGGCGACTCGCTGGTCTACCGGGGGCGCAAGTTCGTCCGCCGCCACCGTCTCGGCGTCGCCGCCAGCGCCGCCTTCCTCGCCGCCGCCGTGGCCTTCGGCGCCGTCATGGCCGTGCAGCACGGCCGTCTCGAGGCGTCGCTCGCCCGCGAGCGCTTCGTCACCGACTTCCTGGTCGACCTGTTCGCCCTCGCCGATCCGTTCGCGGAGGACGGCGGCACGGTCAGCGCCCGGGAGCTCATCGACCGCGGCGCCGCCCGCCTGGAGGCGGAGTTCCGCGAGCAGCCGGCGGTCCGCGCGCGGTTGATGACGGCGTTGGGCGCCATCTATCGCGAGCTCGGCCTCTTCGAGCGGGCCGCGACGCTGCTGGAGTCGGCGCTCGAGCTGCGCCGCGCGACCTGGGGGGACGATCATCCGGAATACGCCGACAGTCTCGACGAATGGGCGCTCCTGCTTCACGCCCGCGCCGAGCAGCAGGCCGCCGAGCCGCCCATGCGTGAAGCCCTGGAGATCCGCCGCCGGCACCTCGGCGAGTACAGCGCCGAGGTCGCCGAGAGCCTCCAGCATCTGGCGGTGCTGCTCCAGGACCAGGGGGATCTCGACGGCGCCGAGAGGCTCTTCCGCGACGTGCTCGAGCGCCGCCGCGCGCTCCACGGCCAGCGCCATCCCGAGGTCGCCGAGACCTTGAGCGACCTGGCGCTGACGCTCAAGCGCCAGGGCGCCCGCGACGAGGCGGAACGGTGCTTGCGCGAGGCGTTGCAGATCTTCCGCCAGACCGTGGGCAGCGGGCATCTCTACGTCGCGTTCGGGCTCAACAACCTGGCGTTCTTCTTGCGCGAGCAGGGCGATCTCGAGGCTGCCGAGAGCCATTACCGCGAGGCGCTCGCCATCCTCCGCCGGCACCTCGACGACGACCACCCGCTGATCGGCACCAACCTGCACAACCTGGCCGGGATCCTCCATGCCCGCGGCGACCTCTCGGCAGCGGAGGCCCTTTACGAGGAAGCGCTCGAGATCCGCCGGCGGCGCCTCGGCCCGGACCATCCGATGGTGGCCAACACGCTCTTCAAGCTCGCCGAGCTCTTCGCCGGCCGTGGCGACACCTCGGAGGCCACGCGCCTGGCGCGGGAGGCCCACGACATCCTGCGCTCGCGTCTGGGTCCCGACCACCCCTACACGCGCCAGATCCTGGAGCTCCTGGTCAGACTGTCCGAGGCCGCTCCTTGAAGGACCTGCTGTCGCCCGTCAAGCTTTTTTGAAGATTCGAGTGTGGTTTCGCGCCGAGCTCGGCGCCGGCCGCCGGCTCAGCGAGAGCTCCCCGAGTCGCCGCCCATCGAGCACGGTCCCGGCCCCGAGAGCAGCAGCGAGACCAGCGCGGCAAGGAAAACGGCGGCGGCCTCGAGGCTGGGCAGACGGTAGGGGTAGTACCTCAGCTCCGCAAGCCCCAGCTCTTCCGGATACCAGATTCCCTGCGCCAGCGCGAGCACGAGGAGCCCCCCGATGTTGACGATCATCACCAGCGCCGCCAGCGACGTGCAGGCGCCGAGGAGCATGGCAAGCCCGGCAAGCAGCTCCGCGCCGCCGACGATCCAACTGAGCGGCTCGACCCAGGGCAGGCCCAGGCCGGTCAGCTCCTGGACGACGTTGCGATGGCCCGGGCCCCCCAAGGGGAAGAGCTTGACGAATCCCGAGATCGTCAGGGCAAGGCCCAGGACCAGGCGCAAAGGCAGCGGTGCGTAGCGCCGCCAACCGGACGGTATTCGGATCATGTCCGCCTCCTGACAGTAGCTAGTCCGGCAAGGACGCGAGGTATCGGATCGCCGTTTTCCCCGGCAGGAAGAAGTAGGCGCCGCCCTTGACGTTGACGAAGCGCGTCAGGCCGGTCAATCGCTGCCGCACCGGCCGGGCCTGAACGTTGAAGTCACCCGTGACGCCTTCCTTCTGCTCGGGATTGTGCTCGCCGATCAGGGGATCCGCGTCGTTGTAGAGACCGTCGAACTTCTTGCTGTTGGACCAGGTGAATTGGATGAACTCGAACTGACGGGTGATGTTGGTGTTGAAGCACAGAAAGTGCAAGCCGCGCTCGGCGTCGCCCGCGTCTTGCTCCAGGATCTCGTCCGGGTCCATGGACTCGGCCACCGGCGGGCCGTAAGCCCGGCCGCGACGGATGATCCGGTGGCGTTTGCCGACCTTGAGGGATTCCTGCGAGCCGGGATTCGGCTCCAGGGAATCGCGAGGATTGGTGCGCCTGACGTGAGAGCCGATGGGACAGTTGTAGCCGTGGGCGTCGTGCGGGTAATAGAGGAAGTCGTCGGAGTCCGAGAGGCTCGGATCGTCCTTGTCGGGCGAGAGGGCCATCGGCGCGCCGCCCGGCCAGCGGCCGACCATCTTCGAGGCCAGCCGCACGCGCTCGGCGGGATCGCCCTTGGCATGGCGGTCGGCGAACCGCCAGAAGGCCTGGACGTCCTGGCTCAACTGCCTGAAGACCAGGTAGCTGCCGTTCTTGCCGAGGTCCTTGCCCTCGCCTCCGGGAGCCGGCGGCAGGACGTCGTGGGGATCGCTGGCCGCGTCGACGATCGGCGAGGGCGGCAGCGCGCCGTACTCGTTCTCATAGCCCAGGAGGAACTCTCCGGGGTTGATCGAGTTGCCCTCCGACCCCTCCTTGTAGCCGGCGATGACCGGCTGGCCGATACCGTCGCGGAATCCGAAATGCTCGTTGCGGCCGATGTAGACCGTGTCGAGCTTCTGCACCACCGCGACGCCGCCCGCCGCGAATCGCGCCTCGTGCCCCTGGTAGTAGGCCGCGAGCTTTTCCTCGTCCAGGGCGTAAAGGAGCAGGGCGACGTGGACGGCCTCGGTGCTCGGTCCGCCCCATCGCCAGTGCTCCGGGGCGTTGTCGCCGACGTCGCCGAGGATCCGCGAACGGTGCTCGTTGGCGCCGGCCATGCCCTGCCGGAACTCCAGGGCGAAGGAGCCGAGCGCGGCCGGCGAAAGCCCCAGGGCCGCGAGGCCGGCGTGGGTCATGGCGAGGTTGACGCAGGCCTCCTCCGGTCTTTCCCGGGAGTCCATCACCTCGTCGGCCAGCGAGCCCAGCCAACGGCGCGCCGCCTCGGCGTCGGTCACCTCGAGCAAGACGAAGGCCGCAGCTCGGAGCTTTCCGTACCCGCGGACGACGATGCCCTGAATGTCCGCCAGCTCCAAAGTCTTCGACGTCGCGACGTGGCGGGGCGAATACGGGCTGCACTTGTGACAGAACCTGTTGACGGCGTTGCTCACGACGTCCCAGGTCCGTTCTCGGATAGCTCTCGTGATCGTCATGAATCCTTCCCCTTTCGCTGGGGCCCCGGAACGGAGCTCAGAGGCGGCGAAGCCATTCCTCGGTTTCAGACCGGTGCAAGCGGCTGAACAGGTCCTTCCGGATCTGGGCGTTATTGTTGACGTTGATCACGGACAGTTGGGGGTAGGCCGAGTACCAGACCTGGGACGGGACCTGGCGGGTGGGCAGAAAACGCTTGTACTTCTGCTCGTCGCGGATGCCGATGCAGGCCAGGTACCTCGTATAGGGAAACCCGTCACCGCTGCTGAAGATGGCGTTGAGCCCCGAAGCGGCCTTGTCGATGAAATCGTCCTGGTAGCTCTCCAGGCTGCCGTCGTAGTTGCTGGTGAAGAACAGGCGGCGATAGCCGTCGACGCGCACCCAGCGGGCGAAGTGGATGGTCCTGAGACCGGAGAGGGCGCCGTCGACGAACAGATGGTGGGTGGTCCACTGGGTCAGGCGCAGGACGATCACCGTCAGGACCAGCCGGAACGGCCCGGGCTTGAAACTGCCGATGGCGATGACCTGGTTCTGGACCCCGAAGTCCTCGTCGGCTCGGGCCCGCAGGATGCTCTCCTCGCTGGCGCCGGAGTCGTCTTCCTGGTCGGTTTCCTCGTGTCGGCGCAGCACGATCAGGAAGAGGGGCAGGGCGATCAGGATCAGCGGCGAGAGGAGCAGCGCCAGCAGCGGCCAGGAGACGAGGTCGACGGCCTGCCCGAGGCGCCACGCCATGCTCGGGCGCGCCGCCGGCGACCGGGCCCAGTCCAGAGAGGGCTCTCCCCGAACGTAGTCCTGGATCGCCGCGCGGACGTTGACCGGATCGCTTTCCGTGTGGCCCTGCCGGTCGAGGAAGCTCTCGATCTTCTGGCGCAGGTCTTCTTCCTGGCGGATCTGCTCGACCGTTCGGCCGATGCCGTTGGCGTAGAACGCCTGGGTCCTGACCTGGTGGCGCCGCAGGTAGGCGAGGCGGGATTCCCGGGTCCGCTCGCCGGGCGCCGGATAGCCCTTGCAGTATTGGTAGATGCTGTCCAGGCCATCGCTGCCCAGGTCGGCCAGTCCCTCGAGATGGGCGTCGAGCGGGGCGTCGACGTTGGCCAGATAGGCCAGCTTCGGCGCCAGCGTGCGGCCCCGCAGGTCCTTCGCCTCGTCCATGACGAAGAACCGCGCGAAGTGCAGGGTGGGCATCCTTCCGAAGGCAACGATAGGCTCTTTGCCATGGTTCCCGTGGATCGAGCCGAGAACGTCCTTCAGGGGGCCGACGTCCTCGATCTCCGTGATCACCGTCAGGGACACCTGGTGGGTCATGGGTGGTCCTCCGTCCCTTCTACCTTTCCAGGAAAGGCAGAAGATTTCAGCAGGCGCGACAGCCGCGGCCCGAAGCCCGCGCAGCAGTATTGGCTGCCCGGAAGGCTAGCACAGTTGGCCCCCGGCGGGGAAGGTAGATCGAGGCGGCGTTTGACACCGAGCTCGCGCGGCTCTAACGTAGGCCGGCAAGGTCCCGGAGGACACGCCATGCGAGTCGCGCTGCTCAAACCTTCCAGCTCCGGCATCCTGGGGCTCGAGATGATCACCTTCGTCGAGCCCCTGGGCCTCGAGTGCGTGGCCGGCGCCCTGGAGGTCGACGGCCACTCGTGCCTGATCCTCGACTTCCGGCTCGAGGACGAGGCCGCGGGCCTCGCCAAGATCCGGTCCTTCGAGCCGGACCTGGTGGGCATCCAGTGCAACTTCACCACCGAGCGTTTCCGCACCCGGCGGATGGCCCGGCGCGTCCGGGAGCTGCTGCCCGACGCCTTCGTCCTGCTCGGCGGCCACGACGTCTCGCGCGATCCGCAGTGGTTCGTCGACGGCGCCGTCGACGCCATGGCGGTGGGCGACGGCGAGGAGATCGTGCCGCTGCTGGCCGCGGCCCTCGAAACCGGCGGCGACCTGAGGAAGGTCCCGGGCCTGGTGCTCAACGCGCCGCAGGGTCCCGTCGCCACCGGCCCGGCGCCGGCCCGCCGCCTGCTCGACGAGCTGCCGCTGCCGGCCCGCCATCTCGTGCGCGACTACGCGCCGCACTACTACATCAACTTCCGCAAGCCCCTGGCGCTGCTCGAGACCGCCCGCGGCTGCCCCTTCAAGTGCAACTTCTGCTCGGTGTGGAAGTTCCACGAGTCGACGTTCCGCGAGAAGTCGCCCGAGCGGGTGGTCGAGGAGCTCGGCATGATCGACGCCCCCAACGTCTTCGTGACCGACGACATCTTCTGGATGAACGTCAAGCGCGGCAAGGAGCTGGCGCGCCAGATCCAGGCCGCGGGCATCCGGAAGTACTTCACCGTGCAGACCCGCACCGACATCATCTGCCGCCATCCCGAGATCGTCGAGATGTGGAAGGACTGCGGCCACCTGGCGATTTTCCTCGGCGTCGAAAAGGTCGACGACGCCGGCCTCGCCTCGGTGAACAAGAAGAACAAGGCGGCCAACAACCTGCGGGCGATCGAGATCCTGAAGGAGCTCGGCGTGGGTTTCACGTGCAACTTCATCGTCGACCCCGACTGGGGCTACGACGACTTCGCCAAGCTGCGCGACTGGATCGAGACCCACGGCACCTACAACAGCGGCTTCTCGGTCTTGACGCCGCTGCCCGGCACCGACCTGTGGTCGGCGGTGGAGCGCGACGTGGTCACCCGCGACTGGGAGATGTACGACATCGTCCATTCCGTGCTGCCCACCCGGCTGCCGCTCGACGAGTTCTATGCCGAGTACTCGCGGCTGTGGGACCACGCCCTGAAGGTGCGCTACAAGTACCGCGGCCGGGCGCGCAGCTACGTGCAGCTCGCGGCGGCGCTGGCCACCGGCCAGGTGTCGATGGGCGCGGTCAGGAAGGGCTGGAACCTGGCCAAGGAGCTCTCCGACCCGGCGACCTTCCTGCGCGGCCACCGCGACAGCCCGCCCGAGCTCGCCCAGGCCGCGAGCTGATCTCGCCGGCTCGGCGCGTTCGAGCCTGTACCCCCGGCGCCCTGCCGCCCGTATGTCCCTGGGTGGGATAAGCTCCGCGACCGCCGCCCGTGACGACATGACCCACCCCGACGACGCCGACTGTCCGCCCTCCGCCCGCTCCCCGTGGTCTCCGTGGGTAGCGCGGGTCGTCTTCTGGCTGCTGGTGGCCGCCATGGGCGGGTCGCTCTGGGTCGTCCTGCGCATCGACCTGACGCCGCGCGTCGAGAGCGACTTCTTCTTCTCCACCGGAGACCCGGCCTTCCAGGCCACCGAGCTCATCGGGGAGCTCTTCCCGTCGCGCCCGCAGCTCATCGTCAACGCGCTCGCGCCCGACGTCTGGTCGGGCGACGCCCTGGACCGGGTCCGCCGTCTTTCGGACGAGCTCGCGGCGCTGCCCGGAGTGGCCGCCGTCCAGAGCCTGACGCACGGGCCGCCGACGCCGGCCGTGGTGCCCGAGAGCCCGGTGTGGAGCCGGCTGCTGCTCTCCGAGGACCCCAACGCCACCCAGATGATCGTGACCCTGGAGGAGGGCGAGAGCCGCGAGCTCGTGGCCCGCGTGGAGCAGGTGCTGGCGGCGCACGACCGGCCGAGCTTCGACCTCGAGGTCTCCGGCGTGCCCTACGTGATCGAGCTCATCCGCCGCTACCTGATGCGCGACCTCAAGGTCTTCAGCAGCGCGGCCCTCCTGGTGTTCGGGCTGGTGATCGCCATCCTCTACCGCTCGCTGCCGCTGGTGGCCGGCACGCTCCTCTCCTGCGTGGGGGCCTGCCTGCTCACCCTCACGGCGCTCCACCTCGCGGGCACGCCGATCGGCATGTTGACCGCCAACATCGCCACCATCGTCTTCGTGCTGACGCTCTCGCACACGGTGTTCCTGACCGCCAACTGGCGGCGGGTGCGGCCGGGGCTCAGCCCCGAGAAGGCCCTGGCGACCGCCCTGTGGATCACCTTCGCGGCGTCGTTCTGGTGCATGGTGGCGGCGCTCCTGGGTTTCGGCAGCCTGCTCCTGGCGAGCGCCAGGCCGCTGCGCGAGCTCGGCGTGTCGGGGGTCGTGGGCACGGTGGCGGCGATCGTGGTGGCCTACGGCTTCTATCCGGTCTTCCTGCGGGCCGCGCGCTCGGCGCCCCCGGCGCTCTGGTCGCGCCCCGACGCCAGGCACCGGCTTCCGGGGCCGCTGGCGTCGGTGGTGATCGCCGTGCTCTGCGCGGCGGCGGCGTTCGGGCTGCCGCGCACCGAGACCGATCCGAGCCTGCTCGCCTACTTCGCCGCGGGCAGCGAGCTGCGCCACGGTCTCGAGACGATCGATCGCCACGGCGGCTCGAGCCCGCTTTACCTGGTGGTGTCCGACCCCGGGAAACGGCGCGTGGACTCCCCCGAGGTCGAGCCGCGGCTGGAGCGGCTGCAACGCCGCCTCGAGAACGATCCGGCGGTGGGCATGGCACTGTCCCTGTCGGTGCTCCTGGAAGAGGCCCGGCGGGCGCCCTTCGCGGTGCTCTTCGGCACCGCTCAGCTCGTGGACCTTCTCGCCGGCGAGCGCTTCGACCAGGTCGCCCGCGGCTTCGTGACCGACGACCGCGTGCTGGCCCTTTACTTCCTGCGGATGCACGAGACCGGGCGCGAGGAGGAGCGCGAGGCGATCGTCGCGCGCCTGGTCGCGGCGGCGCGGGAGGCGGGGCTCGAGCCCGAGCTGGTCGGCGGCCTCTACGACCTGCAGGGCAAGCTCGGGGAGCTGGTGGCGTCGAGTCTGGCGCGCGAGCTCGGGGGCCTGCTGGCGTTCTTCGTGCTGGTGGCGGCGGCGGTGGCGCGCGCCGCGCGTCCGGCGGCGGCCATGGTGCTCTGCCTGGCGGCGGTGCCGGTGCTGCTGCTGGGCGCCATGGGCTACCTCGGCCAGCCGGTCGACGTCATCGCCGCGCCGGGCGCCAACGTCGCGATCTCGCTCGGCATCGACGGCATGATCCACCTGGTGATGGCGGTGCGCCGCCGGCGCCGCGCCGGCGACGGCGAGCGCGAGGCCTGGGGTGAGGCCTGCCGGCAGATGCGCCAGCCGATCGTCGGCGCCATGCTCATCCTGGCCGCGGGCTTCGGGATCTTCGTGCTGTCGAGCTTCCCGCCCACCCAGCGCTTCGGGTCGATCGTGGCGGCGGGCACCCTGATCTCGGCGGCGATGGCGCTCCTCGTCCTGCCCTACCTCGCCGCCGCCGGCCGCGGCGCCAGGGACGCCCCGGCGGCCCGGTGAGCTCATTGCTCCGCCGCCGCGGCTCTGGTAACGTCTCTGCGCTTTCGACGCCTGAGGGCGCCCAGATGGACGAGTCGAACAAGACGCGGATCTCGCTTCCCGCCCAGCTTCCGAACCTGGGTCCGGCGGAGGCCTGCGTGGTGCAGATCTACGGCGGCGACCTGGGGCGGCGCTACACGCTCACCCACGAGCTCACGGTGGGCCGCGACCAGGCCAACGCCATCGTGCTCGACATGGACAACGTGTCGCGCCGCCACGCCCGCTTCCTCCAGATCGACGACGCGAGCTACGTGGAGGACCTCGGCTCGACCAACGGCACGTTCATCAACGACGCCGACATCAGCGGCCAGACGCAGCTCAAGAACGGCGACCTGATCAAGGTCGGCGGCGCCATTTTCAAGTTCATCAGCGGCGGCAACGTGGAAGGTCTCTACCACGAAGAGATCTACCGCATGACCATCATCGACGGGCTCACGCAGATCCACAACAAGCGCTACTTCGCGGACTTCCTCGAGCGCGAGATGGCGCGCTGCTCGCGCTACGAGCGTCACCTGGCGCTGGCCATGCTCGACGTCGACCACTTCAAGCAGCTCAACGACACCTACGGCCACCTGGCGGGCGACCACGTGCTGCGCAAGATGGCGCAGGCGATCAGCCGGCGCATCCGGCGCGAGGAGCTCTTCGCGCGCTACGGCGGCGAGGAGTTCGCCCTGGTGCTGCCCGAGACCGACATCGAGCGCGCCCTGGTGGTGGGCGAGGACATCCGCCAGCTCGTGGAGGACCAGGTCTTCGTCTTCGACGAGGAGGAGATCCGCGCCACCCTGAGCGTGGGCATCGCGCCCATGCACGGCGAGCGCGAGCCGCACGAGTTCATCAAGCACGCCGACGAGGCGCTCTACTGCGCCAAGCACGGCGGCCGCAACCGCGTGGTCGCCTACGACGCCGCCGCCGAATGAGCGCCGAACACGGCCCGGGGGTTGACTTAGTCCATCGGTAAGACTAAGATGGAGACGTGAAAGTCGTCAACGTTCACGAGGCCAAGACGCACCTCTCTCGCCTCCTCGAAAGGGCACATGCCGGCGAAAGCGTGGTGATCGCCAAGAACGGTAAGCCATATGCCCGTCTCTGCCAGCTCGAGGCTCCGGAGCCACGGCGTCCGGGCCTCCTGGCCGGCCAGGTCGGTGACGACTTCTTCGAGCCCCTGCCGGAAGAAGAGCTCGAAGCCTGGGAGAGATGAGGCTCCTCCTCGATACCCACGCGCTTCTCTGGTGGCTCTTCGACGATCCGAAGCTCGCCGGCAGGCCCCGCGAGCTCATCGCTGACCGCGAGAACGAGATCCTGGTTTCGAGCGCCAGCGCCTGGGAAATCTGTACGAAGCACCGCCTCGGCAAGCTGCCCGCGGCCGCCCAATTGGTCCGTGACGTCGCTGCCTGGGTGCGGCAGGCCGGCTTCACCGAGCTTCCGGTCACGATTCACCACGCTCAGCGGGCGGGATCCTGGCCCCAACCGCACCGCGATCCCTTCGACCGCATGCTCGCCGCCCAAAGCGTGATCGAAGACCTGCCGCTCATCAGTTGCGACGAGATCCTGGAGAGCTTCGGAGCCCGGCTGATCTGGTAAGTGGTCACTCCTC
The DNA here is from genome assembly GCA_036397835.1 of Thermoanaerobaculia bacterium. GTDB lineage: Bacteria > Acidobacteriota > Thermoanaerobaculia > Multivoradales > J023 > DASWIG01. The sequence goes on from DASWIG010000011.1 coordinate 13,598, forward strand.
CGCCGCCTCCATCCAGAAGGGGCACAGCATGCGGCAGGGGCAGCGGTCGCAGGTCCAGTCCTTGATCGTCGCCTGGAAGACGCCGCGGCTGCGCAGATCGAGGAGCTCGCGGGCATGGCCCTCGACTTTGGCGAGCGTCTCGCGCGGCTTCTGGTGGCTCCACCGGTAGGGGTAGATCCGGGCGTCGGATCCCGAGTAGACGCGGGGGCGCAGCTCCGGGTCGTCGTCGCCGAGGAGGGCCAGGGGCAGGCGGTGGTGCTCGCGCAGGTCCGACCACTTGAGGGTTTCGACGCCGTCGCCGCCCAGGGACTCGGGGCGGAAGAGCAGGGCGTGCTGAGTGCCGTCGCCGTCGCGGTAGCGGCCGATGAGCTGCAACGGCAGTGACGCGGGCTCGCCGCCGGCCTTCCATTCGACGTCGTGGTCGAGGCTCTCGGCGCCTCCCGCGGGCGGCTCGTAGGCGCGCGCCAGCTCGCGGGCCCAGCGCAAGGACCGCGGGCGGTAGAGGCCGACGTGCGGGTGCTCGGCGTACTTGTCGTCGGGCCACTCTTCGGCGGCAATCGCCTCGGCCTCCTCGGGCGCCAGCCGGCGTCCCTGCTCGTTGGCCTTGTCGACGACCCGCCGCAGCGCGCGGCGCAGGCGGGTGACGAAGACCGGGTAGAGGGGCCGCAGCACCGGCCGGAAGCCGATCCCCAGGTGCTCCTGGAGGTAGCCGAGGATGCCGCACTGGCGGCCCGAGAGGCCGTAGAGCGAGACCGTCTCGGGGCGGCTGTCGCCCCAGATCGGGCCCAGGGTCACCGGCTCGCTCGGCTCCGGCGGGATCTCGACGGAGCGCACGGGCACGGCGCCCGAGGCGATCCAGAGCTCGAGGAGCCGCGGCAACGTGCGCCGCGGGCTGCGGACGGTGCCGCCGGCGGTGCCGGCGTAGGAGACGGCGACGGCGCGCTGCGCCCGGGTCACTCCCACGAAGAGCAGGGAGTCGGCCTGCTTGCGGTCCTCCTCGGGGTCGTGGCGCAGGGCGGGCGGCAGCCACGGCGCGTCCGCGCGCTCGGCGTTGAGAGTCTGGCCGGCGACCAGGACGCACGGGAACTCGAGACCCTTCGAGGCGTGGCAGGTCATCACCCGCACGGCGCCGGCGTGCGGCCGCGGCGGGATCAGCCCGGGCGCCGCGTTGCACAGGAGGTCGCGCAGGCGCTCGGCCATGCGCGCGCGCGAGCGCCGCGGCGGCGTGCCGGGATGGCCGAAGCGGTAAGTGCCGGCGAAGGCCAGGGCGCTGACGATCTCTTCGAGGGCCACGGCCGCCCCCAGGCCGTCGCCGACCAGGCGGCGCAGGTAGTCGCCGGCGTCGAAAAGGAAGGTCAGAAGCACCGCCCAGCCGTCGCCCGAGTGCTCGAGGGGACGCAGCACGTCGAACGCCCGGCGGACCGCAGCGACCACCTCGCGCGCCGCTGGCGGCAAGGCGTCCTCGCCAGGGGACTCTGCGTCGCCGTCCTGAGCCTCCTTCCGGGTCTCCTCCTCGCCTTCCTGCTCGAGCTCGGCGAGGAGGTGACGCACGGCGGCGTTGAGCTCGGCGGTGGCGGCGCGTCCGCGGCCCAGGGCGTAGACGAGACGGGGGACGGCGGCGCGCGGCGCCTCGAGGGCGGTGGCGGCGGCGGCGAGGTCGCCGGCCGCGCCTTCGGCGGTCACCAGGCCGCTGGTGACCGCGCGGATGCCGGCGGCGGCCAGCGCCAGGGCGGCGTTGCGCACGTCGATGTTGCGGCGCGCCAGCACGCCGACGTCTCCGGGCGCGACGCCGCGCTCGATCCAGGATCGCACCTGCTCGACGAGCGTCTGCCGTTCGGCGGCGTCGCTCGAGGTCGCGGCCACGGCGACCGGCGTCGCCAGGGGCTCGACGCCGCGGCCCGGCCGCCAGCGGCGGCGCGGCGGGTCGGCGTCCTCGCCTTCCATCAGCGCCGCAAGCTGGTTGGCGGCGTCGACGATGGGGGGGCTGGCGCGGTAGTTGAGGCCGATCAGGAAGGTGCGAGCGCCCGGGAAGTCTTCGGCGAAGCGGCGCACGTTCTCCGGGGCGGCGCCGCGGAAGCGGTAGATGGCCTGGCGCGCGTCGCCCACCACCCAGGGCGGGTTGTCGGGGCCGCAGAGCTGGGAGAGGAGCGTCGCCATCGAGCGGCTCACGTCCTGGTACTCGTCGACCATCACCCAGCGGAAGCGTTTCCGCAGCGCCTGCCGCACCTCGTCGTGCTCCGCGAGCAGGACGAGGGGCAGCAGCATGAGGTCGGCGAAGTCCACCCGGTCGCGGCCCTGCTTCTCGTCCTCGTAGGCCTGGAAGACCCGTTGCAGCGCCAGGGCGCGGGCGTGATCGCCGGCCTCGCCCTCGGCGCTCTGCCAGCGGGCGATCTCTTCGGCGAGGCGGGCGGGCGTGACCAGGCGGTCCTTGAGGTAGCCGATCTCGTGCGCCGCCCGCCGCGCCGTGACCTGGGGGTCGAAGAGGTTGAGAATCGCTTCGCAGTCGACGCGGCCGAGCACTTCGATGAGCAGCTCCTCCTTGCCGACGTCGTCGAGGACCGTGACGTCGGAGCCCAACCCCAGCAGGTGCCCATAGCTGTGGAGGAGGTGCATGCCGAGCCCGTGGAAGGTGGCGATGAGCACCTCTTCGGCCGGTTGGCCGAGGCTGCGCGCCAAACGCTGCCGCAGCTCCTCGGCCGCCTCGTTGCTGAAGGTCAGGACCAGCAGGTCTTCCGGCGCCGCGCCGCGCTCGCGCACCAGGTGAATCACGCGCCGCACCAGGGTGCGCGTCTTGCCGGTGCCGGGCCCGGCTTCCACCAGCACGGGGCTGCCGGACCACAGAGCGGCCTCCTCCTGGTCCGGGTTCGTCGTCACCTCGTCGCCGCCGGCCGCGGCCTCGGCGGGGCCGCGCACGAAGCGGTAGAGCCCTTCGGCGAGCTGGACGCGCGCCAGGCCCAGGGAGACGCCGAAGCGCGCGGCCAGGGTCGTGGTGGTGGCCGCGGGCACGGCGCGCCAGGCGGCGAAGACCTCGTCGGCCGGGCACAGAAGCTCGGCGGCGAAGGCGGTGGCCTCGGCCTCCTCGTAGGAGCGCCGGCTGTAGCGGGCGAGCGCCGGCGTGCCGTGCTCGAGGAAGGCCGAGCCGCGGATCGGGTCGCCGGGCACCAGGGCGTTGGCGAGGCGCTGGTGGAGCACCAGGTGGCCGAGCTCGTGGGCGAAGAGCTCGAGCTTCTCGTCGGGCTTGCCGTCGAGCTTGCGGTCGTAGTAGAGCAGCCCCTCGGCGGGCGCCACCTCGCCGCGTCCGCCATGGAGGAAGTCGCTGCCCACGGCGAGCGGGCGGATCTGGTGGCGCTCGTCGAAGTAGGCGGTGAGGCGCTCGAGCCGGGCGTCGAGCTCGTCGCCGAGCACGGGGCGCAGCGTCAGGGCGCGCTGGCGGGCGCGGTCGAGGGATCTCATCGCGGCTATAGTACGCCCTGTTTACGCCGGCTTCAAGTCTACAGGTCATCGAGCGAGAGCAGGGTCTCGTAGAGATTCCCGAATTGCAGAGCCGCGAGCTCGGGAGGCGCCGGGGCAACGCTTTCCGGCTCGAGCGGATGGGGCTGGATGCCCTTGAGCGTCTTCTCGGCAAGGGCGGTTCGCCACTCCCGGTCAACCCACTCCGATTTCAGTGCCTGGGTCGACCAGAAAAGCCAGAAGATCTCGCGCCGCGAGATCTCGGCGCGGAGTCTCTCTTCCCAGTCTTCTCCCGGGACGATCGAGAGACGGGCGAAGAAGACGTCGATGCCCGTTGCGATCTGGACCGACCGGATACGCTTCATCACGTCTTTGCTGTCGGCCGTCGCGTAGGAGGCGAAGGCGGAGCGTGGAAACCGGAGCGCGGTCGTCGTCTCCGTGTTGTCCGCGGCACCGGCGACGATCTCGATCTCGGGCCGCAGGCTGGCGACGACGAGGCCCGCGACGTGGACGTCCAGCTTGAGGACGACGGTTCCCGGATCGCGGCCGGCCGGCACCACCACGTCGAAGCGCAGCACCTTGTACTTGCCGTCCCAGACGAAGCTCTGGCGTCCGTTCTCGACCTCGAGGCCGCGGGCCGCCAAGGTCACGGTGACCTCGGTGCCGATCTGCCACTGGCAAGCCTCGAGGTCGAGGAGCGGCTCGTCCCGCGGCGCCTCCTTGCGGAAGATCTCCGTCACCCGGGTACGGAAGCTCTCGGTGTAGGCGGCGAAGCGGACCACGAGATCGCTGTCGGCGGCAACGCTCCGTCGCGTCGACACGGCGAGGTGGACGTCGGTCGTGGCGGGCGGCGGGGTCGTCGGCTTCCCGGAGAGCGTCGGCCCGACGTCGTAGGCCAACGCTCCTTCCTCGTCCTCGGGCGCGATGCCTTTGGACGACCGCGTCGGCGGGGATCGCCAGCCGCCGCGCTCGCGGACCAGCGTCCAGACCATCATGGGGCTGTCGGCGTCGCGGAACGGGCGTCCTTCGAAGTCGCCGGCGAGACTCTCGACGCCGAGCCCGGCGTCGAGGGCGAGCCGCCGGAAGTCCTCTTTCCCGGTCAGCGAGAACGCGAGGGGCAGATCGGTCGTCCGCGCGAGGACGCCTGAGCCGTCGCGCTCCTCGATCCGCTGGATCCCGCGGACGAG
>DASWIG010000012.1:0-7354 GCA_036397835.1 Thermoanaerobaculia bacterium
CAGAAGACGCCCCATCCGCCGGCGCACCCGGAGCTCATCCGCCTGACCTACCAGCCGCCATGAACGGCATCGTCCTCGTCGCCCTGCTCGTCGTCGAGGCGCTGGGCCTCGATCAGAATTGGCGGCTCGTCTACCCCGGCCGCGTCGAGCCCGTCATCGGCCGCCTGACGCTCGCGGACGTCGACCTCTCCGAGCTCCGCGCCGCCTGGTACTGGTCGTCGACGACCGCGCCACGGCGTCTCGAGCCGTCCGAGATCGACGGCTTCGCGGCGCCGCGCGATTCCGGACGCCTCCGCCTTCGCGTCGCCGCCGCGGACGGGCTCGACGTCCCCCTCCGCGTCCTCGCCGCGCCGGCCGAGCTCTGGCGCGAGGTGCCGGAGTCGCTCTTGCCGACCTGGCCGGTGCCCGAAAATGGCCGCATCGAGATCCCCTGGACGCAAGAGCAAGCCTGGCGGACGCGCGTGGTCAGGCCGAACGGCCTCGACGGCCGCGCAACGCCCGAGCTCGGAAGCTGGTGGAGCGCCCTGCGGCCCGGCCAGGGGAGCGCCGCCCTCGTGCCGCTGGCGGCCCGCGACCTCCGCGTCGAGGTCGTCGGCGAGGACGGCCGGGCCATTCCCGGCGCGCGCGTCGAAGCCCTCGAGGCCGAGCGGGTGCGCTCGCGCAAGAGCACCTACCTCGCTTTCGCCACGGTCGACGACGGCGGCGCCGGGATCCTCCCCAGCGTCCCCGACTTCGCCGAGCTCACCCTGGTCGTCAACGCCGACGGCCACGTGCCGGTCACCTTCCAGGGCTTGCCGAGCACGCTCCCGGCGCGGGTGGAGCTCGCCCGCGGCGCCCGGATTCACGGCCGCTTCGTCGACGGCGACCGCGAGCCGGTGGCGGGCGTCGAGGTGCGGCTCGAAGCCTGGCTCGCCGGCGACTTCGCGGCCTACGTCGCCCGCGGCGGGCGCAGCGACGGCGAGGGCGTCTTCACCATGGCCGGCGTGCCCGCCGGCAAGGCCGTTGTCCTGGCCCACAAGGGCGGCTTCGCCATGCGCCGCGCCGAGCTCGAGGTCGGCGCCGAGGACCTCGACCTCGGCGAGCTCGTTCTGGAGCCGGACAGCGAGATCGCCGTCCGCGTCGTCGACGACGTCGGCGAGCCCGTCGCCGGCGCCGAGCTCCGCCCTCGCCCCGGCATGCTCGCCACCACCGACGCCGAAGGCCGCGCCGTGCTCCGCGGCATCGGCGCTTCGCAAACGGTGGAGCTGACCGTCGACGCTCGCGGCTACAAGGAAAACGAGCGCACCCTGCCGCCGCCTCATCCCTCTCCCGTCGAGGTCCGGCTGGACCGCGCCTTCGTGGTCCGCGGCCGCTTCCTCGACGCCGAGGGCCGGCCGGTGCCCGAGGGCCGGGCGCGGGCGAGGGCCGGCGCCCTCGGCGTCCACGCCGCCGTCACCGCGGGCGATCTCGATCTCGAGCTGCCCGCCGGCAAGGCCTTCGAGCTTGCCCTCGCCTCGCCGGCGACCGCCGAGCTGCGCCTGCACCTCGAGCCCGGCCTGCCGGGCGAAGAGCGCGACCTCGGCGACCTCGTCGCCGGCGCGGGCCACCGGCTCGAAGGTCTCCTGGTGAGCGCGGTCGACGCTTCCCCGGTGGCCGGCGCCCGGGTCTGGCTGCCGCGGCCGTCGGCGGACGTCCACGCCCTGGAGGCATGGTTCTTCGGCGACGTCGTCGAGACGGTGAGCGCCGCCGACGGGACCTTCGCCCTCTCCGGTCTCCCCGGCCGCGACCTGCGCCTCACCATCGACGCCCCCGGCTTCGCTCGCCGCACCCTCGACGTGCGCCCCACTCCCGAGGCCGCGGCGACCGACCTCGGCGCGGTGGAGCTGCGTCCGGGGTCGACGTTGCGCGTCGTGGCGCAGGACGAGCTGCCGCCGGGCGCCGTGGCCCGGGTGGACCTCGGCAACCGCTGGCTCGAGACCGACATGCTGAGCGCTCCCTTCGCCGACGGCGTCGCCGTTTTCCGGCACCTGCCGCCCGGAGAGGCCACGGTGACCGCCGTCGCCGGTGACCGGCTGCTCTGCGAGACCAAGGTGCGAATCGGTGAGAGCGAGGACGAGCGCGAGGCCATCTGCCGCTGGAAGGCGATGCGGGTCACGGGCGTCGTTCGCGTGGCCGGCCACCGCGACGGACCGGGCCGTCTGATCTTCCTGCCCCCCGCTCCCGAGCATCCGTCCTTCATCGAGCGCGGCGAGAGCCCGCGGGGCCTCGGGCGGGCGAAGATCTACGGCGCCGGGCGTCCCCAGGTCGACGTCGAGGTCGGGGCCGACGGCGCCTTCGCGTCCGACGACCTCGCGCCCGGCGCGTGGACGGCGTCGTGGTTCGCCGCCGGCGGCGCCGCCTCGGCGTCGCGGGAGGTGGCGATCCCCGAGGTCGACGAGCTCGAGCTCGTCCTCGACTTTCCGGGCCGCGCCGTCGCGGGTGAGGTGGTGGATCTCGATGGCCGGCCGGCCGCGGGCGCTCGCGTGCGGGACCTCGCGTCGGGGACGGTGGCCCTGAGCGAGGACGACGGCAGCTTCCTGCTCCTCGGTCTCGAGCCCGGCCGGCGCTGGCTGCGGGCCGAGCGCCGCGACCTGCGCAGCGCCCCGGTGCCGGTCGACCTCGAAGAGAACCGTCCCCCCGAGCCGGTGCGGCTCGTCCTCGGGACGGAGGACGACGGCGGCGAGATCGAGGTCCGGATCGCCGGCGAGGCCGGCGGGGCCTTCGTCTTCCTGGAAGTTGAAGGACGCGGCCTGCGGGTCCTGACCGCGGACGCCTCGGGCCGCGCCGCCCTGACCTTCGATCCGCCCTATCCGCCGCGTCTGCGCGCCGCGGCCTACGTCGAGGGACGCTTCGTCTTCGGCGGCTGGCGGACGTTCACGGAGGCGTCGGAGAAGCCTGCCCTGCTCGAGGCGGCGGACGCCACGGGCGCTCTCGTGATCTCGGGCGACGAGCCGTTCGTGCCTGGGATCGTCTCCGCCACGGGCTGGGACCTCACGGAGCTCCTGACCCGCCTTGGTTTGCGGCCGGTCGTCGGGGAGGCCGACGTCCGGGTCGATGGGCTGCCGCCCGGCAGCTACGAGGTGAGCGCGCCCGGCGGCCGGCGTTTCGTCACCGTCGTCGCCGGTGAGGAGACCGAGGTCGCGTGGCCGTAGGAATCGCGCCTCCTCGGCCGTGCTATCCTGAATCCGGTGGCCGGACGCGCCGGCCGCAGGAGACGCCCATGACCCAGTCTGCTCTCGCACTGGCTCGACCCGACGAGCCGATCGAATACCCGGAGTCCGACGGCGAGCCCATGGCGGAGACCGACGAGCACCGCGACGAGATGACGGCGACGATCCAGACGCTGGAATGGCACTTCCGCGCCCGCCAGGACGTGTACGTGTCGGGCAACCTCTTCTTCTACTACGAGGAGGGCAATCCTCGGGCCTGCAAGGCGCCCGACGTCTTCGTCGTCACCGGAGTGCCGAAGAAGAAGCGCCGCACCTACAAGCTGTGGGAGGAGGGCGAGGTGCCGGCGCTGGTCATCGAGGTGACCTCGAAGAAGACGAAGAAGGAAGACGAGGTCGACAAGCCCGAGCTCTACGCCGAGCTGGGGATCCCGTACCTGTTCGTCTACGACCCCTGCGCCGAGTACCTGAAGCCGCCGCTGCAAGGATTCGAGCTGGGCAAGCGCGGGAAGTATCGCCGGATCGCGGGCGCGCGGAGCGGGCCTTTCCCTTGCCCGCCTTTGGACCTCGCTTTCTTCCTTGACGAGCGGGGGCGTCTGCAGATTCTCGACACGGTCACCGGAGAGCCCGTCCGCCGGATGGAGAAGGCCCTGGAGGCGAGCGAGGCGGCGCTGGTCGGGGCCGAGGCGGCTCGGGTCCAGGAGAAGCTGGCGCGGCTCAAGGTCGAGGGGGAGTGGCAGCAGGAGGCCGAGGCCCGCCGGAAGGCCGAGGGGTTGAATCGGCACCTGATGGCGGAAATCGAACGGCTTCGGGCCCAGGTGAAAGGCGGATAATCGGTCCTTTCCTCCGGCAGCTCCGCCCACGGAGAGGCCGCCAGGGGCCCAGGAACCGGCTCAGCGTCCTCCAAACGCGGCTCATATGCTCCAATCCACTCGTTCGACGCCGTCGAATGGACCGATTGAGACTCATGTGGATCATTCGACCGCGTCGAATGGACGGATTGAGACTCATTTGGCTCGTTCGACGCCGTCGAATGGACGAAATGGAGCTCATTTGGGTCATTCGACCGCGTCGAACGGACGGATTGAGACTCATTTCATCCGTCCGACGCCGTCGAATGGACGAAATGAGCGCCAGGGACTGAACTTCAACGCCGTGACGTCATAGAATGAGCGGTATGAAGCTCTCGGCGATGGTGACGCGACGGGTGAAGCTGGCGATCGAGCTGGAGGGAACGCTGGCGGTCCACGCTCCGGCGGCGAGCGCCGGGCTTGACGAGTTCTTCGCGCCCGTGGAGGACGACGGCACGGGGTTCGACGCGGAGACCTACTTCGACGTCCTGCACCGCAAAGTGGTCTGGTGGCGCGAACGGCTGATCCACCTCGACCTGACGCACCAGGAGGAGCTCGCGGAGCGTGCCGAGCAGCGAGGGCGCGAGGTCGAGCTCGCGAAGTCGCTCTACGGCCGGCTGGTGAACCTGCGACGCGTCAGCCACGGCCTGCTCGAGGAGGACGACCTCGTGACCCTGGGGCTCGCGGGCACCGTGTCCCAGGACCCGGTCACGGTCCAGCGGCAGGCCGAGAAGGCGTGGAAGCGGTTCCAGGGGGACGATCCGAAGGTCCGGTCGAGCCGGTGGCCGCAGGTGCGCGAGAAGCTCACGGCGATGGCAGACGATCTCGGGCCGGACGTCAAGGCGCTGGCGAAGACGGTCAAGGACCTCAAGCGCACGCGCCGCAAGGTGGAATCGGCGGCGTCGCGCAAGCGTCAGGGGATCAGGGACTTCGACCGCCACTACTTCTGGATCGCCAAGTCCGCCGAGGTGCACTTGCGCATGGCGGGCCTCGAGGACGCTGCCGACCACGTCAAGCCGCAGGCCCGCCGTCTCGACCGGGACGTCGCCTGACCGGGCATTGGCGGTCGTAGCTGGCACGGTAGCGACCTCCTTGGCTTGTGAGTATAGCAGGGTCGTAGTTTTGGCGGGTGCTCCAACAGGCGCTCGCCCGGAGCGCAGGGGCGCACGGCGTGCGCCCTGCCTCATGACCGGCAGCCGAGCCCGAAGTCCCGTCGCACGTCGCCCGTCCAGAAACCGCCGAAGACCCGTTCGGCGAAGTACGCCTTGTCGCTTTCCGTCAGCGGCGGGCCGAGCACCCATTGCCGCGGCTGCCCGGCCGCCCGGACCTGCCCGCGGTACACCTCGGTGGTGAACGCCCGGCGCCACAGGCCGAAGAGCGTCGCCGGATGGTCGACGACGCCGCACGGGTCCTTGCCCGCGGAACGTAGGCGGGCGAGGCTGCGCCGCAGCTCCACCGCCACCGAGAGGGCGTGCGAGCCGAACGCAGCCAGGGCCGAGACGTAGCCCTCCCGGTCGCGTCCCGCCGCCCGCTGGGCGAGGTCCGCCGGCGGCGTCAGGTCGAGCAGCGCCGCGGGTGGACTGTCTCCACCCGTCCTGCCGCGGCTGCCCGGCCGCCCGGACCTGCCCGCGGTACTCCTCGGTGGTCAACACGCGGCGCTACAGGCCGAAGAGCGTCGCGCCGCTACCACCTGGACTTGACGGGGTACTCTCGTATGTCTTTGTCGGGCGTCAAGATCACGAGATCGTGAACGATCGCCTGGCAGATGAGCATTCGGTCAAACGGGTCGCGGTGGTGCGTCGGGAGGCGCCCCACGTAGAGGGTCGACTGCTCGTCCAGGCTCAAGGGCTCGATTCCATGGCTTTCCCTCATCGCCGGCACGAACTCCGCGGGCGATTCGCGGAGTGGGAGGCGGCCCATGGCGTGCTTGACCGCGATTTCCCAGGTCGACACGGAACTCAGGAATACCTCGTTGTCCGGCTCCGTAAACAGATCGAGGGCCTCGAACGACAGTTGCGGCGCCTCCGTGATGATCCAGAGGAAGGTGCAGGTATCGAGAAGGAGCTTCAAGCGCCCCTACCCTCGAAGGCATCCACAAAGTCATCGGGGAGGGGCTCGAAGAACTCCGGCGGGACCTCGAATCGGCCCTTGGCCAGACCGACGGGGCGCCGGTCGATCCTTGCGCTCTTGAGCAGACGGATCTCGGCGATCGGGACGTTGCGCCTGCAGAGCACGATCTTCTCTCCCTTGGACAGGAGGTTCAGGTACCGGGACAGATGCGTCTTGGCTTCGTGGACATTGAGCCTGATCATGAGTCGATTCTTGACCAGGAAGTGAACCAAGTCAAGGGACGAATGGGAAGCAGGAGATGCCCTCGGCCGTGCACTCGAGCGCCCTGCCTCATGACCGGCAGTCGAGCCCGAAGTCACGACGCGCGTCGCCCGTCCAGAAACCGCCGAAGACCCGGTCGACGAAGTACGCCTTGTCGTCTTCCGTGAGCGGCGGGCCGAGCACCCATTGCCGCGGCTGCCCGGGCGCCCGGACCTGCCCGCGGTACTCCTCGGTGGTGAACACCCGGCGCCACAGGCCGAAGAGCGTCGCCGGATGGTCGACGACGCCGCACGGGTCCTTGCCCGCGGCACGCAGGCGGGCGAGGCTGCGCCGCAGCTCCACCGCCACCGAGAGGGCGTGCGAGCCGAAGGCAGCCAGGGCCGACACGTAACCCTCCCGGTCGCGTCCCCCCGCCCGCTCGTCGAGGTCCGCCGGCGGCGCCAGGTCGAGCAGCGCTTCGATGAGCGCGCCGAAGAAGTACTGCGCCACGTCGAGCGGCAGGTCGAGAGCCGGCGCCGCCGGCCGGAAGTAGGGGGCGTAGAGGAACAGGCGCGGGACCCGCAGCCCGGGCAGGACGCGCTCGCCGCCGGCGGCGAAGAGGTGGAGCGAGAGGTCGGCGGGCTCGTCCGCGGCGGGCAGGTAGAAGGCCATCGGCAGCTCGCGGCGATCGTGGTAGACGACCCAGAGCCGCGGCGTCAGGGGCAGGAAGGCGTCGGCGGGCAGGCCGGCGCGCACCACGGCGGGGGCGAGCGAGGGCAGCAGAAGGTGGCCGTTGGGGCCGATGGCGAGCGCGGTCAGCAGCAGGGCGCCGGCGGCTCCCATGGCTCAGCGCCGGCTCTCGATCTGCCGCCGCAGGAGCTCGTTCTCGAAGGCCACGCCGACCTGGGCGGTGGCCAGCTCGAGCAGCTCGATGTCCTCGATCGCCCGGGCGTTGGAGCCGTTGTCGGTGTAGACCACCGAGATCACCCGCTCCGAGCCCATCACCGG
>DASWIG010000013.1:0-28033 GCA_036397835.1 Thermoanaerobaculia bacterium
CAGGCCGGGGCCGGCGTCGGTCGTCACCGCCAGGCTCGTGAAGTTGAACGTCGACGTGGCGTTGTTCGTCAGCTCGAGGCCGGAGGTCGTGCTGGAGAGCGTGGTGGGGCCGAAGTCGTAGGTCGAGCCGCCGTTGACCACCCGGATGCCGGCCTGGGCCGAGTCGGTCACCGAGGTGCTGCCGCTCGTCAGCGTTCCGGTCACGGTGTCGAGGTTGACGCCCCGGCCCGTGCTGTTGGTCGAGCTGATGGTGTTGAACATCGGGGGAGGGCCGGCGCCGACGAGGGTCCCGTTCGTCAGGTCGAGGGCGCCGCCCGAGCCGTTGAGCGTCACGTTCTCCACCGTCAGGGTGCCGAAGGTGCTGCCCGTGACGTCGACGCCCGAGGTGTTACCCACGATGAGCCCGCGGATCGCATTGTCGCTGGCCACGACGATGCCGTGGCCGGCGGCGTTGGTGATCGTCGGCGTGCCGCCGGCGGCAACGATGGTCTCGCCGTCGAGCACCAGTCCGTGGCCCTCGCCGATCAGCTCCTGCTCGGCCTCGAGCTCGAGGCCCGAGACGTGGGTGCCGTCGTAGAGGAAGATGAGGTCGCCCGGCGCGTCCTGGTCGCCGATCCCGCCGACGCCGCCGACGTTGGTGGCGGTAAAGCCGACGAACGGATCGTCCTTGGTGCCCAGGTCGGCGCCCGGATGGGCGTCGTCGACGAACCAGATGGTGCGGCCGACGTGGACCTTGGCGGTCGCGGTGGCGGCGTTGCCCTCGTTGTCGGTGACCGTGTAGGGGAAGGTGTCGACCGCATTGCCGACGCCGATCGGCGGCTCGTAGACGAAGGCGCCGTCGGCGCTCAGGGTCGCGGTGCCGCCCAGGGCCGTGGTCACCGGCGAGCCCGAGACGTCGACGACGAGCTCGGGGGGCGCGCCGTTCTGGTCCGGGTCGACGTCGTTGGCGAGCAGACCCTCGGCCGCCGCGACCGTCTTGCCCACGTTGCCGTAGGTCTCGTAGGCGTCGTCGGCGGCGACCGGCGTGGCGTCGACGGTGGCGGCGGCGAGCGTGGTGTTGGCGTCGACGGTGTCGCTGAGGTCGACGGCGAGGGCCTCGCCGCCGGTGTTGGTGATCGTCACCCGGTACTTGAAGGTGGTGCCCGGAGGTTGCGGCGTGGCGCCGATCGGAGCGTCGGCGAGGGTCAGGTCCACCTTGGCGGCCGCGACGCTCGGCGCCACCGTCTCCACGTGGTCGATCATGACCTCGGTCTCGGTGCCGCGCACCGTCATCACGATGGCGCCGACGTCGGCGAAGTCGGCTCCGGTGCCGAGGCGGGGGACGAAGTCGTTGTTGTACGAGAGGTGGAAGACGGTCGACGCGGCCACCGCCGGCAGCACCAGGGCGGCTCGCGACATGTTGGCGGCGTCGGTGTAGACCTCGAGGACGATCTCGGCGCCGGCGTCGGCCGAGGTGACGGTGACGGCGAAGGCGGTGTGGCCCGAGGCGGTGAGGTCGAGGGGCATGAGACCGTCGGCGTCGAGCACGTTGGGATCCGAGTCGCCGTCCCAGGTGACGATGGCGGCGCCACGCGCGTCGGGCGTGCCGTCCGATACGGTCACGGTGAGCACGCCGCCGGCGACGCCGGCCTGCACCGTGCCGGAGCCTGAAATGAAGTCCACGACGAGGTCGCGGCGCTGGCCGACGACGTCGCTGCCGCCCGTGACGACGCTGGAGGCGCCGCCAGTGGGATCGGTAAGGGTGGGCTGGTTGGTGGTGAATTCGTCGACCACCACCGCCGCGGCAGGCAGGGCGGACGCGGCGACGAGCACGCCGAGCGCCACCGTCTGCCGGAAGGTCGAGGACGCACGTCTCGCCATCATCGTCTTACCTCACGGCGCAGGCGCCGCCAGCCGAAAGCCGCCAGGAGCGACGTCAGCGCGATCCATCCCAGGGGTCCGAGGGCGGGGATGTCGAGGGCGGGCTCGCCGGGATCGACGACGAGGGTGCCCAGGCCGCGGACCATCCAGTTGCCCTCGAGCCCCGGGAAGGTGTCGATGATCGCCATGGTGCCGTCGGAGGGCAGGGTCGGCGGCGCCGGCGGGTCGCCGCTCCAGGTGGCCACCCAAGAACGCGTCTGGCTCGCGGTGGAGTCGATGGAGGCCGGGAAATTCGGGGGCGTCACGCCGCTGACCACGAAGCGGTTGACGACGCCGATCAGCACGTCGCCCCCCGCCGGCACCGCCACCGCCGGCGCCAGGTTGTAGATCGAGAAGGTGGTGCCGTCGGCCGTCAGGATCGTCGTCGGGATGCTGGCGAGGTGGTTGGCGCCGTTGGCCGGGTTGCCGTCCGGGTCGTGGTAGACCACGAGCTCGACGCTCAGCCCTGGGGCCAGCACCGGGTCGGCCGGGAAGAGCACCCAGATCTGCTCCAGGTCGAACGCTCCCGGCGAGGCGAAGCGGTTGAACCACATGAACTGCCGGGCTCCGGCGCCCTGGGTGACGCCGACGGAGCCTTCGGGCACGTTGTCGTCGATCACGAGCTGGACCGAGAGCGGTCCCGGCGGCGGCAAGGGCGGCACGGCGCCCGGGCCGCGGACCGGCCCCGGCCGGAACGAGGCTTCGAAGGCGTCTGCCTGGGCGAGGGCGGCGCCGCTCAGGACGAGGGCTCCGGCCACTGCGAGGCGTTTTCCGATATCCCACATCTTTTCGGGTTCTTCTGAAGTCTTGGGTCAAGGTACGGTGGCTGACCACGCCGAGGTGTCGCCCGACTCGAAGCCGTCGGTGAAGATTTCGGCCGGCTGCTGCAGGAAGAGCTGGTCGAGCCACGCCGAGAAGCTGAATCCTCCCGGGTTCTCGAAGCTCAGGCCGCACTGGCCAGACACGGCGCCGGGGGGCAGCACGATCTGGAAGTCGAACGGCTCGGTCGTGCCCCACACCCCGGGCGCGCCGCTGATCAGCTCGGCGTCCGCCGCGGAGCCGGCCGGCGCGCCGCCGCAGGCAGCGGCGCTCGTGAAGTCGCAGGCGACCATCAGGCCGAGGGAGGTCGAGGCGGGCGCGTCGAGGCGGAAGCGGCCGCCGATCTCGAAGACCGTGCCGGGGGGGTAGCCCGCGAAGCTCACGCACTGCTCGAGGGCCACGGTGGCGGCGGCGGGCAGCGGCATCGAGGCCGCTCCCGACAGCGGCGAGCCGTCGGCGTCGGTCGCGGGATCGTGGACCGCGGCGGCTGGCGGGTCCTCGAGCCATGGCGGCAAGCCGCCACAGTCGACGACGCCGTCGTCGAAGAAGTCGAAGTGGCCGTTATCGAAGAGGTTGCGGGCGTCGACGCGGAAGAGGTCGAGCACGTGGTCGTCGCCGCCGGTGCCGTTCTCGTCGCCGTCGAGGGCGTTACCGGCCGCGTCCTCGAGGGTCGTCGAGCCGCAGGCCATGAACCGGTAGAGGCCGTCAGGCAGCGGACCGCCGAAGTGGAGCGTGGCCGTGGACTGCGGCGGTGCCGGCGTGTCGGCGGCGTAGGTGACGGCGGTGACCGGAATCGCCACGTCGTCGCCCTGGAGCGCGCCGCACATGGTGGTGTCGAAGTCGAGGTCCGGGCCGGTGCCGACGAGCAGGTAGTTGGCCGGGTTGTTGACGTCGTCGGGCCCGGGCACGGCGCCGTTGTAGCGCATCGCTTCGCTGAAGGTCACCCGCAAGCGGCGGACGTAGGCGCGCACGGTGTCGCAGGGATCGAGGCCGCCGACGCTCGGAATGGTGTCGACGCCCTCCACCGTCGGCGCCTCGACGTCGGTGGAGTGGGTCACCTCGTCCGAGTTGTTGCCCGGGACGGGGTCGTCCTCGACGCCGTCGACGGTGGCCGTGTTGATGATCATCGGCGGCGCCGGCGAGTCGACGGTGGCCGTGATCGTGTAGCTCTTCGACGTGCCGGGGGCGATCGTGCCGAGGCTGCACGTGGGCACCGCCGGGCTCGCCTCGGCGCAGTCGCCGGCGGTCGCCGGCGACGTGAGTCCGGCCGGCAGGTTGTCGGTCACCTCGACGCCGGTGGCCGTGGACGGGCCGTGGTTGGTGACGGTGATGGTGTAGGTCACCATTTCGCCGGGATCGAGAGCGCCCGCGGGCGGCACGGCGGTCTTCACGATCTCCAGGTCGGCCTCGCTGCCGACCTGCGTGGTCTCGACGTCCGAGTCGTCGCCGGTGTTGATCAGCGTCGTCGAGGAGCTCACCGTGACAGTGTTGCTCAGCGGGCCCGCGGCGTCCGGATCGACGCTGACGGTGATCGTGTACTGCTTCGAGGCGCCGGCCGCGATGGTGCCCAGCGTGCAGGTCGGGACGCCGGCTGGGTCCTCGGCGCAGCCGGTGGTGGAGACCAGGGTGACGCCGCCGGGCAGCGTGTCGGTGACCACCACGTCGAGGGCGTCGGAGGGGCCGGCGTTGTCCACGGTGACGGTGTAGGTCAGGTCGTTGCCGGCCACCACCGGGTCGACCGAGTCGGTCTTGGCCACCGTCAGGTCGGCCTCGCTGGCGATCGTCGTGATCTCGGTGTCGGAGTCGTCGCCGGTGTTGATCAGGGTCGTCGAGGAGCTGACCGCGGCGGTGTTGGAGAGCGAGCCGGTGGCGTCGGCGGGCACGCTGACGGTGATCGTGTACTGCTTGAAGGCGCCGGCGGCGATGGTGCCCAAAGTGCAGGTCGGGACGGCGGACGGGTCCTCGGCGCAGCCGGTGGTGGAGACCAGGGTGACCCCGCCGGGCAGCGTGTCGGTGACCACGACGCCCTGGGCGTCGGAGGGACCGCTGTTGCTCACCGTCACGGTGTAGGCGAGGTCGTTGCCGGCGACCACCGGGTCGACCGAGTCGGTCTTGGCCACCGTCAGGTCGGCCTCGGTGGCGACCGCCGTCGTCTCGACGGCCATGTCGTCGCCGGTATTGATGAGCATCGTCGAGGAACTTACAGCGGCGGTGTTGGAGAGCGAGCCGGTGGCGCTCGCGGGCACGGCGACGGTGATCGTGTACTGCTTGAAAGCGCCGTTGGCGATGGTGCCCAGGGTGCAGGTGGGGGCGCCGGCCGGATCCTCGGCGCAGCCGGTCGTCGAGACCAGCGCCACGCCGCCCGGCAACGTATCGGTCACCACCACGTCGTTCGCCGTGGACGGACCGCCGTTCGCCACCGTGATGGTGTAGGTCAGGTTGTTGCCCGCCACCACCGGGTCGACCGAGTCGGTCTTGGTCACCATCAGGTCGGCCTGGAGGAGGAGCTGGGTGCAGGTGGGGTCGTCAGGGGCGACGGTGTCCGGATCGTCGCTGGTCTCCATGCCTCCTGTAAAGGCGGCGTCCAGGAAGTTGCAGACCTGCGTCGCCCCGGCCGTCACCGGGTTGTCGATCGTGACCTCGAACTCGATGGTCACGGTGGCCCCGGGCGGCAGGTCGAAGGCAGGCTTGAAGGCGAGCGTTTCGCCGGACTTCGAAAAGAACGGCGAGGTCGGCGCGGCCGCGGCAGGGGACCCGAGCGCGGCGGCGAGGAGGAGAGCTGAAAGCACCCAGCGGCCCATATGTCTCTCGTCGGAACTTTCGTGGTGACGGAGTCCGTTCGTGTGTCTCCAGGCGAACGACAAGTAGATGCAGTCTCGATCTAGGGAACGTGCCTGCGCAGATGACCCGTCCGCATAGACGGATCCGCAGCGACGTCGAGAACGAAGACACTCTACTGCGGCTCGCCGGCGGAGGTCAAGAACTTCCTGACGCCTGATATAGGGTGCCCACCGAGATCGTCCATGCGCATCCCCACCGCCGCTGCTTCAACGTCCGGCTGCGAGCTTCTCCTCGTACCACTTCCGCGACCCGGTGAGCTTCCAGTCGCGCTCGCCCTGATCGAGCTCGAGAGCCGCCGACCACGGACCGAGGCTCACGAAGAGAAGCCCGGTCGGGAGATTGTCGGCGAACTTCAGGTCGGCCAACACCTCGAGGTCCTCGCCCTCGACCACCACGTCCCGAAGCGACAGCTCTTCGCCGGCGAAGCCGATCCGCGCCGCGAGCCTCACGTCCTCCACGTCGAGCAATGGCATCATCCATCCGATCAGCGGTTTCTTCTCGGCGGCCAGGGCCAGGATCGGCCGCGTGTCGCGCAGCCGCGCCCTGACCTCGGCATCGAGCTCGAGAGGACGGGTCATGCGCACCTCGCCGGCCGGCAGCTCGACGGTCGCCCACCAGTCTCGAGACTCCTGCCCGCTTTTCCCCGTCACCGCGACGCGCCGCAGCTCGAGACGGGTGGCGGCGAGCCTGAAGTACCGCTCGACGGGATCGGCGTCCATGAGCCGGGCTGTGAGCGCCAGGTCGCCGACCAGGCCGCGGTCGCCGAAGCCGGCGGCGATCTGCTTGCCCACGAGCTCGAAATGTCCCGCGCCTGACTTCTCCACCGTCGACAGCTCGAGATGGCCGCTGACGGTCCCGGAGCCGGAGCGCAACGAGAAGCCCGAGCCCGCCGGAAGATAGTCGTTGTAGAAGGTGAGGTCCGCCACCTCGGAGGGCGGCAGGTCCAGCGTCATGGAGACCGCCGGCCCCGGTTCCGCCAGGTCGAGCTCGGGGCTCCTGGCGACGACGTGCAGGCCCCGGCCGCGGATGTGCGAGACCTCCGCATGCCGCCCGATCTCGAACTCGTCGAAGATGGCGTCGATGACCGCCTCGGCGGCCGGCGTCGCGTCCTCGACGCCGGCCTCGAGGCGCCCGTGGCCGCTCGCCCGATAGTCGAGATAGTCCACCGCGAAGCGCGCGTCCTCGACGTCGACCCGGGTTCCGGACGCCAGCTCGCCCGACCTCACCAGGATCACCGCGTCGATCTTTCCTTCGCCGTCGATCCCCAGCCACTTGGCGCCGCGCAGGTACGCGTCGAGGAAACCGAAGCTGGCGCGCGGCGACGCCAGGCGCACGTCCGCCGTGACGTGACGCAAAACCTCTCCCGGCTTCTGCTCGCGGGGCACGAAGGGCGCCAGCCGGCCTGCGATTCCGAGGTCGATGGCGTCAACGATCGGTTCCTCGCCCACGTAGACGGCGCCCGAGTCGAGATTCAGCGTCGTCCGGTCGACCTCGAGCGGACCGCGGACTTCGAGGCGAAGGCGCCCGCCGACGCTCCCGTCGCCGGCGAAACGGTATTGCTGGAGCCAGATCTCCCGCACCTCGTCGACGGCGACGTCGTCGAGCTCGACGACCCAGGGCTCGCGGTCCTTCCGAGGCGGCGGGTAGAGGTCCTCGGGCGCCACCCGCGGCGGGTTCTCGAGACCCGGAATCGGCGGCGTGTGCGCCTGCGTTTCCTCGCCGGGTTTCAACCGCTCGCGCAACCGGAAGACCAGCCCCCGGCCGTCGACGCCGCGGGCGTGGAAGTGCTTGCCGGCGAGGGCGAGGAGACGGGTCGAGACGCGGACGGAGTCGAGCTCGGCGTACCACTGGACGTCCTTCGACTGGCCGCGCAGGCGGACGCCGTGCAGACGCGCCAGGCCCGGCAGGACCGTCCAGCCGCCGTCCCACTCCACCGAGAGCCTCTCCGGCCTGGTGTTGATCACGCCGGCGACCGGGCTGTTGAGGAAGACGTTGGCGGCCACCAGATAGAGGAGCTCCGCCGCCGCCAGGGCGAGGGCGACGCGGCGCAGCCAGGTCTTCCAGCGGGGGCTCATCGAAGGAAGTCTAGCCGGCTCTGGTGATATAAGGTGCGCCAGAGACCGGGTGCGCCAGAGACTGGGCACGCCAGAGACTGAGCACGCCGGAGATCGTCCATGCGCGTCCTCACCGCCGCGGCGTTCGTCCTCGACGTCATCAACCTTCACGAGCGCGACCGCATCGTCGCCTTCCTCACCGCCGAGCACGGCCAGAAGCGCGGCGTGGCGCGCGGCGCGCGCGCCAAGTACAGCCGGTTCGCCGGCCAGCTCCAGCCGCTGGCCAAGGTGGAGGTGACCTGGTTCGAGAAGGAGGGACGCGACCTGGTGCGCGTCAACGACGCGTCGCTGGTGCGCCCGGCGGCGCCGCTGCAGGCCGACCTCGAAGGGATCCTGCTCGGCGCCTACCTGGCCGAGCACATGAAGGTCTTCGCGCCGGAGAACGAGGCGGCGCCGCGCCTCTTCCGCCTCCTCGACGCGACCCTCGAGGCCCTGCTCGCCGGCGCCGACCGCGCCCTCGCCGCGCGCTACTACGAGATCTGGATGCTGCGGCTCACCGGCATCTTTCCGGCGCCGCGCGAGTGCCAGGCGTGCGGCCGCGCGATCGCCGAGCGCGCGTTCGTCCTGGCGCGCGACGCCGAGATCGTCTGTGCCGAGTGCGGCGCCGGGCACCACGGCGAGCGCTTCGAGATCGGCGCCGAGGTGCTCGAGCTGCTGCGCCGCAGCGCCCGCGAGAGCCTCGCCCAGCTCGGCCGGCGGCCTCCCTCGGAGGCCACCCTGGCGCGCGCCGAGGAGCTCTGCGCCCGGGTTCGCCGCGTTTTCCTCCAGGACGAGCTCAAGAGCTACGAGGTCATGCGCCGGACGCTGGCCAGCCTTTAGTGGGGCCGGCACTTGGCCCGTGCGGGCAGGCCGGCATCGAGTACCGGCATCTAGTACACTCGCCGTCACGGACCCTTGCGGACCAGCCATTCGACGCATGAGCCTGCAGGACGCCATTTCCCGTCTTTCGAGCTTCTGGGCCGCCCGCGGCTGCCTGGTGCTGCCGCCGTGTACGCTCGAGATCCCGGGCGGCGTACTCCATCCCGACGCCTTCTTCCGCCTGCTCGACGAGGAGCCCTGGCGCGCCGCCTACTTGCAGCCGGTGCGGCGGCCGCTCGACGGGCGCTACGGCCGTCATCCCTCGCGTCTCGCCCGCCACCTCCAGTTCCAGGTGCTGCTCAAGGCGCCGGGCGACGACGCCCGCGACCTCTACCTGGCGAGCCTCGCCGACCTCGGCCTCGAGCTCGCCGTCCACGACCTGCGCTTCGCCGAATGGAGCTGGCAGGCCCTGTCGCTCGACGCCTGGGGGCTGGGCTGGCACGTGCTGATCGACGGCCTCGGGGTGAGCCGGATGACCTTCCTGCAGCAGCTCGCGGGCCGCGAGCTCGAGCCGGTGGCGCTCGAGATCTCGTACGGGCTCGAGCGCCTGATGATGGCGGTGGGCCGCGTCAGGAACGCCTTCGAGCTGCCCTGGGCCGACGGCGGTCCCTCCTACGGCGAGCTGTGGCGGCGCGACGAGGAAGAGCTGACCCGCTACGCCGCCGAGGTGGCCGACGCCGAGGCCATCGAGCGCCAGCTCGCCCTCTTCCTCGAAAGCGCCCGGCGTTCGCTCGACGCCGGCCTGCCGCGCTTCGCCTACGAGCAGACCGTCAAGTGCTTGCGCGAGATCGACCTGCTGGAGACCCGGCGCGAGCTGTCGATCCGTGACCGCGAGCAGCGCCTCGGCCAGGTCCGTGACCTGGTCCTCGACGTCGCGGCGGCCTATCTCGCCGCCCGCGCGCGTCCGCCGGCCGAGCAGCCGGGCGCCGTCGAAGCGCAGGCGCCGGCCGCCGCGCCCGAGAAAAAGGCCAGGACCCGGAAGCGCAAGGGCTCCCGGCGGGCGGCGGAGAAGGCTTGACGACGATGCCGGAATACCTG
Source organism: Thermoanaerobaculia bacterium (assembly GCA_036397835.1). GTDB lineage: Bacteria > Acidobacteriota > Thermoanaerobaculia > Multivoradales > J023 > DASWIG01. Next base: position 9,570 of record DASWIG010000013.1, read on the forward strand.
CTCGAGGTCCGCGCCGACGAGATTCCTTCGCGCCTGCTGCGCGGCGGCATGAAGCAGCTCGCGACCCGTTTGTTCGAGGACCTGATGGGCCGCGGCCTGGGGCCGCAGGAGGTGGTGACCGGGCTCAGCCAGCGGCGTTTCGTGGTCTGCTGCCGCGGCCTGCCGGAGCGCGAGCCCGACCGCGAGGAGCGCGAGCTCGGTCCCCCGAAAAGCGAGGCCTACGACGGCGACGGCGCGCCCACCGAGGCGCTGGCGGGGTTCGCGCAGCGGCTGGGCGTCGAGCCCGCCGGCCTCGAGGTCGTCAAGACCGAGAAAGGGGAGTACGTGGCGCGGGTGCGTCAGCTCGCCGGCCGCGCGGCCGGCGAGGTGTTGGCCGAGATCGTGCCGCGCATCCTGCGGGAGATCCGCTGGGGCGCTCCCAAGCTGCGCCGCGGCACTGGCGCCGTCGACTGGATCCGTCCGGTGCGCGGCCTTCTCTCGCTCCTCGACGGCGAGGTCGTGCCCTGCGAGCTCGACGGCTGTCCTGCCGGCCGCGCCACCGCGGGCCATCCCGTGCTCTCGCCCGCGAGCTTCGACGTCGAGGGCTTCGACGACTACCGCGCGCGGCTCGCCGAGCTCGGGATCGAGACCTCGTTCGAGGCGCGGCGCGAGCGCCTCGAGGCGCTCCTCGAAGAAGGCGCCGCCAGGCTCGGCGGCCGGCTGGCGGAGGCGCCGGGGCTGCTCGACCGGCTGGCCCTGCGCTGCGAGGTCCCGGGCGTCGTCGGCGGCACCCTCGACGCCGACTGCCTCGGCCTCCCCCCGGAGGTGGTGGGCACCGTGCTGGCCCAGCGCCAGAGCGCCTTCGCCCTCACCGACGGCCGCGAGGCCCTGCCCCACTTCGTCACCGTGATGGACCGGGCCGACGACCCCCAGGGCATGGTGAAGAGCGGCCAGGAATGGGCCGCCGCCGGCCACCTCGGCGACGCCCGCTTCCACTACGAATCCGACCGCCGCGCGCCGCTCGCCCGCCGCGCCCGGCGTCTCGATCAGGTGCCCTTCCACGCCGGGCTCGGCCACTACGCCGACAAGAGCCGGCGGATCGAGGTCCTGGCGGACCTGGTGGCGCACGAGCTCGGCTGGGACGATGAGGCGGACCGCCAGGCGGCGCGCGAGGCCGCGGCGCTGCTCAAGGCCGACCTCACCACCGCCATGGTACGCCACTTCGGGACGCTGCGCGGCCAACTGGGGGGTCTCTACGCGCGCGGCGAAGGCTACGCCCAGGCGGTGTGGCAGGCGATCTACGACCAGTACTTGCCGGCGGGCCTGCAGGATCCGCTGCCCCGCGGCCGCGCCGCCCTGCTGGTGGCGGTGGCCGACCGGCTCGACGACCTGGTGGGCTTCTTCGGCATCGGCGAGGCGCCGACCGGCAGCCGCGACCCGCACGCCCTGCGCCGCCGCGCCCAGGGTCTGCTACGCATCCTGCTCGAGGCCGAGATGGCGCTCGACCTCGACCTGGTGGCGGCGCGGGCGGTGCTGCTCTACAACGAGCCGGAGCGCAAGCTCGAGCGCGGCGCCGAGGAGATCGTCAAGGACGTGCAGGGCTTCCTGACCGACCGCCTGCGCCACCTCCTCGGCCAGCGCGGCTACGCCTTCGACGAGATCGAGGCGGCGCTGGCGGTGAGCGCCGGCACCTCCAACCTGCCGGACCTCGTGCGGCGCATGGAGGCGCTGCGCCAGGTCCGCGAGGAGCCGCACTTCCGCTCGCTGGTGCTCTCGGCCCGGCGTATCTTCAACATCGTCAAGGACTCGCCGGAGTACGAGCTGAAGCCGGAGCTCCTCCAGGAGGAGGCCGAGAAGGACCTCTACGCCGAGCTCATGGACGTGCGCCGCGTGGTCGACGAGGCCGCCGACGCCGGCGACTACGTGACCTGCCTGCGCCGCATGGAAGACCTGGTGCCGGCCCTCGACCGCTTCTTCGCCGACGTGCTGGTGATGGACGAGGACGCCGGCCGCCGCCAGAACCGCATGGCGCTGCTGCAGTCGATCCGCCGGATCTTCTGGCGCACGGCCCGCATCCGCGAGATGGTGGCCGAGCGGCCGGAGGAGGGCGCCGGATGACTCGTCGGCGGGATTCCGGACGCGCCTCGATGCGATTGAGCCACATGGAGGCGCCTACAGGTCGGTCGCGGAGGACATTGCCGGCCGGCAGGTCGTCCCAGGAGCGACCTGGAGGGTGGACGGACCCGCCGTCGCGCTACGCCGCGGCGCTCTATCTCTCCTACGCCGCGGTCTTCGCCTTCTTCCTCGGCCGCAACGTGGCCCTCCGGCTGCGCTTCGAGGACGCCCTCATCGTCCTGCGCTACGCGCGCAACCTGGCCCAAGGCCACGGCTTCGTCTTCAATCCCGGGGAGCGCGTGCTCGGCGTGACGACGCCTCTCCACACCCTCGTCAGCACGCTCTGGGTGGCGCTCTCGCCCGCGAACGCGCCCGCCCTGCAGAACCTGGCGGGCGTCGTCTGCCTCGTCGCCGAGGGCTTCGTCGTCCTCCTGTTGGCGAGGCGGATGGGTTTCCTCTGGCCGGGCCTTTTCGCGGCGCTCCTGGTGCTCGGCAACTTCAACCTCAGCTACCTCTACCTCGGCATGGAGGTCCACCTCTTCGCGTTCCTCGTGCTGCTGGCCTTCTACCTCTACGTCGACGACCGGGAGACGGCTTGCGGCGTCGTCCTCGGCGTCGCCTTCGTGACGCGCTACGACGCGGCCCTCATGGCGGCCCTCGTGGGCGCGGCGCTGCTGGTCGGGAGACGGCGGTTTCCGTGGCGGTTGACGCTGGGGTTCGCGGTCCCGGCGCTGCCCTGGCTGGTCTTCGCCCAGCTCTACTTCGGCTCCATCCTGCCCAATGCCCTGGGCGCCAAGGAGGGCTTCGTCGACGCCGGGAGCTATCTCCACCGCGTCTTCTTCGAGTACAAGGCGGCGTTCAAGAACCTGGTCGGCCTCTACACTCCCGTCGAGCTGTTGCGTGCCGGGATCTCGTATGTGTTCCTCGTGCCGGTGGTGGCGGGGGTGGCGGCGGCGGCTCGACGCGACCGTCGATTCGTCCTCCTCGGGGTCTATCCCGTCCTTCACGTCCTGGTCTACGCTCTCATCGGTCCCGATCCCGGGTTCACCTGGCACTACTACGTCCTCAATCCGACGCTCTATCTCTTCTTTGCCGTCGGCGTCTACGACGTCCTGCGGTGGATGGCGAAGCCGGTGGGGGAGCGGCTGGCGCCGCGCTTCCCGGCGCCGGTGCGATACGCGCCCGCCGCGGTCCTGGTCGTGGCGCTGATGCCGCTTCTCGTCCACGGGGCGCGCCAGATGGGTCACCGCTACCAGCCGGATCCGCACACGGCGCAGCTCTTCGAGGTCGCCGCGTGGCTCAAAGCGCGCTACGGCGAGGAGACGACGCTGCTGCAGCCGGCGATCGGCATCATCGGTTACGAGACCAACTTCCGCATGATCGACCACGCCGGGCTGGTGACGCCGGGCCTGCGCTTCTTCAACGACGCCGACGCCACGCCGATGGGCGAGGTGCTGCGGCGTTTCGAGCCCGACCTGGTCCTGGCGAGCGCCGCGAGCCCGGCGGACGTCGCCGCCTTCGGCTACCGGCCGGTGAAAGCGTTCGCGGGGCCATGGACCTTTACGCTTTATGAACGAGGAGAATAGTGCCCTCGCCAGAGTGGTCCGCGCGACCTTGACGAGCCGTCGCGAGCGGGGTAGCGTGATCCGCGTACCGGCTCCGCGACCAGAATCCAGGAGGTGCTTCCATGCTCTCTTCCTCTTTGTGGCGACTTTCTCTGGTGACCGTGTTCCTCGCCGCCGTGTTCCTCGCCGCCGCGGCCGCCGCCGTCGAGACTCCGGACTACGACGCCCTGCGCGCGGCCCGGCCCGCCGCGGACCGGCGGCTCGAGGTCCACGACCTCGAGCTCGAGCGCGACGCCTTCCGTTTCCACTTCCGCTCGGGGGCGTTCTACTTCCTGCCGCCGCTGGCCGATCGCACCTGGGGCGCGGTCTTCGTGGGCGACGGCGGCTACGTCCTGAGCCCGGCGAGCGAGCAGGAGCGCCGGCACCTGGCCTTCGTCACGGCAACGGAGGGCTTCGAGGTGCTGCGCGACGACTTCGACGCCCTGGTGCTGCTCTTCACCGACGACACCTTCGAGGAGCTGGGCCTTCACGGCCCGATCGCCGACGGCGCCGCCGACGCCCGCGCCCTCGCCGGCGCCGCTTCCGCGTTCGGGGACGTCCTCAAATGGGCCAGCAAGGACTTCCGCACCAACTTCCACCTCCGCCTGCTGGCCGACCTGCTCAACGCCCCCGCCTCGCGGGCGGGCTGCTTCCTGGCCTTCGTCAAGGGCAGGAAGCACCCCCCGGCGTTGGCGGCGATCGACCCGCGCGGCGCCCAGGCCCTGGCCGTGGCGCCGCTCCTGGGCGGCGAGGACACCGTGTTCCTCGTCCACCACGAGACCCAGGGCGGGCTCTGGTACCTGAGCCACCGCAAGGGCGAGCTCGAGACCGGCCGCACGACCCCCTACGTGCCTCTCGCCGACGCGCTGCACTACGAGGTGGAGACCGTGGTGGAGCGCGACGCCGACGTCGTGGGCGCCACCGTCGTCCACTTCGAGAACCGCACGCCGAACCTCCGCGTCCTGCCTTTCTTCCTGCTCTCCACGCTACGCCTCGCCAAGGCCTCCTACCGCCTGGAAGACGACGACGCCGGCGCCTGGACCGAGACCGGCTTCGTGCAGGAAGACAAGGACGAGGACGCCGACCCCGGCGTGATCTTCCCCGAGCCCCTGGCGCGCGGCGCCAAGGTCGCGCTGCGGCTCGAGTACGCCGGCAAGGAAGTGCTCGACAACCTCGGCGACGGCAATTTCGCGGTGGGCGCGCGCACGAGCTGGTATCCCAACCTCGGCATCTTCGACGACCTGGCCACTTTCGAGCTCACCTACCGCATTCCCGGCGGCTTCGAGGTCGTCTCGGTGGGCGAGCGGGTCTCGGCCGAGGAGGCCGGCGGCAAGAACGTCTCGGTATGGCGCAGCGAGCTGCCGATTCGCGTCGCGGGCTTCAACTACGGCCGCTTCAAGCTCCTCGAGCAGCTCGACGAGACCAGCCGCGTCGAGATCCGCGTCTACACCAATCCCGGCACGCCCGACGTCATCCGCGAGATCGACGCGATCATCCGCAGCACCCAGGGCGTGAGCACCGGTGGGGCCGCCGGCGACATCGACGCCGACGATTTCGGCGGCAGCGCCGGGCCCGAGCTCGGCCGGATCAACACGGCCAAGCTCGCGGAAAGCGCGCTGGCCGACGGCCTCAACGCGGCGCGCGTGTGCGCCACCTACTTCGGCCCGCTGCCGCAGCGCCACGTCGCCATCACCCAGCAGTCGCAATGGTTCTTCGGCCAGTCGTGGCCCTCGCTCATCTTCATGCCCTACATGGCGTTCCTCACCGGCACCCAGCGTGCCCAGCTCGGCCTGGCTGCCGCCAGCGAGTTCGTCGACGCGGTGGGCTACCACGAGCTCGCCCACCAGTGGTGGGGGCACCTGGTGGGCTGGGAGAGCTACCGCGACCAGTGGCTCTCGGAGGGCTTCGCGGAGTTCTCGGCGGCGCTGGTGGCGCAGCACGCCCAGGGCTGGAACCAGTACCTCGACCACTGGAAGAGAGCCCGCGACCTCATCACCGAGAAGTCGCGCGGCAGCGCGGTGCCCAACTACCAGGCAGGGCCGATCACCCAGGGCTACCGCCTGGCCACCCGGCGCAGCCCCGCGGCCTACTCGGCGATGGTCTACAGCAAGGGCGGCTTCGTGATCCACATGCTGCGCATGATGATGCGCCAGGGCGCCGCGCCCAACCCCGACGCGCGCTTCATCGCCATGATGCACGACTTCACCGCCGCCTGGGCCGACAAGAACCCGTCGACCGCCGACTTCCAGGCGGTGGTCGAGCGCCACATGGTGCCGGCGATGAACGCCACCGGCGACGGCAAGATGGGCTGGTTCTTCGACCAGTGGGTCCACGGCACGGAGATCCCGCGCTACGTCTCCGACCTCAAGGTGGAGAAGGCGGGCGGGAAGTTCCGGATCCACGGCACGGTGAGCCAGGAGGGCGTCTCGCCCGAGTTCCGGGCGTTCCTGCCGCTCTACGTGGAGTTCAAGAAGGGCGAGTACGGGCAGTTCGGCGCGGTGCCGATGATCGGCAGCACGAGCCGCCCGATCGACGTCGAGCTCGACCTGCCGGCGAAGCCGCGCCGGGCGCTCGTCAATGCCTATTACGACGTGCTGGCGCGGGAGTGAGCTCCTATGAATCGCCGCCGCGAGCTCGCCGGCCTCGGCTTCCTGGCCCCGGGGCTGCCGGCGTACACGGGGTGGCGGCGCCGGCGGTGCTAGCTAGGCTGCTCATATGGCAAGGAAGAAACCACCTCCTCGCTCTCCTCGGCTCAAGCTGGCCGGCGCGCTCTGCGTGGCCTTCGTCAACACGGCCGGCGCGCGGCCGGACAACGGCCAGCAGGGCGTCGAGGATTACGGCGAGCTCGTGACCTGGGGCCAGCAGGCGGGCGTCGTGTCGGCGCTCGAGGCCGAGCGCCTGCGGCGTTTGGCAACCGAACGGCCCGCGGACGCCACGGCCGTCTTCGCGCGCGCGGCGAGCCTGCGAGTCGTGCTCTCGCGTCTCTTCCTCGCCACACTTTCGGTCCCTGGTTCTCAGATGCTCAACTCTTTGCTCGTCGGTCTTCGTAGCCTTGTTGGGTGTGTTTTGCGGGAATTGAATCGGCAGGCGCAGCCTGCCCTACGGGGTCCGGTCTTGTAGGGCAGGCTGCGCCTGCCGATTGCGTTCACAACTTCGTTGCGACCCACTTCTCGAAATCTTCACCCACCGTCCCCTCGAGATCGTCGAACGTCATGGCCGGCGGCTCTTGCCGATAGCAAGCGCAACCCCAGTCCGGCCGATACAGCCCGTGACGGACCGCTCGGTGAAAGCTCGACGCAGACCACGCATGCGGACAGCGGACGTGGCCGTGTTTGACAGGATTGTAGTGGATATAATCGACGTGACGCGCGTAGTCGCGCTCGTCTCGGATCGTGTACTCCCAGAATCGGGGAATCCATACTCCACGGCGTCGCTCACGACGCCGCGCCTGCGAAATCGGGTGCTCGCGATGGCCTGTTGCCAGCCAGGCGCTGGTGAATTCCTTCTTGACGAATCCCCAACGCTTCGAGTACTCGGCGTCTCCCACCGGCAACGACCAGACGGCGTGAAGATGGTCTGGCAACACGACGATCGCGTCGATAGTGAAGGGAAACTCATCGAGGCATTGACGGAAGCTCTGACGGAGAAGCGTGCGTCCCGGTTCCAGCAGGATGGGTTGGCGTCCCTCGGTAACGACCGTGAAGAAGTAGGTCCCGCCTTCGAGAAGGCTGCGGCGGTAGTTTGGCACGTCCGCGACGTCTCGACCGCCTCCGATCCACGCGTCCGCGTGTCCGCGACGTCTTGGGGGCTTCGATCCACTCGTCCGCGTGTCCGCGATGTCTTGACACGCTCTGATCCACGCGTCCGCGCGTCCGCGCTCGCGACTTACTGGATCGCGCCGGCCTTGCCCGCCACCCGGCGCAGGATCCCCGTCTGGCCCACGTGGTAGGACTCGTGGAAGACGAAGCCGGCGAGCGCCGAGCCCACGGTCTCCGCGTCGCCCTTGAAAAAGCGAACCTCGGTCGGAGCCGCCAGGTCGTCGTCGGTGAGCTCCCGCAGAGCCGCGAGGATCGTCTCCTGGGAGGCGGCGTAGTCGGCCAGGATGAGGGCCAGGGGCAGGGCATTGTCGGCGCGGATGGGATCCGAGCCGCGGCGGTAGAGCGCGGCGCGCTCCTGGCCCCAGATCGGCTCGCGGCCGAGGAGCTTCAGGAGGCCGTTGCGCGTCGCCACCACGTGGCCGACGACCCAGTTGAGGCAGTTGCCGCCGCCCGGCGCCGCCACGAGGCTGTCCTCCTGCGTCAGGCCGTCGGTGTTGATCGCCACGACGCGCTGGTTGTAGGTGAGCTGATCGGCCAGAAGCTCGGGACCCATGGCGTGTTCCTCCGGTCTGTCTTGCGGTCGGACGCCGGGGGTATCATAGACGCAGCCCAGGCGAAACCGTCGTTCTCCGGAAAGGAAGGTACGGCCGTGAAGGCAGCTCGTGTCGATTCTGTCCTGTCATCCGCGGTCACGCTGCTCGTGGCCGCCTCCCTCGCCTGCACCGGCGCGACGCCCGAGCCGGCCACCGAGCCGCCGTACGCCGCCTACGTGCTCCTCGTCGTGGCGCCGGACCACACCCCGGTGCCGTTCGCGCGCGTGATCGTCGCCTCCGGGCAGCCGTGCCCGACGCTGACCGGCGGTGCGCGCCCGATCGTGACGACCAGGCGCGACAACCCGCACGGCTTCACCGTCGACGTGTGCGAGGCGGTGGTGCCCTTCGAGCAGCCGCTGACGGTCGCCGGCAGCTCGTCCACGCTGCCGGCCGTCCACCGCGAGGTGAGCCGGGTAGTGGTCGTGGGCGACACCGGCTGCAAGCCCGACGAACAAACCGGCTGCGGCCTCGACGACCCCCAGTGGCCGTTTCAGACCCTCGCCCAGGCCGCCGCGGCGGGCGAGCCGGACCTGGTCCTGCACATGGGCGACTACAATTACCGGGGCACCCCGAGCCACTTCGACCGGGTCGTCGACGGCACGACGACCAAGGTCTACTACTACGATGCCGGCGACGGCGCGCCGGAGGGCGAGCTCTGCGGCCTGAACGCGACCTACTACAGCCAGAACGTCCCCGCCGGCGCCGAGGGCTCGGACCCCGACTCCTGGGAGCCCTGGTGGCTCGACTTCTTCCAGCCCGCGGCCGACCTGCTGGCCGCCGCTCCCTGGGTGTTCGCCCGCGGCAACCACGAGCTGTGCAGCCACGCGGGGCCGGGTTGGCTCTACTTCCTCGGTCCCGGCTCGAACCTGGCCGAGGGCGGCGGCGTCCAGGCCGCCTGCCCGCCGCAGGAGAGCGCCGGCTCCACGGAGTCGCACCTGGTCTTCGTCGAGCCGCAGGTGGTCGCCCTCGACGGCCTGACGGTGGCGGTGCTCGACTCGGCCAACGCTTGCGACGAGCTCGACAACTTCGCGGAGCGCTACGGCCGGCAATTCGCGAGCGTCGCCGCCCGCCTCGACGGCGAGACGGCCTGGTTGATGGGTCACCGGCCGGTCTGGGGGGTGGTGGGGGAGACGACCGAAGCCCCTTACCGGTGCGACAACCAGCCCGGCACCGGTCCGGCCCAGCCTTACGCCGCGATGAACCGTACCCTCCAGTGCGCCCTCGCGGGCGACGGCGGCGCGCCCGGCGCCGCGCTCCTCCCCGCGCTCGACCTCGTGCTCGCCGGCCACATGCACCGCTTCGAGTGGCTCGGCTTCGCCGACGGCTCCGGCCGCCCGCCGCAGCTCGTCGTCGGCAACAGCGGCGTCTCGGAGGACGCCGGGCCGCCCACCGGCTCGTTCAGCCAGACCGTGGACGGTCAGCCGGCCTCGGGGTTTTCAGTCGAGGAGTTCGGGTTCGTGCGGCTCGAACGGGGCGCCGGGGACGCCTGGAGCGCAGCGGTCGTGACGACCGACCCGGCGGCGTGGAGCGCCTACTTGCCGGCTTGCGGCACGCCGCCGGCGGCCGGGGCCTTTCTCTGCGTCGAGGGCCTCCCGCGGTAGCCGAGCGCCGGCGGCGGGAGAGCGGGCCGGTCATTGGGAGCCGGTCGGAACGGGATCTTCGCCGCAGGAGTGGAACCCTGAGTCGGAGAGGGTCGCCTAGGTACGGAAGCCGCTTTCTCATTCTGGGATACTTCGAAAAGTCAGGGTCCCACACCCCCGGCGAAGATCGCGTGTCAGAGATCGCTGTCCGGATCCGCGGCAGGCCGCTCGCGTTCCGTCCATGCAGCTATCGTGAGGGGTGGACATTACGATCCACATAACGGCGCGAAAAAAACTTCGAGGGCTCGGATCCGGGTGGGGGCGGTGGTGTCGAGGCGGTACCTGGGCGGGTGTACTAGAATGCGTCCACCTGCGAAAGGAGCGTGCTCTGAGCGACCTGCCGACCACCGCTGCCGCCGACGACTACGCGGTGCTGCGCCAGAAGCTGGCGCGGGCCGTGGGCGCCGTCTGTCCGTCGTGGCTCGCCGACCAGCGCGACGACATCGTGCAGGTCGCCCTGATCCGGGTGATGGACGTTCGCCGCAAGAGTGAGGGGGAGCGCGAGTTCTCGTCGTCCTATCTGTGGCGAACGGCATACAGCGCCCTGGTGGACGAGATCCGCCGCTTGCGCCGCCGCCAGGAGGTCACCCTGGAAGAAGAGACGAGCACCCACGAGGCCGTGAGCCCCGGACCCGAGCAGCGGGCCCGCGGGCACCAGATCGGCGCGGGCATCCGGTCCTGTCTCGGGCACCTGGTGCGTCCCCGCCGCCTGGCGGTGACGCTCTACCTCCAGGGTCATACGGTGCCGCAGGTCGCGCGGCTGCTGGGTTGGAGCCCGAAGCGGGCGGACAACCTGGTCTATCGCGGCCTCGCGGATTTGCGTCAGTGCCTGACCGAGAAGGGGCTCAGTCCATGAAAGCCGAGTACGACGACGTCGACGCAATGCGCCAGGCCTTCGCCGCGCTGGCGGCGACCGCGAAGCCCCTGGACGACTGTCCGGAGCCGCCGCGGCTGTGGGCCGCGGCGCGGGGCGAGGCCTCTCCGGGCGAGACCCGGGACCTCATCGACCACACGGCGTCGTGCCCGGTGTGCGCCGAGGCCTGGCGCCTCGCCGTGCGGCTCGAGGACGCGGCGCCGGCGAGCGGGCGGCAGCCCGTACGGCGTCCCGCGGTAGCGCAGTGGTGGCCGGCGGCGGCAGCCGCGGCCCTGGTGGTGGCGGCGGTGGGCGTCTACCAGCTTCGCGAGCCGGCGCCGCCGCCGGTGCCGACGCTGCGCTCGGCCGCCGAGGCCGGCGTGGTCTCCGATCTCGCCGCGGACGCGGTGCTGCCGCGCGAAGCCTGCGTGCTCGCCTGGCACCCGGAGCCGGCGCGCGAGGGCCTGCGCTACGCCGTCCAGGTCACGACCGACGACCTGCGTCCGGTCGTGGAGGCCGACGACCTCGCGGCGCCGCGCTTCGAGGTGCCGGCGGCGGCGCTGGCGGAGCTGCCGCCCGGCGCCCGGATCCTGTGGCGGGTGGAGGCTTTCCTGCCGGGCGGCCGCCGGCTGGCGTCGGAGACGTTCTCGGTCAGGATCGAGTAGTCCCGGCGCGGAAGAGCCGCCCCTTTCCCGTCACCTCGTAGCCCTCGACCGCGGCCGGAATCAGCAGCGAGCTGCCGGGCGTCAGCTCGATCGGCGCCTCCCCCTGCGGAGTGAGAACGCCTTCGCCGTCCACGGAGAGCATGATCTCGACCCCCCTGTCACCGCCGCCGGCAATCGGGCGCTCGCTCAGCTCGAGGACGCTGAGCTCGAGGCCGGCCTCGGATGCGGCGAAGCGGTGGACGCCGGGCTCGACGGTGGGGACGAGCGCCCGCGGCGGGTCAGGGCGGAAGCTGAGGATGCGCGTCAGCTCGGCGGCGTCGCGGTGCTTGGAGGTAAGGGCGCCGCGCACCACGTTGTCCGAGCTCGTCATCAGCTCCAAGCCGAGCCCTTCGAGGTAGGCGTGGAGCACACGCGCCCCGGTGTAGACGGCCTCGCCGGGCTCGAGCCGGTGGAGGTTCAGCGCCACCGGCGCCAGGATGCCGGGATCACCGGGATACGTCGCGGCCAGACGCTCGATCCAGTCCGCCACCTCGCCGCCGATCTCGCGGGCGCGCTCGAGCAGCGCCGCCAGGACCTCGTCGAGGCGCGGCGGCGCGAGCGCCATCCAGGCCGCGAAGAAGGGCTCGATCCCGGCGTCAGCGGGCAGCAGCGTCGACAGCCCGAAGCGCTCGACGAGCTCGCGGATCTCGGCGGCGGGACGAAAGCCGCGCAGCATCGAGAAGGGCGTCAGGGCGTAGACGATCTCCGGTTTGGGTTTCGCGTCGGGGTAGTTGCGCTCTTCGGGTGGGACGCCGGCGGCGCTCTCGCGGCGGTGACCGGCGATCGCCTGCTCCCGGTCGGGGTGGGCCTGCACCGACAGCGGCCGCTCCACCGCCAGGACCTTGAAGAGGTAGGGCAGCTCGGCGCCGTGACGCTCCAGTCCGCGCGCCCCGAGGATCTCGACGGGGTGCGCGGCGACGAGCTCGCCGAGGGGCGTCCAACGGCCGTCGATCCACGCCCGCGACGGCGCCGACGGGTGGGCGCCCATCCACAGCTCCGCCTCGGGCTCGCTCGCCGGCGCCGGGCGTCCGAGGAGCTCGGCCAGCGCGGTGCGCGAGCCCCAGTCGTAGGAGCGGACGGGGTTGTCGAGGCGGCAGATTCCGATCATCACGGCGCGGCTCGTGGTGGCTCAGGAGGAGAATACGCGTCCCGGACGCTCTTGGCCACGGTCACGCCGAGGATCAGGACGCCGCCGCCGATCGCCCACGGCCCCGGCGTCTCGCCGTGCGACCAGTACGCCCACAGGGGATTGAAGAGGGGCTCGACGAGCAGCAGCAGCGACGCCTCGAGCGCCGGCACCGCCGAGACCGCGGTGGTCAGCAATGCGTAGGCGAGGGCGATCTGGAAGACGCCGAGGTAGCCGATCCACAGCCAGTCGGAGGGCTGGCTGGAGGTCACCGGCAGGGCGCCGGGCAGCGCCATCAGGGCGGCGATCACGCTGCCCGCCACGACCGCCGCCGGAGCCCCTTGTCTCGGGCCGGAGCCCCCGAGCCAGCGCAGGCCCATGACGGTGAAGGCCCAGAAGACGCCGATGCCGACGCCGAACAGGTTGCCGGCCAACGGCGCCGGTGCCGTGGCGACGGGCTCGGGCCGGTCGGCGAAGAGCAAGGCGAGGCCGACGGCCATGCCGGCCATCACCGCCACGTCGCGCGCACGCGTGCGCTCGCCGAGCAGGCGGGGAGCGAGCAGCAGCACGTAGAGGGGCGCGGCCGCGGCGAGGAAGATGGCGCTGGCCGCCGTGGTCATCTTGTTGGCGAGCACGAAGCAGGTCAGGGTGCCGGCGTAGGCGGCGCCCACCGCGAGGGTGCCACCCGTCCAGCGGCGGCGCGCCGCCGGCAGCATGACCAGGATGGCGACGGCGCCCACGGCGCAGCGGAAGCTGGCGACCTGCCAGGCGGTCAGGGTGCAGCTCTTCACCGCCATGCCGCCGGTGGAGAAGAGGAAGGCGGCGGCGAGGATCTTCAAGCGGGGGAGGATCAGCGTCGACATGGGTCCTCCGGCCCTACAGCGTGCCGCCGGCACCGGCGTTCATCCGCGCCACCCGCGCGCGAATGCCGAGGCTCCGGAAAGGCTCCGGCGGAATCCAGCGCGGGCCGGGCAGGGCGCGGAGGTCGTCGAGCAGCTCCGACTCCGCGCCGAGGAGCAGGTCGGCGAGCAGCCGGCCGGCCACGGTGCCCATGGCGATGCCGGCGCCGGTGAAGCCCGCCGTGGCGACCAGGTCGCGGCCGAGGCGGCCGAAGAAGGGATAGTGGTTCGATGAGATTCCCAACAGGCCTTCCCAGGTCGAGTCGAAGTCCACCTGCCCGAGCTCCGGAAAGCGCCGCAGGAACGCCCGGCGATGGAGCTCGCGCGCGACGCGCAGGCGACGCTCGCCGGCCTGGCCGTACCAGGCGTAGTTGCGGATCAGCAGGCGCTGATCGCGGGTGCGGCGCACCGATGAGCCCATCGGGTCTTGCGCCAGCACGCCCCACTCCCGCTCGCCGCCGAGGCGCTGCGCCTCCGCCGCGGTGAGCGGACGCGTGAGGCTGCCGAAGGTGAGCAGGGGAAAGACGCGGCTGGTCAGGACGCCGAGGCCGGCGGAATAACCGTTGAGCGCCAGCACCACCCGGCCGGCGACGAGCGAGCCCTGGCCGGCCTCGAGACGGTACGGGCCGTCCCCCGTGATCGCCCGCACCGGCGACTCCTCGAAGAGCTCCACGGACGGCGGCAGGGCGGCGGCGAGACCGCGCACGAGGGCCCCGGCCTGCACCAGCACGCTGCCCGGCAGCCGGACGCCGGCACGGTAGAAAGGGGTCCCCGTCACTGCCTCCATCGCCGAGCCGTCCAGCCACTCGAAGGGCTCGCCGCGCGCGTCGAGCCAGTCGCGCAGGCCGGCGAGCGAGCGCATGCCGGCGTCGCCGGCGGCCACGTGGAGGAAGCCGCGGTCGTCCCAGTCGCAGTCGAGGGCGTGGGCGTCGACCTGGCGGCGCAGCTCGGCGATGCCGGCGCGCGACAGCCGGATGAAGCGTCGGGCGTGCTCTTCCGGCATGGCGGCGATGAAGCCGGCGAGGTCGACGACGAAGCCCGAGCTGCGGCCGGACGCCCCGTAGCCGGCGCGCTGCGCGTCGACGACCGCGACGCGGGCGTCCGGCGCCAGCTCGGCCAACCGGCGAGCGGCGGCGAGACCCGTGAAGCCGGCGCCCACCACCGCCGCGTCGCAGCGCTCGTCCGTCTCCAGGCGGCGCGGCGAGGGCGGCGGCGGCAAGGTCTCGAGCCAGCCCCCTCCGGCGTCGCCGGCGGGCAGGGCGCGGGCGGTCAGGCGCAGGAGGGTCATCGTGGAGACGTCCCGAGTCTAGCGCAGCGCCGCGGCCAGGGCTTCGTCGAGGAAAGCGAGCTGCAGCCGCATCTGGTCGTCGATCGGCATCGCTGCGACGCCGACCGCGCGCGCCTCCCGCTCGAGGCTCGCGGCGTCGGCGGCCGCCTGCAGCCGTTCGAGGACCGGCGGACGCACCACGTCGCCCTCGCGGTAGTGCTTCTCGGGCAGCAGGAAGAGCGGCATCTCGGAGACCAGCGTCAGCGGATCGCCGCCCAGGGAGCGTACGTATTCCATCGAGCTGGGGCGGAACCGACGCGCGGTCTCGGCGTCGCCGCGGCGCTCGAACCAGGCGCGCATGGCGCGCGAGTCCGGCCGGGTGGTGAAGCCCTCGTCGATGCGGTGGAACCCCTTGTCGCCGCGACGGTCGACGTCGTGGACGCGGTAGCCGAGCGCCGTCGTCCTCTCGCGCAGGCGCCGTCGCATGGCCACGGTGCGGCCGGCCCACGAGGCCTCGATGAGGAACCAGGGGCCGGCGGCGAAAGCCATCCCGTGGAAGCTCCCGTGGAGGACGAACGGCGCGCCGCCGCGCAGGAACGACGCCATCGCGCGGTTCTCGGGACGCGCCTCGGCGTCGTCCTCGCGGCGCGGGAAGCCGAACTCGACGTCGTCGCCGGGGCGCTCGCGCACGGCGCCGGCGACGTAGCGGGCCAGGTCGTAGACCGTCCGGCCCTCCGCGTCGGTCGTCGTGGCCCGGGTCCAGGCGGCGTTCCTCTCCTCGCCGTCCGGGTTGACGTGGGGCACCAGCCACCAGGCGAGGCGCGAGAGCAGGGGATGATCAGCGTCGAGCCCGTGGAGGAAGCCGCCGAGGCGATCGAGCATCGCCGGCCCCACGGGCTCGTCGGCGTGGCAGCCGGCGATCAGGCTCACGTGGCGCGCGCCGGATCCGAAGCGGTGGCCGACGAGGGGGCGGCCCTGGCGCGAGACGCCGATCGTCTCGCCGGGCGGGGGCGGCGCGCAGGCGAGGACGTCGGCGGCGGGCAGGGCGAGCTCCATCGTCCGGCTATCATAGTGAGGCGATGATCGAGATCAACGACGAGGTGACGATCGACGACGCCGAGCTCGACTTCGCGGCGTCGCGCAGCGCCGGTCCGGGGGGCCAGAACGTCAACAAGGTGGAGACGCGGATGACGCTGCGCTTCGACCTCGAGGCCTCGACGTCGCTCTCGCCCGAGCACAAGGAGCGGATCCGCGAGCGGCTGTCGACGCGGATCAGCAAGGCGGGCGTTCTCGCGGTGAGCTCGCAGCGCCACCGCACCCAGGCGGCCAACCGCGACGCCGCCCGCGAGCGCTTCGTCGAGCTGGTGCGCGAGGCCCTGGAGGAGGAGGCGCAGCGCCGGCCCACGCGCACGCCGCGCCGCGTCCACAAGCGGCGGCTCGAGGGCAAGCGGCGGCGCGGACGGCTCAAGCAGAACCGCTCGCGCGACTTCACCGGCGAGGACTAGCGCGGCACGTGACCCGGGGCGAGCTCGGTGCCCGGCATCAGCCGCCGCAGCAGCGGCATGGTCATGACCGTGGTCACGAGCGCCATGATCACCAGCATCGAGAAGACGCTGGGCGGGATCACGCCGAGCTCGCGGCCGACGTTGATGGCGATCAGCCCCATCAGCGCGCGGGTGTTCATCATCACCGCCACGCAGGCGCTGTCGCGCCACGGCAGCCCGCACAGGCGCGCCGCCAGGCCGCAGCCGCCCACCTTGCCGGCGATCGCCGCCAGGCTCACCAGGCCGCAGCACAGCCACAGGAGGCCGCTGTCGAGCGCGCCCACGTCGGTGCGCAGACCGGTGTAGGTGAAGAAGATCGGCAGGAAGAAGGCGTTGACGAAGCTCTCCAGGCGCCACACCAGGACGCCGCGCAGGCGTTCCTGGTCCCACAGCGCGGCGCCGAGCATGAAGGGGCCGAGGATGGCGAAGACGCCGATCCAACTGGTGACGGCGGCGGCGCTGAGGATGAGCACCATGAGCATCGCCAGCGGCGCCGACCCGAGCTCGCGTCCGCCGGCGAGCAGCCGGTCCAGAAGGCGCACCAGCGGCGGCCGCAGGACGAGCCAGACGACGGCGCCGAAGCCCAGCGTCAGCACCAGCATGCGCGCCACCGGCACTGGGTCGAATCCGGTGGCGACGATGGCGGTGACGGCGGCGAGCAGGATCCAGCCGAGCACGTCGTCGACCGCCGCCGCCGAGATCGTCAGCACCGCCAGGCGCGTGCGATGGACGCCGAGCTCCATCATGATACGTCCCAGGATCGGGATGGCGGTGATCGACAGCGCCACCGCAAGGAAGAGGCTGAACCCGGTCAGGTTGAGGTCGGCGGCGACGTAGGGATGGATGAGGCGTCCGAGGGCGAGGCCCAGGAGGAAGGGCGCGGCGATGCCGGCGACCGACACCGCGAGGGCGGTGCGCCCCATGTCGCGCAGGTGCCCGAAGTGGAACTCGAGGCCGATCAGGAACATCAGGAAGACGAGCCCGAGCTCGCCGAGCACCTTGAGGGTCGGCTCGGCCGCGAGCGGAAACACGGCGGCGAAGAGCTCGGGCGCCAGGCGGCCGAGGAGCGAGGGCCCCAGCAGCAGGCCGCCGGCGATCTCGCCGACCACGGTCGGCTGTCCCAGCCGGCCGGCCACCCAGGCCCCGAGCCGCGCGACCGCCAGGATCACGATGAGCTGCACGATGACCGTGCGCAGAAGGGTTTCGGCGGCGTGGACGTCCGTGATCCACCTCCTCTCGAGCCGGACGACGGTGGTGGATCATAGCCGAGGCCCGCCGGCGGCTCCCAGAGATCTCGATGCCGGGATCCCGGCAGAGCAATCGCCAAAAGTCGGCGTGCGGATAAAAAAAGTCGTGCGCCGCGGCACCTATATAAGTAGGGAGAGCCCGAACGCTCCGGGTGGTAAGAGATCTTGGTCCTTGATGCCCGGAGCCACTCGGCAGGCTCCCTCTACCTCAACCCCGAGGTAGTTGTCCCACACGTTGGGAAGCGCCCATTCTCCCCCTTGGTACTCGGCTCCTTGTCCCCCAAGGAGCCCTTGTTTTATTGGGGCGTCTACGCTTCAGGGAGAGTGGCGAGGCGGATCCGCGTTACCTTGTCGTGCGAGACGTCTTGGCTGCTCATCCTCCGTTCCCCGCGCGACGGTCGAGGCTGCGGTACTGGATCGCCTCGCCCACGTGCGGCGAACGGATGACGTCGCTGCCGTCGAGGTCGGCGATGGTGCGCGACACTTTGTGGATGCGCGCCACCGCGCGGGCCGACAGCTTCAGCCGATCGAACGCCGTGGCGAGCAGACGGTGGGCGTCCGCCTCGAGGCGGCAGTGGACTCGCACGTCCTCGGGGCCCATGGCGGCGTTGATCGGCGTCGGATGGCCGGCGCCCAGGCGCCGCGACTGCAGCTCGCGCGCCGCGGCGACGCGGGCCGCCACCGCCGCGCTCGGCTCCGAGGGACCGCCGCGCAGCTCGGAGAGCGACACCGCCGGCACCTCGACGTGCATGTCGATGCGGTCGAGCAGCGGCCCCGAGATCCGCGAACGGTAACGCTCGACGAGCGGCGGCGGACAGCGGCAGCCGTGGCGCGGATCGCCCAGGTGGCCGCAGGGGCACGGGTTCATCGCCGCGAGCAAGGCGAAGCGGGCCGGGAAGCGCAAACGCGCCCGCGTGCGGACCACCGTGACCTCGCCTTCCTCCAGGGGCTGGCGCAAGGCCTCCAGGGTGTCGCGGCGGAATTCGGGCAGCTCGTCGAGGAAGAGCACGCCGGCGTGCGCCAGGCTCGCCTCGCCGGGACGCGGGATGCTGCCGCCGCCCACCATGCCCGCCGT
>DASWIG010000014.1:0-1780 GCA_036397835.1 Thermoanaerobaculia bacterium
GACGGTGCCGATCCCCAGGCCCCAGACGAGCAGCAGGCCGTTCTCGATGACGACCATGCGCGTCAGCACCGCGCGGCGGAAGCCGAACGCCCGCAGCGTCGCCAGCTCCTTGCGGCGCTCGATGACGTTGCGCGCCAGCACGACGGCCAGTCCTACCGTGCCCAGCAGCAGTCCCAGCCCGCCGATCGTCTGGAAGGTCGCCAGGTAAGTGTTCTGGACGGCGTGGAACGAGGCCAGCTTCTCCGCCGCCGAGACCGCGTCGAAACCGTAGGCGTCGAGGCCGGACTCGAGGTATTGCGTCACGTCGTCCGCCTGCTCTTTCGGGGCGTCGATGAGGAAGGGTGGACTTGAAGCGGAAGCCGCCGCGCTCGACGAGCTCGTGGGGCACGCCGAGCACTCGCGGCTGCTCGGGCTGGTAGAGGTTGAGGCAGCTCGTGTCGTCGCCCTACTCCAGGTTGATCTCGACCTCGACGCCGGGGGCGGTCGCCGTGGTGGCCGACCAGCTCCGGCCGTCCGCGGTGGTCACCCGCAGGGCCCACGGCCCCGCCGGGAGGCGGTCGACGACGGCGCGGCCGGCGACCAGCGGCCAGCTCTCGCGCAGGCCCACGAGCTCGTCGAAGCCGCGGTAGGGCTCGCCGCCGGCGCCGAAGAGCGTCAGGGTGGCGACGAGGTCGGAGGCGGCCAGGCTCGGCACCCGCACCGCCAGACGCGCCGCCGGCTCCAGCGCCACCGCCAGCGGCTCGCCGGGGACGGTGGCCGTCAACGCCGCCGCGGACGCGCCCGGCGCGCTGACCACCAGCCGCCAGGTCCCCGGCGGCACCGTCGGCAGGCGCGCCACGCCCTCCGCGTCGACGTCCCGCGATTCGAGCAGCAACAGCCCGCCGCCGGCGTCGTAGACCGCCACGTCGACGCGCGGCGGCGTCGACGCGTCTCCCAGGCGGACGGCGAGTTCGACGCCGCGGGTCGGCCGCAGCTCGAGGTCCTCGACCGCCTCGCCGGCGACCGTGACCCGCGGCGGCGGCTCGGGGGTGACGTATCCCGCCAGGTGGAGCGCCAGGCGGTACTCGCCGTCGACGACCGGCGCCAGGCGGAAGGCGCCGTCGGCGTCGCTGCGGGCGCGCAGGAGCCGGCGATCGAAGTCGGCGCCGCCGGCGAGCTCGACGAGCGCGCCGGCGAGCGGCAGCCCTTCCTCGTCCACCACCCGGCCGGAGACCGCCACGCCGTCGTCGAAGGTCAGGTCGAGCACGTTGTCGCCGCTCTCGATCTCGACCGTCTCGAGGCGGCGTCCGTAGTGCCGGTGGGTGGCGGTCACCGTGGCGGGGCCGAGCGGCACCCCTTCGACCCGGTAGCGGCCGTCGGCGTCGGTGCGTCCGGCCGCCCCTCCCTCGACGGAGATCGTGAAGCCGGGGATCGGCTCGCCGCCGCGGGTGGCGACGGCTCCGATGAGGGCGCCGCCGCGCGCCAGGACGACGGTGAGGTCGCCGGCCGCCGGCAGCTCCAGCTCCCGGGGCTCGGCGGGCACGAAGCCACGGGCCGAGACGTCGAGGGTGACGCTGCCCGCCGGCAGGTCCTCCACCGCGAAGCGGCCCTCCTCGTCGCTCTCGGCCGTGCGCTGGTCGGGGACGCCGTACTTCGCCGGCAGGCCGGGGGCTGCGGCGTGCTGCCAGCTCACCCGTACGCCGGCGTCGGCGACGGGCTCGCCGGCCTCGTCGACCACCAGTCCGCGCAGGGCCTCGGCGCCCTCGAGTCGTACGGTCAGGTCGGCGGCCGGGACCTCGAG
>DASWIG010000015.1:0-15949 GCA_036397835.1 Thermoanaerobaculia bacterium
TCAGACGCCGCGGTTGGCGACGTAGCGCAGGAAGCTCTCGCCGAATCGCCAACGCTTGGCGCCGTCCGGACGCAGGATGCCCGCTTGCTTCCAGCGGGTGATCGCGGCGCTCAAGTCCCGCTCGTCGACGACGCCGAAGACCCGGCGCAACGGGTCGCGCGTCAGCTCCGTGCGAGGCTCGACGTCGATGCGCGCGTCCACGAAGGCGCGAAGAGCCCGCTCGTGGGCGACGTTGGGCACTTCGATGACGCGGTAGGTGCGGCTTCTGTGGCCGTGCCAGACCAGTCCTTGACGCTCGAGGTGCTGCAAGTGCTTCTTGGTGGCGTCGAAGGACTCGCCGAGCATCCGCGCCAAGCGGTCGTTCGACAGCGCGCCGCCCGCGTCGCGCAGGGCGACGAGGTATTTGCGGTCTTCCGGACGCAGGCCGAAGGGACCGTACGAGGCGATCCACGCCTGGGTCGCCTCGTCGTAGATCGAGCGCGTGCTGAGGCGGACGACGAAGGTGTCGGCGTCCTCGTCGAGCTCGGGGACGTGGAGCTCGACCTGGCGCATGGCGCCGAAGATGCGGCGCATGCCTTCGCCCTGGTCGCGCGACCAGCCGAGGTCGCGCAGCACCCGCATCATCACCGGGTTGCGCGAACGGTGGACGCCGCGCTGGCGCACCAGGTCGGCGATCGTGATCGGCTCCGGCAGACGCCCGGGGCTGCGCACCTCGACGCGGTCGGGATGGATCAGGATCTCGACGGCCTGGCCTTCGATCGCGTAATTGCGGTGGACGACGGCGTTGACCAGGCATTCTTCGATCGCTTCACGGGGCAGGGTCTGGGTGGTGGTGAAGAGAGCGTCGACGCGGCTCTCGGTCTCGAGGTCGCGGCGCAGAAGCTCGATCGCTTCGGGCAGGACTTTCGCGATCGGCCCCTGGACCTGGCGCTCGCGGGTGCCGAGCCGCGCGCCGAATCCCTCGCCGTTTCCGTGGACGCGGCGGACGCGGACGCGGTTGTTCGGGTGCCAACGCAGCGGCTCGCGTGCGAACAGCAAGAGGGCCGCGCGGCGCAGGACGACGCTGCCGTTGCGGATCTCGACCAGGTTCCAGTAGCGCAGGAGCGTCTCGAGCCCGGTGACGCCGAAATCGGAGTACCGTAGACGTCCTTCGTCAATCGCGCGCCGAATCGCTTCCTCGTCGAGGTCCTCGAGACCCGCATCGGGCACCGGCGCCGACTCGTAGCCGACGTCGCCCAGGCGATGGCTGCGGCGGCGCTCGATCTCACGCGGCGGCACCGGCTCGGTCCGCTTCTCGCGCCGCCAGAGGCAGCGTCCGTCGGCGGTGACGACGGGCTCGCCGCCGTGCTCTGGAACCCGGAACCAGAGCACGGTCTCGCCGCCGAGCTCGACTCGTTGCACCGCCACCCCGAGGTCGACGTCGAGCACCGCCGAGCGCGGCGCCTGGACGAGGTAGCGCATCAGGTCGCCGTCCCAGGGGACGCCGGTCACCGTGCCGTCGTCCTCGACGCCGACGAGCAGGTCGCCGCCGTCGGAGTTGGCGAAGGCCACCAGGGTGCGGCCGACGTCGGCGAAGACGTTCTCGATCGGCCGCCGGCTCTTGCCGTCCGGGCCGTAATCCCACGCGCTCTTGAATTCGACGTAGTACGATTCGCCGCCCGCGATCAGAGCCTGGAGGATCGCGATCGCCTCGGACTGGCCCTGCCGCGTCGCGTCGGTCATCCTGCGAAGGATGTCACACAAACCGGCTTAGCGCGTAGACTCGGCTCCCAGCGCAACCTCACCCACTGGAGACCCATCTATGAGCATAGAAGCCAACAAAGCCCTGGCGTCCGGATTCATCTCCCGCTATCAACGCCAACGACGTCCGCGGCGCCCTCGACACCCTGACCGACGACGCCACCTGGTGGATCGCGGGCAAGCCCGGCGCTCTGCCCGCCGCGGGCACGATGAACAAGGCCCAGCTCGCCGACCTCTTCCGCCGGATGGACGGCCAGCTCAAGGACGGCCTGCGCATGACCGTCAAGGGCCTGACCGCCGAGGGGAACCGGGTCGCGGTCGAGATCGAGTCACACGGCGAGCTGAAGAACGGCCGGATCTACAACCAGGATACCACATGCTCATGGAGATCCGCGACGGCAAGATCAGCGCCGTCCGCGAGTACCTCGACACGCAGCA
The DNA here is from genome assembly GCA_036397835.1 of Thermoanaerobaculia bacterium. GTDB lineage: Bacteria > Acidobacteriota > Thermoanaerobaculia > Multivoradales > J023 > DASWIG01. Next base: position 2,179 of record DASWIG010000015.1, read on the forward strand.
TGCCCTCGCCGTGTGGTTCCAGCCTGACGACGCCCCCGTCGTCGCCAGCGTCGCCGGATGAGCCCCGGTTTTCGGCGACGCGTCTGGTCAAATTGCCCTGATCCGGGCTCGGTCAGGCCAGGAGGTCCAGCAGGAGATGAGATGGCCCGCAGGGCCGGCCATGGGCGGTACTGCCCGCCGGTGCGCGCACCCCGGAGCAAGCCCCCTGCGTATGGATCCATGAGCAAGACAGACCCCACCTCCGTCCTCGACCCTACGCCCTCCACGTCCCCCTCGCATTGGCGCTGCTCGGCGCCGGCTTGGCCGCGGCCGAGCAGACTGACGGGCTCAAGGGGGTGATGAAGGCCAGACTATACGTCATGAGGATCGACGTGATACGCTGCCGAACAGACGGTTCAGCCGGAGCTGATCGATCATGGCAGGGCCACCACGCGTTACCGGGACAACACATACTCTCCCCTTCGAGAGGCTGTCGCCCCTCGACTTCGAGCGCCTTTGCCTGTGGCTGGTGCGGCGAGAAGGATATCAGCGCGCCGAGCACCTAGGAGCAGCCGGCGGCGAGCAAGGTCGTGATATTGTCGCTTGGCGGGATGGTCGTCGCGTGGTGTTCCAGTGTAAACGGGTCAAGAAACTTGATGCCGGCATGGCGGCGAAGGAAATCGACAAGTTAGCGAACGACAGACCAGACGAGTTGGTGTTCGTCGTTAGTAACGCCGTTTCAGCCACAATCCGGAAGCGTATTCGCGAAGCCTGGGGAACTCAGGGCGCTTGTGAATTCTGGGCAGGGTCTGAGCTGGACGAACGGGTCAAGCACCATGAGGACCTCGTCAGAGAGTTCTTCCAGCTACCGGGACAAGGAGCATGCCAACTCGCCGGCTGGAGCGGCGTCAGAATTGTACCAGATCGCCCGCCCCACTACCTGGAACGGCCCGAATACTTAAGGCCGTTAAAGACCGCTGTGCTGGAACGACAAGGCGAAAAGCTCGGGACAACATCCACCAGGAAGGTAGGCATCCAAGGGATGGGTGGCGTCGGCAAGAGTGTTCTCGCTGCAAGCCTGGCGCAGGATCCGGAAGTTCGAGAAACATTCCCGGAAGTACTCTGGGTCAGTGTCGGCCGGGACCCTGATCTGGTAGGTTTGCTGGCGGATTTAGCGGGCGCACTGGGGCTCAAAGGCGCCGCCTATAGATCCCATCACGAGGGCAAGCGCGAGTTGAGGCAGGCCTGCAAGGGCCGGCCGCTGCTCTTGGTTCTAGATGACATCTGGCGATTGGAGCATGCATCAGCTTTGGACGTGGTGGATGCCGCGGGATGCTTGTTGATTACAACGCGCAACTGGGAGGAAGTGATCGCTCTCGGTGCATACGTTCTCTCTATCGACGTCCTCAACTCGAAGCAGGCAAGAGCCTTGCTGGCCAACTTGGCGGGGCAAGCAGGTCAAGAGTTGCCACCGACTGCTGAAAGGGTAGCGGAGAAGTGTGGCAACCTTCCCCTGGCCTTGGCGATGGTCGGCGCCATGGTGCGGATCCGGCCGACCGCATGGGAGGATGCGCTTTACCGGCTGGAGAGCACCGATCTCGACAAGATACGATCTCGGTTCCCGGACTATCCATACCCGGACCTTCTCTTAGCCCTCGAAGCCAGTGTCGATGCTCTGCCGTCCGGCCAGCGGGACCGCTACATGGATCTGGCTGTCTTTTCGGATCAAACAGCGATTCCGGAGGCAGCCCTCGAAGTGCTGTGGGACAGCGCTGGCCGGGATCGCTGGGCCACGAGAGAGCTTATCGATTCCTACGTAGGCCGTTCTCTCGCCAGACGAGATTCATCTGGCCGACTATCCTTACATGCTCTGCAGCGTGACTACATTCGTCAGCAGACTAATGATCTCGAAGCACTTCACCGGCGCCTCGTCGGCTCTTACGAAAGGCGATGCTCGGCCGATTTCGCGAAGGGACCGAACGACGGCTATTTCTTCGAGCGGATAACCCATCACCTGCTCAAGGCTGGGAAAGGCGACGATCTGGCCAAGCTCTTGCTCGACCCCGCCTGGATGGCTGCCAAACTCCAATACACGAACCTGAACGCCTTGATCTCAGACCTCGAGCTGATCGAAAAGGAATTGGACCCCCAAATCGCTGCGGCTCTTCGCCTGGCCTCTCCGGTGTTGGCGAAATCGCCGCAGCAGCTTGGCCCGCAGCTGGTCGGCCGGTTGGACCTGAGCTCGGTTGAGCAAGTGCAATTGCTCGTCGATGGCTTTGCGGCGAGCATCCCTGTCCCTTGGCTGCGAGTGCTCTCCGGGACTCTGGCTCGCCCTGGCGGTAGACTGATCCGAAGTTTTCTTGGACACTCGGAAGGTATATGTGACGTCTCAGTACTGCCGGATGGCCTCGTAGTATCGACTTCAAAGGACGGCACATTGAAACTATGGGATCTCGAAGTGGCGACTGCCTCAGAAACTATCGAAGATCTCGAGGGCTGGGGCGACCTCCCCGTATTGGCCTTGTCCGACAGTCACGTCGTGTTTGCCGCCCAGAAAGGCGAGGTACGAATCTGGAATTATCGGACCGGCGAGCAGAGAGCAGCACCGGCGACGCACAGCAGCTGGGTCTATTCATTGTGTCGTCTTCCCAGCGAGCGCGTCGCTTCGGCAAGCTCCGACGCGGTAGTTTCTGTTTGGAATGCTAAAGACACGAACAAACCGATTCGTACCTTCCCCGCTCAGGACGGAATGCTCCTGGGTGCCCTAGAGGACGGCACTCTTGTATCCTCGCTGGAGGTGTGGGACGTGCGTTATCGGAGTCGGGAGGGCAAACAGATTCGCTTGATCGGTCACACCGGCCAGATCAACGCAGCGGCGATGCTCTTCGACGGGAGACTCGCCACCGCATCCGCCGATGCGACGCTGCGAATATGGGATCTGGATGACGGCCGATGTCTCAAGGTCCTGCGTGGTCATCGCTCCTCGGTCAACGCGGTGGCGGTGTTGCCGTATGGCCGAATCGTATCGGCTGGCGAGGACTATACAGTGAGGATCTGGGATGTCGGGACGGCCGAGGTCATCGAGAAGATCGACGGTGGACACGACTTGGCCGTCCTACCCGACGGCCGGCTAGCGATCAAGTACCTTACCCACTTGCGGATCTATGCCCCCACTCGCTTGCCGATGTCCGCCCTGACTCGCTTGCGGACCTTTGGCCTGACTCGCTTGCGGACCGTTTCCCGGTATACCTGGAAGATGGTCCAGGAGGTCGACGTGAATCCTTACGGCGGCGCGAACTGGTCATTTCGGGTGCTCGACGCCAACCGCGTGTTGGTATTGACCGCAAAAGAAGCCACTCTCTGGCTTCTCGATACTGGTCGCCCTCTCTTCAGAACACGAACAGACGTCTGGGAATTTACGGCTGCTTGCGTATTTCCTGGAGCCAAAGAGATCATCGTCGTGCGCACCGACAAGCACGTCGGTCATGGAGAATTCCAGCTCATGGACGCTGCTACCGGCAGCGTTCAGGCTGTTCAGAATCTTCAGCACAAAGTCGAGCAAATCGTGGCGAGCGAGGATTCGAAGGTGTTGATGTTGAACAGCAGAAGAGAGTTTTTTGTTACGGATCTCCAAGCCATCCGAGCTAGACGAGAACCGAAGTTGGTCACAGGATTGGCAGCAAGTCCAGCCGCCCTTTTGAGGGATGGCTCGATCATCACCCATGAGCTCTCCTCTCATGGATTGCGGTTCTGGAACCCGGAGAGCGGAGAAACGGCCAATACTCTCGATGGTCTTCCTTACAAAGTCAATTCGATCGCACAATTCCCGCCGTCGTGTCTTGCCGCCGCCGCGGGTGCGACAATTCATCTTTGGAATCTTTCGACAAGAGAGGAGGTTTTCCAATTGGAGGGCCATACTTACTCCGTGGCAGACATGTGCTTCCTACCCGACAAGAAACTTGTATCGGCGTCCGCTGACAAGACCTTGCGTGTCTGGGATACAGAGGAGGGGAAATGTCTACAGGTTCTTCGAGGCCACGAGGAACGGCTGACCGCGGTGACCTGTGTGTCGCCTGAAAGGATTCTCTCCGGTTCGGAGGACGCCACCTTAAGACTCTGGCAGGTCGGCGGCTCGGCCGTCGACCTGACGCGGGGGCATCAAGGCTCGATTACCGGTGTCACTTTCTTGCCGGATGGCCGTCTGGTGTCAGTTTCCAGGGAGGGTTGCCTGTGTATCTGGCGATGCTCCGGAACAGAAGAGGCCTCGCAAATCGAGACCCCGTTAGACTCCTTCCATCAGCTCGAGGGAGTCGATGCCATGACAGATGGTACGGTCGTGATCGCTTCCAGCGTTATCATTTGTGGTACTCTCTATGGTGGTTTTCTCAACATCTGGTCTCCTGCGGAGCAGAGCTGGAGCGGATTGACGAGAGCCCATGGCTACAGCGCCGACTCAGTCCTTGCCATGCCTGACAGAGGTCTAGCCTCGGCAGGAGGAGACCACAAAGTAAAGATCTGGAGACAAAACAGCGGGGGTCTCCTATGCTCGTTCGAGGCTGATCTCGACAGCAGCGCCGTAGCGCTGACTTTGCTGGGCGACGGCCGACTCGTCTGTGCCCAGCACAATGGGCCGCTTTCCATCTTCCCTGGTGGTCTGCAAGGACACCCGGCGGTCTTGGCGCGTGAGGGTTACCCCGAAGCCCTGTGTCCTCTGGGAAGAAGCCGCCTTCTCGTCGCCACCTATGATGAACCTTGCAGACTTGAGATCTGGGATCTCGAGGAGTTATCCAAGACAGATGACCTTGTCCAGGAGTCGCGAGTCACGGCTGTTGCCAGTGCGGGCGTGGACCTTGTGCTAGTGGCGTCCCAAGATCGTGCCTTGCGTCTATGGAGCCTTGCGGAAAGGAGCGCTCTCACCGAGATGACATTCGACGCCACAATCGAGAGAATAGCTGTCAGGAAGGAGGACGGTCTTGTCGCAGCCGGGGACAGCACCGGCAACGTCCACTTGATTCAGATCCGGTGGCAGTAGGGAACACCTTGCGGCGCCGCGGTAGAGTGTGCGAACTCCACCGGTGGCAGGCGGGATGCCTTGCGATCCCGGCAGCTACCGGGGCCGCCCCACGGTGACCCGCAGCTCGGACGGACGGATCCAGCGCCGCGCCGCCGCCTCGACGTCGGCGCGCTCGAGGGCGCCGAGCCGCTCGGTCACCCATTCGGGGCGGTCCGTCTCGAGGCCGTAGAACTCGGCCTCGGCCAGGATGTCCGCCCACTGCCGGGCGGTCTCGCGGCGAAAGGGGTCGCGGCCGATCAGGTAGGAGCGCGCTTCCTCGAACTCGGCCTGGTCGAGGCCGTCGTCGACCAGACGCGTCAGCTCCTCGCGGATGGCCCGCTCGGCAGCTTCGGCCGTGTCGGTGGAGGTGGCGGCGTAGGTCACCAGGCGCCCGGCGTCGAGGCCGGCGCCGACGTAGGTCGCCGCGTCCACGTGGTAGGCCAGGCCCTCGCGCTCGCGGATGCGCTCGGGCAACCGTCCGCTCATGCCGGCGCCGGCTCCGAGCACTACCGCCAGGACCGCCAGCGCCACGGTGTCGGGGTGGCGGCGGGGCACCGTGAGGTGGCCGGCGTAGAGGTGGGCCTGGTCGGCGTCGTCGGGGATCTCGACTTCGCGGTGGGCCTCGGCGAGGCCGCGCGGCGCGTCCACCGGCGGCAGCTCCGCGGCGCTTCCTGCGAGGGAGCCGAAGAGCTCGGCGGCCCGGCTCTCCACCGCCGCCTCGTCGATCCGCCCGGCGACCACCAGCAGGCCGCCCCACTCGAGGGCGCGGCGGTGGAGGCCGGCGCAGGCGTCGGCGTCGACGGCACCCAGGCTCTCGGCGTCGCCTTGCAGGGCGCGGCCGTAGGGGTGGGGGGTGTAGAGCTGCTCGAGGAAGGCGCGGCCGGCGCGCACCTCGGGCTGGTCGAGCAGGCTCTCGAGCTCGCCCAGGGCCTGGCGGCGCAGCCAGTCGAGACGGTCTTCGGGGAAGCTCGGCTCGAGCGCCAGCTCGGCCGCCCAGTCGAGGGCCAGGCGCCAGTCCTCGGCGAGCGCGTCGACGGTGACGCCGATCGATTCGTAGGTGGCGAGGCTCTGGAGCAGCATGCCGCGGTCGTCGGACTCGCGGGCGATCTCGCGCCAGTCGCGACGGCGAGTGCCTTCGGCGAGCAGGCGGCCGGTGAGGAGGGCCTGGCCGGGGACGTCCTCGAGGCGGGCGCCGCCGCGCAGCCACAGCCGCACGGCGACGATCGGCGCCTCGCCCACCCGCTTGACGCGGGTCGTGAATCGCGCCGCCATCAGCGGGAACCCTCACCCCCCAACCCCCCTTTCCCAGGGGGAGAGGGGGGCTCGATCCCCGACCTGCTACTCCCCTCTCCCTCTGGGAGAGGGGCCGGGGGTGAGGGTTCCGAGCTCGATCCCACCGGCAACGACCAGCCCAGGACGCCGGCGCGCTCGGGGCTGAGGTAGCGTTCGGCGGCCGCGGCGAGATCGTCGGCGCGCACGCTCAGCAGCCGGTCGAGGTAACGCCATGGGTGCTCGACGTCGAACAGCGCCAGCGCGGTGCCCACCAGGAAGGCCTGCTGGTAGACCCTTTCGTGGTCGAAGATCCAGTCGGCGAGGACGATCTTCTGCGCCCGCGCCACCTCCTCGGCCGACGGCGGCTGGCGGCGCAGCCGTTCGATCTCGGCGAGAGCCGTCTCCTCGGCGCGCCGCGGCTCGATGCCCGGGATCACTTCGAAGGCCACCGTCCAGCCTCCGGGATCGACCGATTCGTTGAGGTCTGCCGAGACGCCCACGCAGAGCTGTCCCTCGTCGACGAGGGCGCGGTGCAGCCGGCTCGAGCGGCCGGCGCCGAGCACCGCCACCAGCAGGCGCAGCAGCGGGTGGTCGTCGGCGGTGGCGGCCGGGGCGGGCAGGCTCAGGAGCATGCGCGCCACCTCGCCGGCGCGCCGCTCGAGGCGCACGAGGCCGTTCGGCGCCGCCGGCGGCGGGCTCGGCGCGCGCCGCGGCGCCTCGCCGTCGAGGCCGCCGAAGGCCGCTTCGACCTGCTCGGTCACGCCGCCGCCGACGTCGCCGGCGACCACCAGCACCGCGTTGGCCGGCCGGTACAGGCGCTGGTGGAAGGCGGCGAGGGCCTCGGCGCCGGTGGCCAGGAGCTGCTCGCGGGTGCCGAGCACCGGGCGTCCGTAGGGATGGCCGGGGAAGGCGGCGGCGGAGACCCGCTGCTCGAGGGCGTCCCAGGGCTCGCCCTCGTACATGGCGATCTCTTCGAGGATCACCTGGCGCTCGTGGCGCACCGCCTCGGCGTCGAGAGTGAGGCCCGCCATGCGATCGCTCTCGATCTCGAGGGCCTGCTGCCAGCGGTCGGCGGCGAAGGTGAAGTAGTAGAGGGTCATGTCGTGGCTGGTGAAGGCGTTGTTGGAGCCGCCGAGGGCGCGGGTGAGCAGGTCGATCTCGCCCGGACCGTAGCGCGGCGAGCCCTTGAACATCATGTGCTCGAGGAAGTGGGCGGTGCCGCCGTGGCCGGCCTCGTCGTCGCGGGTGCCGGCGCGGTAGATCAGCGCCGTGGTCACCAGCGGCGCCTGGCCGGCGGCCAGGGTGGCGACCAGCAGCCCGTTGGCGAGGCGCTCGACGCGCGCGCCGTCGAGGATGCGGCGCAGCTCCCCGGCCGGCCGGAGCTCGCCCGAGCGTGGTGCCGCGGCGGCCTCGCGGGCCGCGCCTTTGCTCACAGGACCTCCAGGCCGTACGGCTCGCGGCCGCGGCGCGGGAAGTGGTGACGGCTCCGGACCATGAAGCCGCCGGCGTCGGCGTCCCAGCCGAGGTGCGACACGGCGATCTCGTCGCCCTCGATGCGGACCCAGTTGCAGGTGTAGCGACGGCGCTCGCTGCCGCGGCCGCGGTGCGAGGTCGTGGTGCCGGCGTGGATGATCATGAAGGGTCTCTGGCCCAACGGATAGAACGCCTCCGAGGGCATGACGTAGGACTGGTGCAGGTGCCCGGCGAGCACCAGCTCGACGCCGCGGCGGGCGAAGACCTCCACCGCCTCCCGCGAGCCCGAGAGCACGCTCTGGGTGTCGAAGCGCGGCGCCGGCACCAGCTCGTGGTGGACGACGACGATCTTCGCCTGGCCCGACGGCGCCGCCTCGAGCATCGCCGCCACCTGGCGCAGGCGGGAGGAGCGGATGCGGCCGTCCTTCACCGTCCAGTTGTGGGCCGAGTTGATGCCGACGACGAGCATCTCGTCGTCCTCGACCACCGGCTCGAGCTCGGCGGCGAAGTGCTTGCGGTAGGCGCCGTAGGGCCGGAACACGCGCTCCCAGAAGCGGTACATGGGCACGTCGTGGTTGCCCGGCACGACGATCGCCGGCGCCGCGAGGCGGTCGACGAAGGCGCGCGCCTGGCGGAACTGCCACGGCTTGGCCCGCTGCGTGAGGTCGCCGGAGATCGCCACCAGGTCGGGCTTGCGCCGCTCCACGAGGTCGAGCACCCCGGCCGCCACCTCGCAGGCGTGATGGGGACCGAAGTGGATGTCGGAGATGTGGAGGATCTGGCGCAAGAGCAGCGAGAAGAGGCCCGGTAAGCCGGGCCGGTGGATCGCGATCAGGATTGACCAGCCTCGTCCGGCGCCCGGCCGCCCGTGGTTTCGAGCAGGGAGTGGACGTTGCGTGTGACCTCTTCGGTCACCAAGGCGGTGGCCGCGCTCACCAGCTCGGCGCCGTGGCGGCGGCCGATGAAAAAGCCGCCGGCCACGGCCACGGCCAGGGCCGGAATCGGGTAGGCGCGCACCAGGCGGCGCCAGTCGAAATCGATCGGCAGGAGCTCGTCGACGACCTCGTCGGCCCGCGTGCTCCCGTGCTCGTCACTCATCTCTCGGTTCTCTCGCTTCCTGCCCGCGCCGGGTCGCTCACGCGTCGTAATGGCGGCGGCGGCGCAGGAGGAAGCCGAGCAGGAAGCCGGCGCCCGCCGCCATCAGGATCGCCTTGCCCGGGTTGTCGCGCACGTAGTCGCTGACGTCGTCGATGAGCTCGTCGGCCCCCTTCTGCACCCTGTCGTAGCCATGGCGCAGTTGCTCGGCCGTCGCCTCGTACTTCTCGCGGGCCACGGCACGCGCGTGCTCGGTCGTCTCGCGGACCTTTTCACCGGCGCTCGCCGAGGCCTCGCGCAGGCGGCCGCCGACGTCGGCAGCCACGTCATGGAGCTTCTCGCGCGCGGATCCGAGGCGGTCGGCCACCGCCTCCCGCGTCTGATCGACCTTCTCCGACACGAGCTCCTTCGCCCGGTCGATCGGCCGTACGTTGTCTCGTTTGCTCATGGTGTACCTCCTGAACGGAACGCCCCTGTATGGGGAGAGCGTCCATTCTACAGGATCCCGCCGGCATTGCGAAACCGCGATGCTAGACTCGGCGCGATTCGGAGCCACCAGCGAGCAAGGGAGTGAGCGATCGTGACGGAGCAGGACAGTGACATCAGCCGCGCGCAGCGGCTCCGCGAGCGTTTCCAGCGGCCGGCGGAAGGGACGTCGTGGCTCGACCTGCCGCGCCGCGCCGGGCGTTTCCTCGTCCTGGCGATCCGCAAGGCGCGCTCCGACGAGCTCACCCGCCAGTCGTCGGCCCTCGCCTTCATCACCCTGGTCTCCCTGATCCCGCTGTTGACCGCGTTCTCGGTGGTCGGCGCCCGCGCCTTCGAGCACCCCGAGGACCGCCAGCGGGTGATCGAGCTGCTCGGCCGCGTCTTCCCCTACTCGGAGCAGACCCTCGTCGACACCGTGACCACCTTCGTCGAGAACGCCGACAGGGTCAGCGGCTTCGGCTTCCTCGTCTTCCTGGCGACGGCGCTGATGGCCTTCTCCACCATCGAGGAGACCGTGAACCGGGTGTGGAACGTGCGGCGCGGCCGGCCCTTCCGCACCCGTCTGCTGTCGTTCACCCTGCTGCTCTTCTGGGGCCCGGTGCTGATCGGCGCCACCTACTCGGGCCTCTTCGTCCTCAGCCAGCAGGCGGTCTTCCAGCGCTTCACCGAGTCGCTGCCCGCCCAGTTCATCCCCTTCGTGGTGACCCTGCTCGGCCTCACCATGCTCTACTGGCTGGTGCCCTACACCACGGTGCGCTTCGGCAGCGCCGTGTGGGGCGGCTTCACCGCCGCCCTGCTGCTCGAGGCCCTGCGCCAGGGGTTCAGCCTCTACGTCAAGAAGGCGAGCTCGATCTCGCTCATCTACGGCGGCCTGGGGCTGGCGTTCTTCTTCCTGGTGTCGGTGCAGCTCACCTGGTGGATCATCCTGCTCGGCACCGAGGTGACCTACTGCACCCAGCACCACGCGGCCATGCGCCGCGAGCGCCGCCGCGCCGGCCCCGCGGAGGGGAGCTGGCTCGGCCTGGTGGCGTTGGTGGTGATCGCCGACCGCTACCGCTCCGGCGAGCCGATCACCCCCCACGAGGAGCTCGCCGACCGGCTGCGGCTGCCTACGCCGGAGCTCATCGTGGTGCTCGGGCCGCTGCTCGAAGGCGGCCTGCTGCGCGAGATCGGCGGCGACGACGAGGGCTTCCTGCTCGGGCGCGACCCGCACCAGCTCCGGCTGGCCGAGGTCTTCGAGCTCTACGAGCGCCACCATTGGGAGGTGCTCGAGGCGCTGCCCGGCGCGCTCGTCCCCGGTCTCGAGCAGCTTCGCGCCCGCCTCGCCGAGGTCCGCGAGCGCGAGGCCGAGCAGGCGACGCTGGCGGACCTCCTGGCGGCGCCCGCGGGACAGGCGAAGGAGTGATCTTGCGCACGCTGCGCCATGACCTCGACGCCACCACCGTCCTCGCCCTCGACGGCCGCACCCTCACCCTGGAAGACGTGGTGGCGGTGGCGCGCCGCGGCCGGCCGGTGGCGGTGGACGCGGACGCCCGGCGCCGCGTCGGGCGCTGCCGGGCGATGGTGGAGGTGTTGCTCGACGAGAACGAGAAGGTCTACGGGCTGACCACCGGCTTCGGCAAGCTGCGCGACGTGGCGATCCCCCGCGAGGACACCGCCAAGCTCCAGGTGAACCTGATCATGAGCCACTCCTGCGGCGTCGGCCGGCCGTTCACCGAAGAGGTGGTGCGGGCGGCCCTGGTGCTGCGCGCCAACACCCTGTGCCGCGGCAACTCGGGCGTGCGCGTGGAGGTGGTCGAGCAGCTCGTCAACATGCTCAACGACGGCGTCTACCCCTACGTGCCCGAAAAGGGCTCGGTGGGCGCCAGCGGCGACCTGGCGCCGCTCTCCCATCTGGCGCTGGTGCTGATCGGCCACCCCGAAGGCCGGTACATGTCCCGCCGGCAGCGGCAGGACGGCGCCGACCCGCTGCACCCCCGCGAGCAGGACTTCGTGGGCATGCCCGGCCGCCACGAGCTCGCCGCCGTGGCCGAGCGCGAAGGATGGAAGACGTTCCGCCCCGTCGACCTGGAGGCCAAGGAGGGCCTCGCCGTCAACAACGGCACCCAGCTCATGACCGCGGTGGCCTGCCTGGCGCTCTTCGACGGCTACCACGCCCTGCGCTGCGCCGAGCTCGCCGGCGCCTTGAGCCTCGAGGCCCAGCGCGGCGTGCTCGACGCCTACGACCCGCGGCTGCACGCGGCGCGCCCGCAGGCCGGCCAGGGCGAGGTCGCGGCGCGGGTCGTCGCCTACTGCGAAGGCAGCCAGATCCTCGACCTCTACCTCAACTCCGGGAACCTCTACCAGGCCCAGGACCAACTGCGGCGAGCCGCCGCCTACCTGGCCGGCGTCCCCGGAGCGGAGGCGGGCTCGGCCCGCGAGGGGGCGCAGGCGCTGGCGACGGACCTCGGGGACGTGATCCCGACCCAGGCGCAGGGGCGGCCGGACGCGGCCGTCCTCGCCGAGTGGTCGGGGCTCGGCGCCCGCGGGCAGATCGCCCACTTCTACGGCGTCCTGCGTCCGCTGCGCCGGCGGGCCAGCGACCTGCTGCGCGTCGTCGACGCCGATTCCTTCCCCCACCACACCGAGAACGCCGGCAAGGCGCGCACCGCCCTCGTCGCGGCGGTCAAGCAGCTCGACGACGCGGTGCCGGAGACCCCCCTGGTGCAGGAGGACTACTCCTTCCGCTGCTTTCCCCAGGTGCTGGCCTGCGCCCTGCGCGCCTGGGAGCACGTGGCGCAGATCGTGGAGGTAGAGGTCAACTCGGCGACCGACAACCCCCTGCTCTTCCCGCCCGATCCCGGCGACGACGCCATGACGCCCGAGCGTTACGGGGCCTGGCTGCGGGCCGATCGCGGGCGGATCGAGGAGAGCAAGCAGAGCGTGCTCGGCGGCGGCAACTTCCACGGCGAGCCCGTGGCCCAGGCCATGGACTACTTCGCCATCGCCTTCGCCGAGGTCGCCAACATCGCCGAGCGGCGCGTGGCCCACCTCGTCGACGAGCACCTCTCGCGCGGCCTGCCGCCCTTCCTCATCGACTCGAGCGGCCTCAACAGCGGCTTCATGATCCCGCAGTACACGGCGGCGGCCCTGGTCTCGGAGAACAAGGTGCTCTGCCATCCGGCGAGCGTCGACTCGATCCCCACCTCCGCCAACTCCGAAGACCACGTGAGCATGGGCACCATCGCCGCCCGCAAGGCCGCCGAGGTGCTCGCCAACGTCGTCGACGTGATCGCCATCGAGGTCCTCGCCGCCTACCAGGGTCTCAAGTTCCGCCTGCCCCTCGAGCCCGGAGAGCGCCTGCGCGGCGTCCTGGAGCTGCTCGCCGAGCACGGCATCCACCGCTACGAGGACGACCGGGTGCCCTACCGGGATTTCCAGAAGCTGCGCCGTCTGATGCGGGAGAAAGCCTTCCTGGATCAGCTCCTCTGACCCCCGACAAGACCTTTCTGAAAGCGGGAGGAAACCCATGACTACCGCGGTCGATCCGCGCTTCACGGATACGCGCTTCACCGTCGTCCGGCTGACGACCGGCGACGACGTGACCGGCGCTTTCGCCGACGACGTCCGGGCCGGGCTCGCGGCCCGCCCCAAGGCGCTGCCGCCCAAGTACTTCTACGACGCGCTCGGCTCCCACCTCTTCGAGGCGATCTGCCACCTGCCGGAGTATTACCTCACGGCGGCGGAAGAAGAGATCCTCGCGCACGAGAGCGCGGCCATCGCCGCCGCCCTGGGCCGACCCGTGCGGGTGATCGAGCTCGGCAGCGGCAGCTCGGCGAAGACGCCGCACCTGCTCTCGGCCTTGCTCGCCCGGCAGAGGGCATTGCACTACCTTCCGATCGACATCGCCGCCGGCGTGCTGGAGCGCAGCTCGCGCGAGCTCGTGCAGGCCTACGACCGCCTCCACGTGACGGCCTACGCCAGCGACTTCAGGAGCGCCCTGGCGCACTTGGCCGACGCCGGCGTCGACCGCGGCGACGGCGAGCGCGTGGTGGTGCTCTTCCTCGGCTCGACCATCGGCAACCTCGAGCCGGAAGCGTCGCGGGAGTTCCTGGGCCGCGTGCGCCGCATCCTCGCGCCCGGCGACGCCTTGCTCCTGGGCACCGACCTCAAGAAGAGCGCGGACGTGCTCATCGCCGCCTACGACGACCCGCTCGGCGTCACCGCGGCGTTCAACCTCAACGTGCTCGCGCGCATCAACCGCGAGCTGGGCGGCGCCTTCGACGTCCGCCGCTTCCGTCACCGCGCGGCTTACGACGCCGACGCCGGCCGCGTCGAGATGCACCTCGTCAGCGACTCGGCCCAGACGGTGGCGATCCGCGGCCTCGGCATGACGGTGACGTTCGAAGAAGGCGAGAGCATCCACACCGAGAG
>DASWIG010000016.1:0-4875 GCA_036397835.1 Thermoanaerobaculia bacterium
GTCGCCGCCTCGACGCTCTCTTGCGGGCTGACCTTGATCCGGACGTCGGCGAAGCGGCCCTGCTCGTCGAGGATCCAGTGCGAGCGGACGACGCCCATGTACTTCTTGCCGTACATCGACCTCTCGCCCCACGCCCCGAGCGCCTCGAGCAGCTCGTGGCCGGGGTCGGAGAGCAGGTCGTAGGGCAGATCGACCTTGTCCTTCCACTTGCGCAGCTTCGCCGGAGGATCCGGAGAGAGGCCGAGGACGACGGCGCCGGCGGCCTCGAGGCGCGGCGTCTCGTCGCGGAAGCCGCAGGCCTGCTGCGTGCAGCCGGGGGTGTCGGCCTTGGGGAAGGCGAAGATCACCACCTTGCGGCCGCGCAGGTCGCCCGCTCTCACCGTCTTGCCGTCCTGGTTCGCGAGCGCGAACTCCGGGACGGCGTCTCCTACCTGGACCATGTCGTGTCGCTCCTTCCTGTCCTCGAAGCGCCAATCTATACGACGGCGGCCGATTTGCCCAACGTCGCGTTAAGATCGGCCGCCTGTGGCGGGACGACCACCCAGGAGCTACAAGGAGCAACGATGCGCGAATCCAGACGACGCGACACCCGCGGCGGCGGCGCTCTGCTGGCGGCGATGCTGGCGAACCTCGCCGTCCTCGCCGCCGCGGCGGCGGCCGAGCGGCCGCAGCCGCCGCCCTTCTACGCCATCCGTGGCGCTACCGTGGTGACCGGCACCGGCGAGACGCTGGAGCAGGCCACCGTCCTCATCGCCGACGGCCTCATCGAGGCCGTCGGACGCGACCTCGAGATCCCCGCCGACGCCTGGGTGATCGAAGGCCAGGGGCTCACCGTCTACCCCGGCCTCATCGACGGCCTGACCAACCTCGCCCAGGCGCAGGCGGAGGGCGCGGGCGGCGGCGGCGGGGGCGGGGGCGGCGGCGGGGGAGGGGGCGGCGCCGCGCGCTTCCTCAACGCGCCGCGGATCCGCGGCCCCGAAGACCGGCCGCAGACCACGCCCTGGGTCAGCGCCGCCGACCTGCTGAGCACCGAGGACTCGCGCATCGAGTCGTGGCGCGAGGCCGGTTTCACGTCCGCCGTGACCGCGCCTGAGGACGGCTTCTTCGCCGGCCAGGCGACCCTCGTGAACCTCGGCGGCGAGGAGGCCCGCGACATGGTGGTGGCCACCCCGGTGGCGCAGCGGGTGAGCTACGGCGAAGCGGGCGGCTTCCGCAACTTCCCCGGCTCGCTGATGGGCCAGATCGCCTACGTGAAGCAGGTGCTCTCCGACGCCCGTCACTACGCCGAGGCGACCGCCCTCTACGAAGCGTCCCCCCAGGGCCGCGAGCGGCCGCGCTACGACCGGTCGCTGGCGCCGGTGGTCGAGGCGCTCGCCGGCGGCCTGCCGATCCTGCTGCCCGGCGACCTCGGACGCGAGATCACCCGCGCTCTCGACCTCGCCGCCGGCTACCAGCTTCCCGCCGTGGTGGTCGGCGCCCGGGGGGCCTACGAGCGCCTGCAGGCGCTGGCGGCGAGCGGGCGGCCGGTGCTGGTGAGCCTCGACTGGCCCGAGGAGGAGCACGACCGCGACCCCGACGCCGACACGCCCCTGCGCACCCTCTACCACCGCCGCATGGCGCCGGTCACGCCCAAGCTGCTGGCCGAGGCCGGCGTGCCTTTCGCCTTCTATTCCGACGGCCTGGGCAGCCCCTCGAAGATCTTCGCTGGCCTTCGCCGCGCCATCGCCTCCGGGCTGCCGGAGGAGGCGGCCCTCGCCGCCCTGACCCTCGGCGCCGCGCGCATCTACGGGGTCGACGACCGCCTGGGCTCGATCGAGCCCGGCAAGATCGCCAACCTGGTGGTCTCCACCGCCGCCCCGTGGGCCGAGGACGCCGAGGTGGCCATGGTCTTCGTCGACGGCGTCAAGTACGAGAAGCGCGAGAGCGACGAGCCGCGCGAGCCGCCGGCGAGCGACGTCAGCGGCGCCTGGACCGTGAAGGCCACGACATCGCGCGGCGAGCGCGAGTCGCGCGCCGAGCTCGAGATGACGCCCGACGGCAAAGTCACCGGCGAGATCTCCGGCGAGCGCGGCACGCGGCCGATCGAGAAGGGCCGCATGAGCGGCGACGTGCTCACCTTCAAGCTCGTCTTCAGCCGCGGCACCCAGACCTTCGAGATCTCCCACACGCTCACCGTGACCGGCGACACGATGACCGGCACGGCCCTCGCCGGCTCGACGACCATGGACCTCGCCGGCGAGCGCGTGGCGGCGGCCAGGCCCCGCGCGACGACGGCGGATGAGGCGCCCGCGGCGTCGCTCGAGGAGCTCGAGCGGGCGATCGCCGTCGTCCACGGGCCGGTGCGCGAGTACGACGCTTTCGCCGTCACCCACGCCCGCGTCTACACGGTCGCCGGCGAGATCATCGACGACGGCACTGTGGTCGTCCGCGACGGCAAGATCGCGGCGGTCGGCGCCGGCGTCGCGGTGCCGCCCGGCGTCGAGGTGATCGACGCCGGCGGCGGCTCGCTGATCCCCGGCATCATCGACGCCCACTCCCACATCGCCACCGAGGCCGTCAACGAAGGCGCGCTCGCGGTGACGTCGATGGTGACCATCCAGGACGTCCTCAACCCGGACGACGTCTCGATCTACCGCGCCCTCGCCGGCGGCGTGACGACGATCAACGTGCTCCACGGCAGCGCCAACCCGATCGGCGGCGGCAACGCCGTGATCAAGCTGCGCTGGGGGCAGGACGCCGACGGCCTGCGCTTCGCCGGGGCGCCGCCCGGCATCAAGTTCGCCCTCGGCGAGAATCCGAAGCGCTCGCGCGCCGTGGTGCCGGGGATGAACGAGCGCTACCCGGCCACGCGCATGGGCGTCATGGACGTCATCCGTCAGTCCTTCGTGGAGGCCAGGACCTACCAGAAGCAGTGGCAGGACTACGAGCGCGCGCGGGCGGCCGGACGCCGCCCCATCCCGCCCCGCCGCGACCTCAAGCTGGAGCCGCTGGTGGAGATCCTCGCGGGCGAGCGCCTCGTACACGCGCACTGCTACCGCGCCGACGAGATCCTCCAGCTCCTGCGCCTGGCCGAGGAATTCGGCTTCCGCATCGCCACCCTGCAGCACGTGCTCGAGGGCTACAAGGTGGCCGACGAGATCGCCGCGCACGGCGCCGGCGCCTCGACGTTCTCCGACTGGTGGGGCTACAAGGTCGAGGCCTACGACGCCATCCCCCACAACGCGGCGCTGATGACCGAGCGCGGCGTGGTGGTGTCGATCAACTCCGACAGCGGCGAGGAGATGCGCCACCTCAACCAGGAAGCGGCGAAGACGATGAAATGGGGCGGGCTCGACGAGAACGAGGCATTGAAGCTGGTGACCTTGAACCCCGCCCGGCAGCTCCGCATCGACGGCCGCGTGGGCTCGATCGAGGTCGGCAAGGAGGCCGACCTGGTGCTCTACGACGGCCACCCGCTGTCGGCGTTCTCGGTGGTCCTGAAGACCTTCGTGGACGGCGACCTCTACTTCGACCGCGCGGCCGACCGCGACCGCCAGACCCTGATCGACGAGCTCAAACGCAAGCTCGGCGGGGCTTCCGAAGACGATGAGGAAGAGACGCCCGCCGATCCAACCGAAACCGCCCCGGAGGTAGGCTGATGCGCATCCCGACGACTGTCCGCGTTCTCCTTCTCGCCGCCGTGCTCGCTGTGGCCGTGCTCACGGGGGCGGCCGCCGCCGTCGGGGCCCAGGCCCTGGTCCTCGAGGGCGGAACCGTGCACACCCTCGCCGGCGAGCCCTTCGTGGGACGGGTGGTCATCGAGGGCGGCGTGATCCTCGCCGCCGGCCCCGGCGCCGAGGTGCCGCCCGGGGCCGCGCCGCTCGACGTCAGCGGCCTCCACGTCTATCCCGGCCTGTGCGACGCCCTCGGCCAGCTCGGCCTGGTCGAGATCGGCGCCGTCGACGCCACCGTCGACACCACCGAGCTCGGCCGCTACAACCCCCACCTGAGCGCGCTGACCGCGGTGCACCCGGCGAGCGAGGTCATCCCGGTGACGCGGGAGAGCGGCGTCACCCACGCGGTGTCGGCGCCCGAGGCCGGCCGCGACGGCGTCATCGCCGGCCAGGCGGGCCTGATCCACCTCGACGGCTGGACCGTGGAGGAGATGGCGATCGTGCCCTCGCTCGCCATGGTGATCAACTGGCCCGCCGTCCGCACCCGCAGCTTCGACTTCTCCACCTTCAGCGTCCGCGAGACGCCGTTCACCGAGGCCAAAGAGGCGGCGGAGAAAGCGCAGAACGAGCTGCGCGACTGGTTCGCGGCGGCGCGCCACTACGCGCGGGCGACCGGGGCGGGCTCGGGGCGCACCGAGCGCGACCTCAAGCTCGAGGCCCTGGCCCGGACCCTCGACGGCGGCCTGCCGGTGATCGTCATGGCCGACGAGAAGCGCGACGTCGAGGCCGCCGTCGCCTTCGCCGAAGAGCAGGGCATCGAGATGATCCTGGCCGGCGGGCGCGACGCCTGGAAGGTCAAGGAGCTGCTGGCCGAGAAGGGGATCCCGGTGATCCTCGGCTTCGTCCTGAGCCTGCCGCCGGAGGACGACGCCCCCTACGACCGGCCGTTCCGCACCGCCGGCGAGCTGCGCGCCGCCGGCGTCGAGATCGCCTTCGGCTCGGGAGCCGGAGGCGGCTTCGGGCCCGGCGGTCCTCACGACGCCCGCACCCTGCCCTACGAGGCCGCCAACGCCGTGGCCTACGGTTTGCCGCACGAGGAGGCCCTGAAGGCGCTGACCCTCTACCCCGCCAGGATCCTGGGCGTCGACGACCGCCTGGGGACGATCGAGGCGGGCAAGGTCGCCAACCTGATGGTGACCGACGGCGATCCCCTCGCCATCAC
>DASWIG010000017.1:0-2408 GCA_036397835.1 Thermoanaerobaculia bacterium
TTCGTGGCGCTCAGCGGGCCCCTGGTGCCGCGGATCCGCGCCTGGGCACCGGCCGGCGCGTTCCTCGACGGCGTCAACGTCGCCTCGCTCGCGCTCATGGCCGTGGTGACGATCCAGCTCGGACGGGCGGCCTTGATCGACGCGCCGACGATCGTGCTCGCCGCGGCCGCGGCCGCTCTGCTGGTCCGCTTCAACGTCAACGCGACCTGGCTGGTGTTGGGAGGCGCCGCGCTCGGCTGGACCGTCCAGGCGCTCGGTCTCGCGTCCGGCGGCACGGGCGCCGACTGAAGGTACTCAAGCGTGACGCGTCGTCCCCCCTTTGCTCGCCCCTTGACACGGAGCTCCGGCGCCGCCCAAGCTGGAGGACGACATGGCACGGCTGCTCTGGATCTGTCTCGGGGGGGCGCTCGGCACGGGCGCCCGGTACCTGGTGTCCGGGTGGGCGCTGGCGCTGCTCGGCACCTCGTTCCCGTACGGCACGCTCGCGGTCAACCTGCTCGGCTCGTTCCTGCTCGGCGCGACCATGAGCGTCGGCCTCTCCACCGAGTGGATGCCGCCGGCTGTCCGACTCGCGCTCACCGCCGGCGCGCTCGGGGGCTTCACGACCTACTCCACGTTCAGCTACGAGACGATGCGGCTCTTGCAGGACGGCGCCTGGCTCTTCGCCGGGCTCAACGTGGCGCTCACCGTCACGCTCTGCCTCGCCGCGAGCTTTCTCGGGTTCGCGGTGGGCGGCTGGCTCGTCGGCGGCGGCTGAGGCTTCACCAAGGAGACGACGATGCGCGTGCTCGACGGCCAACAAGTCCTGGTGCGGATCTTCATCGGCGAGTCGGACAAGTGGAAGAAGCGCCCGCTCGCGGACGCGCTCCTGGAGCGGCTGCGCCGCGAGGGATTCGCGGGTGCGACCGTCTTTCGCGGCGTCGCGGGCTTCGGGGCGCACAGCGTCGTCCACACCGACAAGCTCCTGCGGCTCTCCCAGGACCTGCCGATCGCCATCGAGGTCGTGGACACCGAGGAGAGGGTCCAGGCCCTCCTCCCGATCCTCGACGAGATGGTGCCCGAGGGACTGGTCACGATGGAGAAGGTGCGGGTGCTCAAGTACGCCGCCCGCCAAACCCCGAGCTCATAGGCTCCGGCTTCTCCGCCATAACCTCCGGAGGACTGGCATGAGGCTGACTCGATGGGACCAGGATCAGGCGCACGTCCTCGCGATCTGCGCCCGTCTCACCCATGACGGCGTGATCGAGCCACTGGCCGAGACGCCGGATGACGAGCGCGCCTGGAACGGCTGGGAGCTCGCCTCGCTCATCGAGGGCAACCTCGGCCAGCGGATCGACGTCGGCACCCTGAGCGACGACCAGCGGGCGCAATGGGAGGAGAGAGCGAGCTGGGACCATCGCCCGCTGCGGCGGCCACACAACGAGTACAAGCTGCCCCACTGGCTGCTGGAGGACGGCGTGCGGGTCGGGACGATCTCGTTTGCGACGATGTTCAGGGCGTTTTCGCTGCTCGACGTGTCGAGCCTCTTCGTGGCGCCGGCGTTCCGCGGCCGGGGCACTGCCCGCCGGGCGCTCGAGGCGGCATACCGCGCGGCGCTGGACGCCGAGGCGGACGGCCTGGTCTTGTCGACCGGCTGGACCTGGCAGGCCTCGGTTCGATTCTACATGCGCATCGGAATGTGGGTACGGATGTGGAAGCGAGCGCTGCAACTGACGTGGAGCCCGGACCTGCCCGCGTACCAGGTCGAGATCGGTGATTCCCTGGCGCGGTTTCTGGTCGAGACCGGTTCCGGCCTCGAGCCCTGGCTCGAAGCCGAGCCACGCGGCGAGATCCTGGGCTGGACCGAGCTTGACGCCTACCGTGCGCTCGGGGAGGACGAATACCCGCCGGAGGCCTGGCACGACGCCGTCGGCACGTTCGCTCTGCACCTCGCGCTCGCCGGCTGGCCGCTGATCCGCTCGGACGAGCTGTGGCGGGACCGGCGCCATGCCGATTTCGGCCCGCCGGAGGCACTGGCGTACAAGATCGAGGTGTTCGAGGCCATGGCACGGCGCGAGGGCTTCGTCGTGCCGACCCCGCGCATCCCCCGAGTCGCCTACCGCGATCTGGACGACATCGACTGAGCCGTGCCCCGTCCTGTCTCCCCCTGAGACTCGATCTCCTCTCCCAGCATCCGTTCCAGGCCCACGCCGACGACGACGTATGCACGCAGGTTGATCTGGCGACCGTATCGCCTGGAAAGGGCTCGGCAATAGCTCTCGGCCTGACGGCGTGCCTCCGTGAACGCCTTCGCCACCTTGGGCAGGTCGCGGAGCGCCGCTTCGTCCATGCCGGCGAGCTCCCGGCCCCTCTTTCCGAGCTCGGCGCGACGTACGAGCTTGAACTCGAAGAGGAGATCGAAGAAACCG
>DASWIG010000018.1:0-9253 GCA_036397835.1 Thermoanaerobaculia bacterium
CTCGTGGCGCGCGTCGAGCTGCTCCTCGATGCCGTCGGAGGCGACCACGACGACGTCCCCCTCCTCGAGCGCCAGCTCGACCTGGGCGTACTCGGGCTCCTTCATGCCGCCCACCGGCACGCCGGACGCCCGGATCTCCTCGATGGCGCCGCCGCGCACCAGGTAGGGATAGGGCAGTCCGGCGTTGGCGAGCGTCAAGGTGCGGCCGCGGCGCCCACGATGCCCTGGCCGCGGCCGAAGCGCCAGTGCTCCACGACCTCGGGATCGATGCCCACGGCGAAGTGGAAGCGCAGGTCCTGGCCGATCTCGTCCAGGAGCAGGACGCCGAAGGTGTTGAACGGGACGGTGCGTCGCAACAGCTCCGCCAGGCGTTCGAGGCCCGAGCTGAGGTCGAGGGAGGCGTTCAGGTTCTCGACGCTGCGCAGCAGGCACGAGAGCGTCCCGAAAGGGGAGCCGCACGCGTCCTCGGGCTGCTCGGCCCCACGCTTGGAGTCCGTCTCTTCGGCGACGGTGGCCATACCGCTACTCTATACGAAGGCGTCCGGAGTGACCGCATCGCGCCCTCCTGCACCCGGCCCCTCGAGCAGGAACTCAAGGGCGCGCCGGCGACCTTCCGGCAGCTTCGACTCTTTCAATCGAGCCAGCAACCACGGCCGGGGGAAACGCCGCAGCGCGCTCCACGGCGCCTTGCGGAGTGCCTCGTCGGTGTATTTGCGGGCGACTGCCGGATCACGCACCATCTGGGTGAGCTGGCCAACGTCCAGGTGCTTGAGGATGCCTGCGACGACGGGTATCTCGATGATCTCGCCGTCCTCCGTTGTGAGGGCGACCGTCCCCGAAGCCTCGACGTATCGATACGTCCTCTTCACGTCTCGCCCTCCGATCGTAGGAGAGTCAGGAGGTCGTCGCGCATCTGGATCGCGTCCTCGGGCTCTACATCGGAGTATGCTGCGAGATCCTTGAGTATCGCCCCATCTGTCCATCCGAGCAGCCGTTCGGCGAGCAGCAAGGCGTCTTGGTCCGCGACGGCCCGGCGGAGCAAAGCGCGCAGGTCCGGGCGGCGCCTCAGGACCGCGGCAAGGTCGACGAGATCCCGCGCTTCGAGGCGTTCGACGACGCACTGGACTTTGTCCGCCAGGTATCGATGCAGTGCGACTCGCATCATCGGTGGCGCGATGGTGGACGTCACCAGATCGCGGTCGGGGACGCTCTCGAAGCCGGCAAACACCTGGATCGTCACCTTCGCGCCTTCCTTCAGCTCCAACAATCCCGTGAATCCCGAGCCGAACGCATCGGGGGTTTCGAGCACCTCGACACGTCCCGGAAACGCTCGCTCGAGCTCCGCCAGAAGCGGTCTCGTGTCGGTGAGCGCCTCGCGGGTGTGGAAGTCCAGGTCGAAGGACTCCCGATGTCCGAGCTCCTCGAGCGCGATCGCCGAGGTGCCGGCCCAGTAGCACTGCGAGACCATCCGGGGACAGCGCCTCGAGATCTCGGCGAGACCCGCTCGCAGCATCTCGTCGCGGGGTGCGGCGCACATGCCGCGATCTTAGCCTACGCGACGGCGCCTGGTGGACGCCGCGGGCACCCAGTTGCCGCTCATCAACGAGAGCCTCTTGGTGGCCGAGAGAGCGGCGCTCGGTGTGCGTGCCGAGTAAACCTGTCCGGTCCTAACTCCCCCGCCCATGAGCATCACCCAGCGCGTCTTTCGCGTCTTTGTCAGCTCGACGTTCGACGATCTCATCGCGGAGCGAGACTCGTTGCACCGGCGAGTGTTCCCGCGACTGCGCCATCTTTGTGAGCGCCACGGCTACCGGTTCCAACCGATCGATCTGCGTTGGGGCATCACGGAGTCCTTCGCGCGTCGGCATCAGATCATGCGGATCTGTCTGTCCGAGCAGGCGGAGCCTGCCCTACACGGAGCTCCGCTTGTTGCGCAGAGAAAGGATATCACCGTTCGCGAGCGCAGCGAGCTAAGTTCTTCTGATCGAGCGTAACCAGTGTGTAGCCGTAGACCAACGCTGTCGCCGCGATGAAGTGATCGGCCGGCTCGCCGTGTGGCAGAGTCAGCGTCTCGACTTTCCGGGCCACTTCGAAGGTGAAGGCAGCCTCTCCCATGGGCACCGTTTCGAGCGCCTGATCCACCCAATCCTGGTAGGCGCCGCGGATGCAGAATCGGCCCTTCCGGACCAGCAGAAGGGTCTCCCACAGGGAGATCGGGCGAGCCAACACCGGCCGATCGCGTCGTCGCCGCGCTCACGGTAGACTGTCCCGCGAGCGCAGGACTGTCGGCCCAAGACCCACGGAGGCGAGCGCCAAGGAAGAGGAGAGATGGAAGCGGAGATCCTGGACCTGCCTTTCAGGTGCTCCGTCCGCGAGGAGGTGTCGTGACGCGGGCGCTGGGCGCCCTGGCGGGCTTCGTCGACGACCGGCTCAACCCGATCGTGGTCAAGGAGCTGCGCCAGGCGGTGCAGGGGCGCTTCGTCGCCGCCGTGCTGCTGCTCTTCCTGCTCTTCGAGCTGGGGACTCTGACCGTCTTCCTGCTCACCATCGAGCCCGCCGGCGTCGACTGGACCGCGGGCGGCAGCCGCGGGCGGGAGGTCTTCGCCTTCATCCTGGGCTTCCTCCTCTTCGTCACGGTCGTGACGCTGCCGGCCTACGCCGCCGTCCGGGTGTTCGTGGAGCAGGCCGGCGACAGCCTGTCGCTGGTCTTCGTCACCACCTTGCCGCCGGGGCGCATCGTGGCGGGCAAGCTCCTCGCCGCCCAACTGCTGGCGCTGGTGCTGTTCTCCGCCTGCCTGCCCTTCGTGAGCTTCACCTACTTCCTGCGCGGGATCGACCTGCCGTCGATCCTGGTGGTCTTCGGCTTCGGCTTCGTGGTGGTCACCACGGCGGTCCAGGCGGCGATCCTCCTGGCCTGCCTGCCGGCCAGCCGCTTCCTCAAGGTGATGCTCGGGATCGGCGGCCTGGCGGGCCTGGTCGTGGTCTTCAGCGTGACCGTCACCGTGGGCATGGAGCTCGTCTCCGCCGGCGTCGGCAGCCGGCTCGGCACCCGCGACTTCTGGATTCCGGCCGGCGTCTTCCTGGGGATCGCCGGCTTCCTGGTGACGCTCGGCTACCTCGCCTCGGTGGCGCTGGTGTCGCCGGCGGTGGCCAACCGGGCGCCGCCGGTGCGGAGCTTCCTGAGCCTGACGTGGCTGGTCAGCGGCGTCCTGGTCGCCTATGAGGCGAGACGCTCGGCGAGCGACGACGAGCTCGGCGTGTGGACGGTCACCTGGGCCGCGGTGGCGGTGGCGGCCTGCGTGGTGGCGGTCGGCGCCCGCGACGAGATGAGCCGGCGGGTGGCCCAGGAGGTTCCACGGCCGCGCTGGCGGCGGGTGCCGGCGTTCTTCCTGTGGAGCGGCTCGGCCAACGGCGTGGCCTGGGCCGCGGCCCTGGCGATCCTCACCGTCGCCGCCGGCGCGGCCGTCGCCGCGCGCACGGCGGCTCCGAACGTCGACGATTGGCTGTTCCCCGCCACCGGCCTGGCCGGCTACGGCTTCGCCTATTCGACCAGCGCTCTGCTGCTCCACCGCCGTTTCCTGGCGCGCCGTGTCCACCGCCGCTACACCTGGGTGCTGGCCCTGGCGCTGGCGGCGGCGGGGAGCGTGCTGCCGCCGATCGCCGGCTTCCTGGTCCTGGGCGACTTCGCCAGGTCGAGCGACGCGCGCGCCTGGATGATCCTCAATCCGTTCGCGCCGTCCTTCGCCGAGATCGGCACGTCCGCCGCCTGGCTCGGTCTCACCTGGGCGGGGGCGATGGCCGCCCTGGCCGCGCCCTGGTTCCTGCGCCAGGTGCGGGCCTTCGCGCCGCCGGAGAGCTCATGACGACGAATTCGCCAGAACCCGAGAGCGCCCGCGACGCGACGCTGCGCCGCGTCATCCGACTCCCCCACGCCACCTCCCTGGTGGTGGGGACGATCATCGGCGCCTCGATCTTCGTCCAGCCCTCCGAGATCACCGGCCGGGTGCCCTCGCTCGCCGGCGTATCGCTGGTGTGGCTGGTGGCGGGCGTCCTGACCTTGTTCGGGGCCCTGGTCACCGCCGAGCTGGCCTCGGCGATGCCGCGGAGCGGCGGCGTCTACGTTTTCCTGCGCGAGACGATCTCGCCGCTGGCCGGCTTCCTCTGGGGCTGGGCCATGTTCTTCACCATGCACTCCGGCATCATCGCGGCGATCGCCGTGATCTTCGCCCGTTACCTCGGCTATTTCGTGCCCCTCGGTCCGCTCGCGACGCGCCTCGCGGCGGTGGCGGCCATCGTGGTGGTGTCGGCGGTCAACTATCTGGGCGCCAGGCCCGGCAGCCGGCTGCAGACGGGGCTGACGGTGATCAAGGTCGCGGCGATCGTCCTCATCGTGGCCGTGGGCTTCGCCCTCGGCCCGCGGGAAGCGCTTGCCGCGCCGGAGGCCGTGACGCTGCTCGGCGGCGGCTCGTGGGGCGACTTCGCGGCGGCGCTGGTGGCCGCGCTCTTCGCTTTCGGCGGCTGGCACATGGTCACCTACAACGCCGAAGAGACGGTGGAGCCGGAGCGCACCATCCCGCGCGCCCTGCTGCTGGGCACCCTCACGGTCACCGCGGCCTACGTGGCGCTCAACGCGGTCTACTTCCACGTGCTGCCGCTGGCGAAGGTGGTGGCGTCCGACCGCGTCGCCGCCGACGCCGCCGACGCCGTCCTCGGCTCCGGCGGCGGCGCTTTCCTCTCGGCCCTGGTGGTGACGTCGACCCTGGGGGCGCTCGCGGGGATCGTGCTGGCGGGTCCGCGAGTCTACTTCGCGATGGCGCGCGACGGCCTCGTCTTCCGCCGAATGGCCGCGACCCATCCCGTCTTCCGCACCCCTCACGTCGCCATCGTCCTCCAGGGCGTCTGGGCCTCGGTGCTGGTGCTGACCGGCTCCTACCGCGTCCTCTTCACCCGCGTCGTCTATACCGAGTGGCTTTTCTTCGGCCTGATGGCCGTCGGCCTCTTCGTGCTGCGCCGCCGGACGGCCCCCTCGGGGGGGATCGGGGGGGAGCACACAGGGGTCGAGCGTCGATACTCGGTCTGGGGTTATCCCGTGGTGCCGGCGGTCTTCGCGGCGGCGGCCTTCGCGATCACCGTCAACCAGGTCGTGGCCGAGCCGTGGGAGAGCGCCACGGGCCTCGGGCTCGTGCTCTCGGGGGTGCCGGTCTACTGGATCGTGAGGCGGCGTGCGAGAATGGCGGCATGATCGTCGACTTCCACAACCACTACTTCCCGCCCGAGTACGTCGCGGCGATCCGCAAGGGGCCGAGCAGCTTCCGGATCACCGAGGACGACGACGGCAATCCCGTGCTCCACTCGCCCGGCGACTACAACGTCCTGGTGCCGGGGCACCGCGATCTCGAGGTCCGCGCCGCGGTCCTCAAGGAGGCCGGGGTCGACCGCCAGGTCCTGACCCTGACCGCTCCCGGCACCAGCATCGAGCCGCCGGAGCGTGCCGTCGAGCTGGCGCGCGTGGTCAACGACGGGCTGCGGCGGGCGGTGTGGAGCTACCCCGAGGTCTTCTTCGCCCTGGGGCACCTGCCGATGAGCCATCCGGCGTCGGCGGCACACGAGCTCGAGCGCGGCGTCAACGAGCTGGGCTTCAAGGGTTTCATGCTCTACGGCAACGCCGGCGGCGTGCCGCTCGCCGATCCGCGGTTCTGGCCGATCTACGAGCGCGCGAACCGTCACGGATTGGTGCTCTACATTCATCCCACGTATCCGGTAGGCGTCGAGGCGATGCAGGAGTACATGCTGATGCCGCTCGTCGGCTTCATGTTCGACACCACGCTGGCGGCCGCCCACCTCGTCTACGCTGGGATCCCGGAGCGTTATCCGCGGATCCGCTGGGTGCTCGGCCATCTCGGCGGGGCGATCCCGTACCTGGCGGAGCGTCTCGATCGCGGCTACCACGCGTTCGCGGCCTGCCGGCGTCATATCTCGGAGCCTCCGAGCTTCTATCTGCGACGCTTCTATTACGACACGGTCAACTTCGACCCGGCGTCGCTGCGGCTGGCGATCGAGTTCGCCGGCGCCGATCAGCTCGTCGCCGGGAGCGATTATCCGCACATGATCGGGAGCCTTGGGAGGATGTTGGAGAGTCTTCGCGCCCTTGGCCTGGGGGCGGAGGACGAGGCGAAGGTCCTCGGGGGCAATGCGCTGCGGCTTCTGGGGTGACGGCCTTCTTCTCTGTCTGAAATGGACAAGGTTGACCCTTTCCGCCTACTCGGTTCGGTCAGGATCTCTTCAGTGCCGCTATCACGGACAGGTCGCGAAGGCCCCGGTATCGGTGATCGCCGGCGCCGCCACTCCCAGCGTATTGACGTACGCGCGGCTCTCGCTCGCCAAAGTGTCCGTCACCCGCAGCGTGTACCCGACGTTGGTGGTGGCCGCGGCGAAGACCCAGAAGCGGCCGTTGATGCGGCAGCCGTCCAGCACCTTGACGAGCACCTCCCAGTTGTCGGCGGCGAAGAACCAGAAGAGCCCGGAGTCGCCGGTGCCGGCGGGCACCACGCGGCCCGGCCCGGTGGCGCCGTTGAAGTCGCGCCACTCGATCTCGAGACGGAAGCGGCGCTCCTGCAGACAGAGGGCGGTCGGCGAGGGCACGCACCCCGGCGCCACCGCCGCCGCGCCCACCACGATGAGGTTGCCCACGTCGATGGCGTCGGAGGCCACGCCGTTGCCCTTCATCTCGTTGATGACGAGGTCGGCGCGGCCGTCGCCGTCGTGGTCGGCGGCGGCGGCGCTGTAGCCGAGCGTGTCGCCGCCGTCGGCGGCGCCGCCGGTCACGCCGTCGCCGTGGGCGGCCCGGATCTCGGCGACGCGGAGCTCGTCCGGGTGCGGGACGTTGCCCGGCGACAGGTCGACGAGCAGCGGCCAGACGGCGCGGCCGAAGAGCACGTGCGCGGCGCCGGCGCGGGTGCGGCCCAGCGGCGACGCGTAGGGCGACGCGAAGACCAGGTCGGCGACGCCGTCGCCGTCGATATCGCCGTCGGCCGCCGTGTCGGCGCCGAGCGACCCCGACGAGGGTCCGACGATGGTGGTGACCGCCAGCGACGCCGGCACCGCGTCGACGTCGAATTCACGGTCCCGAAGGGCCGCGGCGTCGAAGAAGACGTAGCCCACGCCGGGACGCTCGACGTCGACTTCGTCCGTGGCGCCCAGGAAATCGCCCACGAAGAGGTCGGCCGTGCCGTCGCCGTCGTAGTCGCGTCCGCCGAGCACCTCCTCGCCGAACGTCTCGTTGCGCTCGCCGCCGTGGAGGACCGAGCGCGCGCCGGGCGGGTCGGCGAGGTCGACGGTGTAGCCCGGCGTCCACTCGGCGGCGGGGAAGTTGTCGTCCCAGAGCACGTAGAGGGAGCCGCGGGGCGCGCCGCCCCGGGCCTCGGCCGAGCCCCCCGGCGCGCCGCCGGCGTGGACGCTGGCGCCGCCGCGGGCCAGGGCCGCCGAGGCCAGCACCTCGGCGCGGCCGTTGCCGTCGAGGTCGGCGATCTGGCAGGTCGAGCCGAGGTGATAGCGGTCCGAGTCCGGCGGCGGCGTGATCCGGGCAAGGCGGCCGGCGAGCGCCGTGGCGCCGAAGTCCGCCAGGTCGATCGTCCCGGCGCCGGCGAGGTGCGCGCCGCCGCGGATCACGTAGACGGCGCCGCGGTTCGCCTCGCCCTCGCCGTCTTCCTGGTCGGCGCTCACCACCACGTCGGCGACGCCGTCGCCGGTGACGTCGCCGGTGCGCACCCAGATGCCGAGGCGGTCGAGCTGGTTTGCGCCCACCAGGGTCGCCACGGTCACGCCGGCAGGCGGGTCGGCGAGGTCGAAAGGGGTCAGGTCCGCCGCGAGCCGGCGCAGCGCCGGCGAGCCGACGACGATCGTCAGGGCGCCGGCGCCGATCCGCGAGTCGGGCGTGAAGTTCTGGCGACCGATCAGCAGGTCGCCCACGCCGTCGCCGGTCACGTCGTCCATCCAGATCTCGTTGCCGGCGGTTTCGCGGACGACGGCGCCGAAGATCCGCAGCACGCGCGGATCGTCGAGGGCGGTGTCGACCACGCCGCCGATCGTCCCGTCGCCGAAGACCACGTCGACCTCGCCGGCGTCGACGCGGCCCATGGGGTCGGCGAGGAAGTAAGCCACGGCGAGGTCGCGGAAGCCGTCGCCGTCGAGGTCGTGCCCTCCGGCCACCGGCACCCCCAACCGTCCGTCGCCGGTCGCGCCGTAGACGCGGGTCAGCAGCCCGGGAGCGGGCGGGAAGGCGGCGAGGTCGACGACGGTCGCCGGCTGCGCCACCACCGGCGACGCGAGCAAGAGGAGAGTCGATGGTATCGAGCGGCTGAGCGTCATGCCGTCTCCTTCCTGAAGCGGTCGAGCATCCGCAGGTAGGCGGGCGTCCAGTAGAGGTCGAAGGCGGTCACGGCGAGCGCCGCCACGAAGCAGATCGGATAGACCCGACGCAGCGTCTCGATCACGTTCCCGGTCCTCAAGTTCCATGCTATCACGGCGAACAGGAAAATCCAACAGGGGATCCGCCAGAGCCAGAGGACGGCGAGGCCGAGCCGCGCCGCGGCGCGCCGCAGGCGGAGGTCGCCGCGGGCCTGTCCGACGCCGTCGAGGCCGGTGGCGACGGGGAGCATCTCGGTGGTCATACCGACGGCGATCACCGCGTAGCCGGCCTCGACGTAGAAGGCGATGGCGCAGACGGCGAGCCCGAGGACGTGGTGGAGGATGAGGTCGCGGCGCGGCTCGTTGCCCAGCCAGGCGCCATAGGCGAGCCACAGGAAGTCGGCGAGGAAGTGCCCGGCGATGAAGGCGAGGACGTAGAAGAGGGCGGATCCCCGCTCGTGCTCCACGAGGAAGGCCTGGCGCCAGAGCGGGAGCCAGCGGAAGAGGGAGTAGAAGCCGATGGCGACGAGGAGGAGGGCGGCAAGGCCCCGCGACAGCTTCAGGTCGACGTCGAAGCGCCGGGCGAGCGTCCTGCGGACGGCGAGGTGCAGCGCCAGGAAGAAGATCGTCGAGGCGAGGATGGTCGTGACCACTCGGCCCTCAGCCTTCGACCTCGATCGAGGCCACCACCGGAAGGTGGTCCGAGCCGCGCCGCGCCGCCGCGCTCTGGTGGGTGCGCACGTCGATCACCCGCACGCCGCGGGCGTAGATGCGGTCGAGGGCGAGGAGCGGGCTGGTCGCCGGGAAGGTCGCCGGCCAGGCGCGGTTGTGGTGGCGCTCGTCGAGC
>DASWIG010000019.1:0-4396 GCA_036397835.1 Thermoanaerobaculia bacterium
GTCAACCATCGGAAGTCCGCCTGCCGGGTCGTGGCGAAGACCTTGACGAATTCCCGGCCGCCGGCTTGTGCCCGGCGGGCGAATGGGAAGCCGGCCGGCAGGAAGATCGTGAGCTCGTCGCCGGGCCGGGTTCCGATTTCGAGGGTTCGATCCACGGCGAGGGCCTCGGCGGCGCCCGCCACCGGGTAGACCTGGCTGACGGCGCCGCTCAGGCCGAAGTCGAGCACGGCCACGTAGATCGGCGCGTCGTGGCGGTTGGTGACGGCGAGGGCCAGGTCGTCGCCTTCCTGGAAGACGTCGTCGTTCTCCTTCGACGGGTCGACGTCCCGCCAACCGTCCGGGCCGCGGCGCATGAGGGCGACGTCGACCTCCTTGTCGAGGGCGCTCCACGCGTTGGGGTTTCCCAGACGCAAGGCATGGTGGAAGCGGCACCAGCCCTCGAGGCCGGCGACCAGCTTCCCGTAAGCTCTGTCGTCTGCGGCGACCGGCGCCATCAGGAGCTCTCCGACGTGATCGACCGCCGCCCAGCAATCGGCGCGGGCGGGCTCGAGCTGGGGAACTTCCTCACTCGTGCCGCCGCGTTCGACAAAGAAGATCGCGGCGTCGCCCGTCTCGGCGGAGGCGGCGCGGCGCAGCAGCAGCGAGTCGTCCAGCGACTGCTCGAGCGCCGCGCGCGATGCCGAAGGCGGCTCGCCGCGGTTCTCGACCGTCCACCGCACCTCGCCGAAGACGTGGTTGAGCTCCACCGCCCGGCCGCCGGCGACCACGGGCTCGGCGAGGACTTCGGCCCGGGCCGACGCGGCCTCCAGGGCGCTCAATCGCACGCGCCCGGGCTCGACGTCCTCCGGGAAGGCGCGGCGCGTCCCCGCCGGATAGACCGCCCATTCGGAGCCGATGGCGAGACCGTGGGCCACGCCCGCGCCGAGAACGACGTGGCCGTTCGTTCGCTCTCGGACCGCCACGTAGCGCATGGGCTCGAGGTCATGGATGCCGAAGATCTCGCGGTCCCAGGCCCCTTCGAGCTGCGGGCTCTGGTCGCGGAAGTGGGCCATGACCTGCGGCGCGAAGCGCTCGAAGAGGTCGCGGTAGGTCTCGCCGGGCTCGGAGCGCTGCAGCTCGCGGCAGAGGAAGTAAGTGAGGGCGCCGTGGCCGACGTCCTTGTGCTCCTTGGCGGTCTCGTCCGCGCGGCAGGCGGCGATGAGCACGTGGCAGTCGCCGAACCGGGTCCGACGTTCTCCGCGTTTCGTCCCGGGCCTCGGCGCCAGTTGCCGGTCATCGTCGGGCCGCTGCTGTTCCTCGACCGATCGCTCGTCGCGGGGGACGCGGCGGACCCGGCCGCCGGTGCGCGTGATGGTGCCGGCGTGGCACGAGTCGAAGACCAGCGTCACGTGCGGCGTCTGCTCGTTCAAGGCGAGCAGCCAGTCGTGGATCTTGCCGTCCGCGACGTCGCGGTTGGGATAGGACACACCATCGAACTTGCGCCCGCTGTCGTAGGGCACGATGGTCTCGTCGAGTCCGTCCGCCTCCCAGGGGTCCCGGGTCTTCCGCTGCGACCCATGGCCGCTGTACTGGATCACGACGACGTCGTCCTTGCCCACCTGCCCGATCAGCTCTTCCATGGCCGCACAGATGCCGTCATAGGTGGCGTCGGCGTCGAGCAGCCGGCGGATCCGGTCCGCCGCGAAGCCGAAGCGTTCCCTCAGCACCGCCGCCATGAGCTCGACGTCGGCGACGCAGGTCGTCAACTGGTTCTCGTCGGGGAAGAGGGGATATCGGTCGATGCCGATCAGGAGCGCGTGCTTGCGTGGTTGCCGGTCCGGTGTCTCGTTCACAGGTTCGGCCTCCTCGAACGTACAGACACGCTTCGGCGTCCTTTGTTCAGCGCCACCGCGTGAGGAGCCATGCTACGCAGCAATTGACTCGTTCGTCAAGAGGCTTCTGGGCTTTCGGGGCCGCAGTCTCCGCGATTGCATGCGCTTGACGGTCTGGTATAGTACGTCCATGGCCGAGGAGGAAGCCGATGCCGATCGTCGCTCCAGAGACAGACCTCGATAAGGCTAGCACGCTCACAGACGCCTCCGATTCACGGGAACGCTGGCTGGCTTCGGACGCATTCGAGTCCGAGTTGACCGAGCACTTCGGACGCGCGGCCAAGAAGGCCATCGCGGCGACCCACGCGAAGGGCCATGCCGTCTACGGCCAGGTGGGTGACAGGATCGTCGAGGTCAAGCCGCCGGCCCGTTCCTCTGCTGAAGACGAAGATCCCCGCTCCTCTTCTGAAGATCGATGAACGGACCCAAGGGCGCACCCGCGGCGTCTCAAGGGCCGTTCCCGGAGCTCTGGCTTATCGCCGGCCCAAACGGAGCCGGCAAGACTACTCTGACCTCTTCACAAGACATCCGAGACGTCATAGGGCTTGGGGACGACATTCTTGTTCTCAACCCTGACCGATTAGCCGCTGAAGCTCGCGAGGCGTATCCGGAACTTCTGCGCCACTTTATCGAGTCCTGCTGCCCTGGTTTCTTCACGACCTGGGTCAACTGGATGGCCGTGCGGCGCGTCGAGAAACTGATCACGGTCTCCCTGGAGGCTCGCAAGAGCGTGCTGGTAGAGACCGTACTGAGCACCGGGAAATACCTGCGCCATGTAGAACGAGCGCGCCAACTCGGTTACCACGTGAGCATGATTTTCGTTGCTTTACCTACGCCAGCGCTCCATGTTCGACGAGTGAAGAGTCGTCATGCCAGCGGTGGGCACGACGTGCCACAAGAAAAGATCCGCTCGCGCTGGTACCGGTCGCACGATTTTCTCGCACTATTCGCATTGATCGTAGATCACTTGTTTGTCTTCAGCAACGCGGACCCGTCCGGAAAGCCCATACTCGTAGCGAGGAAACGTCAGTTCACTGAGTCAGTGGAAATCGTGAGCCCCGAAGCTCTACCGCGGGTGACCGAAGTCCTATCCGCAGCGGCCTCTGCGGACGAAGACGGCGGTTGACGGAACAAGATGGCGCTGGTCGTTCGCCGGGCACCGCAGACGGACCGTGCCAGCGGAGATCCTCTACACTCCCCGGCTTTCCTCGAGCGCAGCCTGCTTCTCGACCTCGAGACCAAGGGACAGGAGCACGTCCACCACATCGGCGCCGTCCTTGGACGCAACACGTTCGAGCGCCAGGGACGCTTCGACCTGGACGACGCCCTCGCCGAGCTCGACCGCTGGGCACGGCAGGCGGACTTCGGCCTCGGGCACAACCTCATCGGCCACGACCTTCCCTCCGGCGCCGCCGTTGCCATCTCCGGCCAGGACATCGAACGCTACATCGGCGAGCCTCCGCGGGCTTCAGGCGAGGCTTGAAGCGCGTCGCGGCCGCGGCTACAATGGCCGCAGGAGGTACACGATGGTCACCGTGAACACCCGGTTCCTCAAGGATCGTCTTTCCAGCTATCTCCATCGCGCCGAGGACGGCGAGCGCGTCGTCGTGCTGCGGGATGGTAAGCCCGTGGCGGCGCTCGTGTCCCTGAAGGACCTTCCGGCGCATGACGAAGAGTCACGCCTCGCGGCTTTGGAGTCCCGCGGGCTGCTGATCCGGCCTCGGGAGGCCAAGCTGACGCGGTTCCAAGGTCCCAAGGTCCCGGCACGCGGAAAATCGGCCTCCGAGATGGTGATCGAGGATCGTCGGTGATCGTCTTCCTCGATACCAGCGCCCTCGTCAAGCTCTACATCGTCGAGACCGGCTCTCAGGCCCTCTTTTCGCGGATCGAGAAGGGTTCGCGGTCTTCGATCCTGAGAAGGCACCGGGTTCCTGATCCGCAGACAAGCGCGGCAACTCCTCCAGCTCGAGTCAGGGCCTGAGGAGGAAGACGAACTGGTTGGCGAAACCAAGGGCCAGGAGCACGTCCACCGCATCGGCGCCGTCCGCGGACGCGATACGTTCGAGCGCAAGGGATCCTTCGACCTGCACGACGCCCTCGCCGAGCTCGACCGCTGGGCGCAGCGGGCCGACTTCATCCTGGGACACAACCTGCTCGGCCACGACCTGCCGGTGCTGCGCAAGCTCGCGCCCCGGCTCGCGCTCCACGACAAGCCCGTCGTCGACACGCTCTATCTCTCGCCGCTCGCCTTTCCCGAGAACCCCTACCACCATCTCGTCAAGGACTACAAGCTCGTCCGCGGCTCGCTCAACGATCCGGCGGCCGACGCGGCTGGCGGCGCCGCGGTCAGTGGATCAGCTTGAAGGCTTGACGTGCAGGCACGTCATGCATACACTGCATGCATGCAGTACACGTTACGGAAGATCCCCCACCACCTTGACACGGCGCTACGGCAACGCGCTCGGAACCAGGAACGGAGCCTCAACGAAGTGGCGATCGAGGCACTGTTGAATGGTCTGGGGCTC
>DASWIG010000020.1:0-6374 GCA_036397835.1 Thermoanaerobaculia bacterium
CGGCGAGGCCGCGGCCCGCTTCGCCGCGGACCACGAACGGCTGCGCGAGGGAGGACCGCCGAGCCCGGGCGACACCTTCGTCTTTGCCGCGGCCCGCGCGTTCGCCGTGGAATGGGCCGTGCTCGAGCGGGACGAGGAGGACCCTCGCCGGCTGCTGGTGGCGCCGGTCGACGACCATCCCCTGGCGGGGAGCCTCGACGTGGTCACGGAGGACGGCCTCCGTCTGCGCTGCGGGCGGGAGGTCCGGATCGACGCCGCGGCCTTCGACCCCGAGCTGCGGACGGGCACGCTCGCCGAGGACGTCCTCGCGCGGGCGCGGCGCAAGCGCGTTGCGATCGCCGCCGGCACGCTCGAGGCGTCGTGGTCCGAGCGGGAGGTGGACGCCGATCCGGAGTACCGGAGCTGGTCGGACACGCTGGAGCAGGCCCGGGCCGCCCTACAGCGTTCCCCCCTCGCTCCCCCCAAGGGGACGCCGTCGGGAAACGTCGTGAGCTTCGCCAGACGGCGGCCGACCTCGGCCGCCAGGGCCTGGCCGGGCTACGCCCTGGCCGCCGCGTTCGCCGCCGCGGCGTTGGGGCTCTCGATCTGGCTCGGCGAGCTCAGGCGCCAGGTCGACGTCCTCTCGCGGCCGGCCGTCGTCGGCTCGTCGGCGAGCGCCGAGATCCGTTTCCTCGACGGCCGGCGCTCCGAGACGCTGACGGTCTCGGCCACGGCCTCGCACGTGGCGATCTACCTCCTCCTCTCGGAGGTCGCGCGGTTCCCGGTCTACCGCCTGGAGCTCCTGGACGAGGACGGCGCCGTCGTCTGGCAGGCCGACGTGGAACGCGATCCCCTGGACGAGTACCTCCTCTCGCTGCCGCGCCGTCTCCTCGCCGAGGGCGTCTTCACGCTGCGCCTCTCGGGGCTCGAAGGCGGCCGGGTGGAGCTCCTGGATGGGCGCGAGATCCGCGTCGAAGTCCGCTGACGCGGCTCGCGCCGCGGTCAGGAGGGCCGGGATCATGGCCCTGAGCTTCTCCGTCTCCGGCCTCGGGGCGGCCGAGATCCCGCGCACCGGCGAGCCGATCCCGCTGGCGAGCGGCGAGGTCCACTTCCGCGAGGTCGACCTCGAGGCCGGCGAGCACCTGCGCATGACCGTCGATCAATGCGGCGTCGACGTCGTCCTGCGGCTCATCGGCCCGAACGGCGACGAGCTCTGCTCCGCCGACAGCCCGAACGGCACCGACGGCTACGAGGACCTGCTCGCGATCGTCACCGCGGCGGGGCGTTACCGCGCGGAGGTGGTGGGGCCGAAACGGGAGGGATCCTCCGGCCGTTACGTGCTGGCGGCTTTCGAGCACCGTCCCGCCGGCGACGAGGACCGCGCCGCCGTCGCCGCCGACCGCGCCGCCCGCGACGCCTGGGCACGGTTCAAGCAAGGCGACTACGAAGCGGCCATCGGAGGTTACCGCCGAGCCCTCGAGACGTTCCGGCGCCTGGGGCCGCGGCGCCGCGCGATCGACGCGCTCCACCGCCTGTGCCACGCCCACTTCCGCCTCGACCGTCTGCCCCTGGCGACGGCCTTCTGCGACGAGGCCCTGGAGCTGCTCCGGGCCGAGGACGATCGCCGCGGGCTCGACAACCTGCTCGACCTGGCCGGTCTGGTCCGGCTCGAGCAGGGTCAGCCGGAGCGCGCGATCCCGCTCTTCGAGGAGGCGCTCTCCCTCTACGAGGCCCGCGGCTCCGGGCGCGGCGTGGCCCTGGCGCTCTCCCACCTCGGCCTCGCCAACCACCTCGTGGGCCGGACCCGGCTCGCCGTCGACGCGTTCGAACGGGCGCTCGACACGGCGCCGGAGCGCGAGGAGGCCACCATTCGCATCACCCTCGGCCATCTGCTCCTCGACTTCCATCGGCCTCGGGAAGCCCTCGGCCAGTACTCACGGGCGCTCGCGATCCACCGCCGCCGGCGGGACGATCGCGGCAGCGCCGTCGCCCTCGAGGGCAAGGCCCACGCTCTGCTGAGGCTCGGCGAGCTCGACGCCGCCGAGCGAGCCCTCGAGGAAGCCCCGGAGCCGCCGGAGGCGAGCGCCGGCCGCTCGGTCCGCCTGGAGACCCTCGGCGCCGTGCGGGAGCGGCGCGGCGACGTCGAGGGGGCGCGCCGGGCCTTCGAGCAGGCGGTCGAGCTGGCGCGGCGAGCGCAAGACCGGCAGTCGCTGGCGACCGCGCTCACCCGGCTCGGCAGGCTCCGCGTCAACGCCGGCGAGCCCGCGGACGGCCTCCGGCTCCTCGACGAGGCCGCCGAGCTCTTCGCGCGGATCGGCGACCCACGGGGCCTCGCCGCGAGCCGCGTACGCGCCGCGGAAGCCCTGCGCGACCTCGGCCGGCTCGCGGAAGCCTGGAGCCGGATCGAGCCGGCCCTGGGCACGATCGAGGCCCTGCGCGGCGGCGCCGACCGCCGCGACCTGCGCCTGAGCTCCTTCGCCTGGTACCAGGAGCACTTCGAGGTCGCGATCGACGTCCTCATGCGGCTCCACGCCGTGAGGCCCGAGGACGGCTTCGCCGCCCGGGCCTTCGAGGTCCACGAGCGGCGCCTCGCCCGCGAGCTGCGCGACACCCTGCTCGCGCGGCAGACCGAGCCCCTGGCGCCGGCCGATCCGGCGCTCGTGGCCGAGGAGCGCCGCCTGCTGCGCGAGCTCGGCGCGGCGAGCCTGCTGGGCGCCGAGGACCCCCGACGCGAAGCGCTCCTCGACGCCCTCCTGGTGCGTCTCGACGAGCTGGGCGGACGCATCCGCCGCGCCGTCACCGACGCTGCGGCGCCGGCCCACGCCGATACCCTCGACGTCGACGCGATCCGCGGCTCGCTCCTGGACGAGGACACCTTGCTCCTCGCCTACGCCTTGGGCGAGCGCCGCGGCTACGTCTGGACCCTTTCCCGCCAGGGCTTCGGCGCCCACGAGCTGCCGCCGCGCCGCGCCCTCGAGACCGTGGCCGCGGCCTTCGCCGACCGCCTGGCGCGCTCCGACCGGCGCAGCGCCGGCGACGCCCTGCGGCGCGGACGCCGGCTCGCCGACCTGCTGCTCGCGCCGGTGGCGGCCGAGATCGCCCGCCACCCTCGGCTCGTCCTGGTCACCGAGGGACTGCTGCAGGCGGTCCCCTTCGCCGCTCTGCCGCAGCCTGACGGCGCCGACGACGCCTACCTGATCCGCCGGCACGAAATCGTCACGCTGCCCTCGGCGAGCACCCTCGCGGTGCAGCGCCGGGCGCTGCGGCCGAAGCCCGAGCGCGGCATCGCCCTGTTCGCCGACCCGGTCTATGGCGGCCCCGTCTACGGCGACGCCGGCGAGGGTGGCGCCGGCGAGGGTGGCGCCGGCGAGGGCTCGCGAGGGGACCTGCGGCGCACGGCGGACGCCCTGGGCGTCGACCCCTTCGCCCGGCTCCCTCACTCGCGCAGCGAGGCGGAGCGCATCCGCGCGCTCTACCCCGACAAAGACGTGCGCCTGGCCCTCGGCTACGCGGCTCGCCGCGAGACGCTGCTCTCCCCCGAGCTCGCGAGCTACGCCGTGCTGCACTTCGCCACCCACGCGCTCGTCCACCCCGAGCATCCCGAGCTCTCGGGGCTCGTCCTGTCGCTGGTCGACGAAGACGGAGCGCCGTTGAACGGCTTCATCCGCTCCTTCGAGATCGCCCGCCTCGACCTGGCCGCCGAGCTCGTGGTGCTCAGCGCGTGCCGTACCGGCGTGGGCCGCAACGTGCGCGGCGAGGGCATGCAGGGCTTGTCCCGCGCGTTCCTCGACGCGGGCGCGGCCCGCGTGGTCTTCAGCCTCTGGGAAGTCAGCGACCAGCACACCGCGGAGCTGATGGTGCGCTTCTACGAGGCCCTGCGCACGGAAGGCTCTCCGGCCGCGGCCCTGCGCCGGGCCCAGGTTTCCTATCTCGCGGAGCCGGGCTCCGCGCCGTACCAGTGGGCCGCTTTCGTCCTCCTGGGCGACTGGCTCGCGAGCGGTTTCTTCCATGACCTGACCGACGATGAAAGGAGAGACGAATGAGGACGCCAGAGCCGACCCTCTTCGCGAAAGGAAAGCACGGCTCCATCGAAGAAGAGCCCATGACGAGCGGCGACTCGCCGGGACCCGGGCACAGCGGCGACCTGCCCGGCGGCGGCGGCCAGGGCGGACCGATCCCGGACGAACGTCTCCGGGCGCTCGAAGAAGCCGCCGCGGCCGACGCCGAAGCCGAGCTCGACGGCGAGAATCTCGGATGAGCGCGGACGAGAAGCTCGATCCCGATCCCGAGATGCTGGCGGAAGCGCTCCTCGCCGCCGGCGCGGCGGGAGCTCCCGCCCTCGGCGAGCTACGCCTGTGCCTGGGCTACGAGCAGGCCCTCGAAGCGCGGGAGAAGGACCAGCGCCGCGAGCTCCCGTCCTGGGTCGATCCGCACGACCTGGCGCAATCCGGCTGGGGCGTGATCTTCGCGCTCGACGAGCGGCCGGCGATCGAGGCCGGGCTGCGGCCGCTCATCGAGCGCCGGCAAGACCAGGCCGGCGAGCTCTACCAGAGGCTCGCGTACAAGCCTCACGAGTCCGGCGAACGGTTCCTGCGCCGCCACGGCGAGACGCCGGGAGTCGTGCGTCCCGAGGTCCTGCCGTACTACCTGCTGATCGCCGGCGACCCCGAGAAGATTCCGTGGAAGCTCCAGTACGAGCTCAGCGTCAACCATGCGGTCGGCCGGATCGCGTTCGACGAAGTCAAGAGCTATGGCCGCTATGCCAAGGCTGTTGTCGAAGCGGAGACCCGCGGCGTGGGCCGGCCGCGGCGGGCGAGCCTCCTGTCCGTCGAGGGGGACGGCGTCACGCGTCTCCTGGCGAGCCATCTCGCCGAGCCCCTGCAGCAGAAGTGGCCGCGTCTCGGCGGCGGCTGGGAGCTCGACCTGCGGCGCCGGGACGACGCGTCCAAGGACGGCTTGCGCCGTCTCCTCACCGGCGCCGACCTGCCCGGCCTCCTCCTCGCCTCGTGCCACGGCCTGCGGGCCGCGCCCGGAGCTCCCGAGCAGGAAGCCGTCCAGGGCTCCCTGGTC
The DNA here is from genome assembly GCA_036397835.1 of Thermoanaerobaculia bacterium. Taxonomy (GTDB): domain Bacteria; phylum Acidobacteriota; class Thermoanaerobaculia; order Multivoradales; family J023; genus DASWIG01. The sequence continues at coordinate 5,050 of DASWIG010000020.1, forward strand.
TGCCAGGACGGGGGCTGTTTCTCCGGCGACGACGTCGACGGCTGCCAGGTCGCGGGACTCACCGTCATGACCTTCGCCTGCTACGGCGCCGGCACGCCGGTGCGCGACAACTACCCCGACGCGTCGCCGGGCGCCGGTCCGCCCGCCATCGCCTTGCGCCCCTTCGTGGCCCGCCTGCCGCAGGAGATGCTCGCCCGCGGCGCCCTGGCGGTCGTGGGCCACGTCGACCGCGGCTGGACGTATTCCTTCGCCTGGCCCGACGGCGAGCGCGACCTCACCGCCGTCGCCAGCCTGGACGACATGCTCTACCGCCTGCTGCGCGGCGACCGCGTGGGGCACGCCCTGCGTCCTCTGTGCCAGCGCTACAAGGCGCTCGCCGCCGATCTCGCCAAGGACCTCGAGCTGTTCAAAGGCCGGCCGGAGCTGGCGGAGTCGCCGAAGGCCAAGGAGCGCCTGGCCTTCAAGTGGACGGTCCACAACGATGCGCGCAACTTCGTCATCCTGGGGGATCCGGCGGTCTACGTGCTGGGAAGGAAGCCCTGAAGGGTCACTCTGTTCCGGAGGAAGATGTCGACGCAGTCCGAGCATTCGGCCCCCGATCTCGTGATCCTCGTCCGCGAAGACCGCCGCGGCGGGACCACCCGTCTGAGCTTCGTGCTCAAGGCCCGCGACCCTGGGCTGGGCCTCAACTACGAGGAATTCGGCCCGAAGGAGCTGCGCGCCGATCCATGGTCCTTCCTTCGCAATCAGCTCCAGGACGTCGACGACAGGATCTCCCTCGGCGACGACAAGGCCCGCGCCGACGCGCTCCGGCACCTCGAGAACAAGGGAGCGAGCCTCACCGAGGCGCTCCTGCCCGACGACCTCCAGGATCGGCTCCGGGCCTTGCGCGACAAGGTGACGACGGTCCAGGTGCAGGCGGAGGACGGCTGGATCCCCTGGGAGCTCCTGCGGCTGCGCGGACGCGAGAACGGACGCCGGCAGCTCGGCCCCTTCTTCTGCGAGGCCTTCGCCCTGACCCGCTGGCGTCCCGGGCTGCCCGAGCACCTCCAGCTTCCGCTCGGCCGGCTCGCCTTCGTCTCCCCCGAAGTCGTCGACCTGCCCTCGGCGGCCGCCGAGCGCGAGGCCCTCGCGGAGCTCTTCTCGCCGCCGCGGAAGTTTTGCCGCGTGCCCGCCGTCTGCGCCGACGTCCTCGAAGAGATGGCGCGAGGGGCCTTCGACGGGTGGCACTTCACCGGTCACGGCGCGGCCCGGACGCCGGATCCGGACCGGTGGTCGATCGCCCTCGACGACGGCGAGCTGCGTCCGGAAGACCTCGCGGGCGA
>DASWIG010000021.1:0-3996 GCA_036397835.1 Thermoanaerobaculia bacterium
CTCTTCCAGGACCGCAAGACGTTCTCCGAGGTGATCGAGCTCACCTCGCGGGTGTCCACGGACAAGGTGGCCGAGGCGCGCCGGCGGCTCGAGGCTCCCTTCCACCACAAGCAGCGGGTGGACTGCGCCATCGCCACCAACATGATCTCGGTGGGCCTGGACATTCCGCGGCTGGGGCTGATGGTGGTCCTCGGGCAGCCCAAGACGCACGCCGAGTACATCCAGGCCACCAGCCGCGTCGGCCGCGACGAGGAGCGTCCCGGCCTGGTGCTGACGCTATTGAACGTCCACAAGCCGCGCGACCGTTCGCACTACGAGCGCTTCCGTCACTATCACGAGACGTTCTACCGTTCGGTCGAGGTGTCGAGCGTGACGCCGTTCTCCGCCCGCGCGCTCGACCGCGGGTTCGCGGGCGCGCTGGTGGCGTTGGCGCGGCACGCGGAGCCGCGGCTGACGCCGCCGCGCGGCGTCGAGGAGATCGCCGGGGTTCGCGTGGCGCTCGAGCGGCGGCTCGTCGACGCTTTTCTCGAGCGCGTGCGGGGACAGCCGATCGACGACGAGGCCGAGCGCGAGGAGCGCTTGCGCAGCGTGCAGAACCGGGTCGTGGAGCTGCTCGACTCCTGGATCACGGTCGTGGGCGATTTCCTTCGGCACGGGGTCGAGGTGCAGTACCAAAAGTACGAGCTGAGCCGGCCGCGTCCGTTGCTGCTCGAGATGCTCGAGACGAGCTCCGACCCCGACCACCGGAAGTTCCGGGCCAACCGTTCGTTGCGCGACGTCGAGCCCGAGGTCAGCCTCTTCATGAAAGACCTGAGCGGAGTGCCGGAGAGCTCATGAGCCGGAGGTCGCACGGGCAGGTCCGTCGCAGCCAGGTCGTCACCACGTGGGGTCCGGGCGCGCTGCTCGACCTGCCGCGCTACGCGGTGATCGTCGGCGGGCTCGAGACCTGGCCGCAGCCGAACGAGCTCGAGAAGATCGACGAGCCGCGGCTGGTGCGCAAGCTGGAGACGATGACCGGCGTGGCCGGCGCGCGTCTCTACGCGCCGCCGGCCGACTCGAACGACCCGCGCGAGCCGACGCGGGGGATCGGCGTCTGGCGTTTTCCCGAGTGGTTCGTGGTGCAGGAGGAGAGCGGCGGCGAGGAGCGGGAGCTCTCGCGCCGGCTGGTGCACCGCAAGGCCCTCGACGAGCGCAGCCGTTTCGAGGGCCGGCAGGTGGTGCCCACGCGGTTCGTGCGCGCCTGCCCGAAAGGGCACGTGGACGACCTGGATTGGCGCCGGTTCGTCCACGGCGTCGAGGACACCTGCCGCCGTCAGCTCTGGCTCGACGAGCGGGGCACCAGCGGCGACCTCGCCGAGCTGGTGGTGCGCTGCGAGTGCGGCCGGTGGCGCAGCCTCTACGAGGCCAGCCTGCTCGAGACCTATCCCCTCGGCCCGTGCAGCGGGGCGCGGCCGTGGCTGGGCCGCTTCGCGCGCGAGGACTGCGCGCTGCCGAGCCGCCTGCTGATCCGCACGGCCGCCAACGCCTACTTCCCGCAGGTGATGAGCGTGCTCTGGATCCCCGAGCGAGGGACCGCGGCGCAGAAGGCGGTGGCGCGCCTCTGGGAAGACTTGCAAATCGTCGACGACGCGGCGGGTCTCGCCTTCCTCAAGAAGAAGCCCAAGGTCGCCGAGACGCTGGCGCCGTTCGCGGACGCCGAGGTCTTGAAGGCCATCCGCGAGGTCAAGCACGGCGCCGGCGAAGAGCGGCCGGTGAAGCAGGTCGAGCTCGACGCGCTGCTCGCCGTGCCCGAGGGCTACGGCGACGACGTGCCGGTCGATCCGAAGTTCCACGCCCGCCGTCTGCCCGAGCGCGTCTGGCGGCGCGACAAGCTGTCAGACGGCATCGAAGCCGTGATCCAGCTCCACCGTCTGCGCGAGGTGCTGGCGCTGACGGGCTTCACGCGCTTCGAGGCCGTGACGCCTGACATCGACGGCGAGTACGAGAGCGACGTGGAGCGCGCCGATCTGGCCCTGGAGCCGTCCTGGTTCCCGGCGGTGGAGAACCGGGGGGAGGGTCTGTTCCTCCAGCTTCGCGGCGGCGCGGTCGCGGAGTGGCTCGCGCGTGAGGCGGTCGCGGCCCGTCTGGATCTGCTCGCGGCCGGCCACAAGCATTGGCTCAAGGGCCGCAAGAGCAAGCTCAAGTTCCCCGGCGGGCCCTACGTGCTCCTGCACACGCTGTCGCACCTCCTGATCCAGTCCCTGGCCATGCGCTGCGGTTACCCGGCGAGCTCGATCCGCGAGCGGGTCTATTCCGACGAGAAAGCAGGGCGCTTCGGCATCCTCCTCTACACGGGGAGCCCGGACGCCGAGGGGACCCTGGGCGGCCTGGTGCAGCAGGCGCGGCACGTCGAGGCCCACCTCGCGCACGCGCTGCGCGCGGGCGCCCTGTGCTCGAACGACCCGATCTGCGCGCAGCACGCGCCGGGCGAGAGCATGGAAAGCCGCTGGCTGCACGGCGCCGCGTGCCATGCGTGCGCGCTGGTGGCGGAGACGTCGTGCGAGATGCGCAACGACTACCTCGACCGCGCGCTCGTGGTGCCGACGCTGGCGACGCGCGGCGTCGCCTACTTCGGAGCGGCGGGATGACGGAGGCGTTCCTGGCGTTGCCCGCCCACCTGCGCCGTCGCCTGGCGCAGGCCCTCGACTCGGGAATGCTGGCGGCGCCGTGTACCGAGGCCGCGTTGCGGTCGACCCTCGGCCTGCGAGAAGGCGGCGAGGGAATCGTCGCGGCGCTGGCGGAGCTGAATCGGCTGGGCGTCGCCGGCCCGGCGGCGGCCGCCTGGGTTCGGGCCTTGGAGGAAGCGGCGCTGCGCACGCCGCGCCCGGACCTCGTCTGGTCCGGTCCTGAGGTGCCGGGCGTCCACGCGCGGGACACGCGGCGGGTCTACGAAGAGCTCCTGGGCTCGGCCGAGCGCACGGTCTGGGTGTGTACCTACGCCTACTTCGACGGCCCGCGGGCGTTCGAGGTCCTGGCGCGTCGCATGGACGAGAAGCCGGAGCTGCGGGTCACGCTGCTCCTGAACCTGCAACGCCGCCGCGGCGACACCACGTCCGCCGCGGACGTCGTGCGGCGATTCGCCGACCGCTTCTGGGGCACGGACTGGCCGGGATCGTCGCGGCCGTGGGTCCACTACGATCCCCGGTCGCTCGACGTCGAGGGACCCGGCGGCGTCCTCCACGCCAAGGCCGTCGTGACCGACGACGAAGCCGTCTTCGTAACGTCGGCGAACCTGACCGAGGCCGCCCTCGACCGCAACATCGAGCTGGGCCTGCTCGTGCGTGACCGCGCGCTCGCGTTGAGCGTTTCGAGTCACTTCCGCGGATTGATCGATCGCGGAGTCCTCTCGCCGTTGCCGGCCAAGTGACGGAGGCAATCGCTTCTTCACGCTATTCCAGTGACGAGATGGCCAGGCGGGGCCAGGCGCTCTTCGATCGGGACATCGAGCCCCTCGACGAGATACGTGCCGTGAATTGAGGTCCTTGGCGCTACCCCTGAATTCAGGAAGCGTCCGTTTCCGGACACCCGTTCCCGTCGCCGAACAGCCTCGTGGTTTTCCCACCGAGCGCGCCGTGACGGACGACCACTCGACTTGGCATCGCCCTTGCTGACGAGCAGGCGTATCGTTGACGACGCCAAGGAGGGCTCAGCATGACCTCGATTCTCCAAGACGTTCGGCTCGCCGTTCGACAGATCGTCCGCAAGCCGGCGACGTCCGCGGTGGTGATCGGCTCGCTCGCCCTCGGAATCGGTATCTCGACGACGATCTTCGCACTCGTCAACGCCGTCGCGTTGCGGGAGCTCGGTCTGCCCGGACAACGTCCCGAGGAGGTGGTCGAGGTCTACACCCAGGCGCAGCCCTTCGGGTTCACGTCGTACCTGAACTACCTCGACCTGCGAGAGTCCGGCGCCGGCCCGTTCACGGGCCTGGCGGCGCGGGCGCCGTTCGTCCAGGCG
>DASWIG010000022.1:0-2306 GCA_036397835.1 Thermoanaerobaculia bacterium
AGCGGCGCCGGCTTCAAGTTCAGCAACCCCAACGCCGTGGGCACCTGCGGCTGCGGCTCGTCGTTCACGGTGTAGCCGGAGAATCCCCCCTCGGTGATCTGGGGGTGCATTCCACGGGGCAGCGGCTCACGCAGACCGGTCCATCGGCCTTTCCCGGTTCACGCGAGCTCCGCCGCCGGCAATGCCTCGACGAGCTTGGCCGGGCCCACCAGGTCGCAATGGCCCGCCGATCCCAGGGCCCGCGCGATCTCCCGCGGCAATTCCGGGTCGACGGGAATCCGGTAGCCTTCGGCCGTGGTGCGCACGACGGCGTCGTCGAGGTGGATCTCGAACTCCACCGTGGCCACCGAGCCGTTGACCTTGAGCTTCTGGCGGTCGAGCACCTCGCGCAGCCCCGACAGCTCTTCGCCGACGGCGTCCGCCGCGCCGTCAAGTTCGAGCACGATGCGCACTTTTTCGGTGAGCTTGGCCACCGCCTGGTCGGGCGTGATCACCTGGCTGACGAGCAGGTTGGGCTCCTCGCGCCGGCGGTCGACCTGGGCGCGGAAGAAGAGCACGGCGTCCTCCACGAGCAGGTGCTCGAAGGTGGCGAAGGTCTCGGCGAAGACCACGGCGTCGATCTTGCCGGTGGCGTCCTCGAGGGTGAGCATGCCCATCTTCTGACCCGGGTTGCGCCCCTTGCGGGTGCGCGTGGTGCGCAGGCTCGACACCATGGCGCCGACGATCACCTCGGTCTTGGCGTCGAGGCTCGCCACGTCGGCGACCGAGGCGGTGGAGAAGCGCTCGAGGCGGTCGCGGTGCTCTTCGAGGGGGTGGCGGCTGGCGAAGAAGCCGAGGGCGGCCTTCTCGTGCCGGAGCTGCTCGGCGAGCGGCCAGGGCGGCACTTCGGGCAGGCGCACCGGCGCCGCGTCGGCCGCGGGCGTCTCGATCACGGTGCCGAAGAGGCTGGTCTGGCCGCTCTCGCGGTCGGCGGCGGCGCGCTGGCCCGAGCGGATGGCGCCGTCGAGGGCCTCGAGCATGGCGGCGCGCTTGTCCATGCCGTGGACCGAGTCGAAGGCCCCGGCCTTGATCAGCGCCTCGATCGTGGCGCGGTTGACCGCGGTCATGGGCACCCGTTCGCAGAATTCGTAGAGGCTCTCGAAAGGTCCGCCCGGCAGCTCCTCGTTGCCGCGGCGCGCCGCCAGGATCGCCTCCACGGCCTTGCCGCCCACCCCCTTGACCGCCGAGAGCCCGAAGCGGACGTGCCCCGCGGACGTCGTGCGCTCCTCGCCGGCGCCGTAGGCGACGTGGAAGCGCTCGCCCGAGAGGTTGACGTCGGGCGGCAGCACGTCGACGCCGCGGCGGCCGTCGGGGAGCCTGACGCGCCGGCACTCGTCGAGGTAGACGGCGAGCTTGTCGGTGTTGACGGACTCGTAGGTGAGCACCGCCGCCATGTACTGGATGGGGAAGAAGGTCTTGAGGAAGGCGGTCTGGAAGGCGAGGATGGAATACCCCACCGAGTGCGACTTGTTGAAGCCGTAGCCCGCGAACCTCAGGATGAGGTCGAAGAGCTCCTTGGCCTTGCGCTTGGGCAGCCCTTTCTCCTGGGACCCTTTTTCGAAGCGCTCGCGCACGGCGTTGATGGTGTCGGACTTCTTCTTGGAGATCGCCTTGATGAGCTTGTAGGCGTCGCGCAGGGGGATGCCGCCGAGCTCGTGGACGATCTGCATCACCTGCTCCTGGTAGACCATGATGCCGTAGGTAGGCCTCAGGATCGGCTCGAGCCGCGCGTCGAGATACTCGACGCGCTGGCTGCCGTGCTTGCGCGCGATGAAGTCCGGGATCAGGTCCATGGGACCGGGCCGGTACAGGGCGACCAGGGCGATGACGTCCTCGAAGCAGTCGGGCCGCGCGCGCTTGATGAGATCGCGCATGCCGCGCGATTCCAGCTGGAACACGGCGGTGGTATTGCCCGCGGACAGCAGCAGGAAGGTCGCCTTGTCGTCGAGCGGGATGCGCTCGAGCGCGAACCGCGCATCGCTCATCTGGCGCACGTAGCGCTCGGCCCAGTCGAGGATGGTGAGCGTGGTCAGCCCGAGAAAATCGAACTTCACCAGACCCACGGCTTCGACATCGTCCTTGTCGAGCTGCGAGATGACGTTGACGCCGCCCTCGGCCGCGTACAGCGGGCAGTAGTCCGTGAGCTTGCCCGGTGCGATCAGCACGCCGCCGGCATGCATGCCGACGTTGCGCGTCAGCCCCTCGAGCTTCTCGCCCAGGGCAAGCAGCTCGCGGACCTCGTCTTCCTTCTTCTCGCGCTGCGCGAG
>DASWIG010000023.1:0-2264 GCA_036397835.1 Thermoanaerobaculia bacterium
GCCGCATAGCTCGGGGCCAGCGTGGGTCGCTACTCCTTCACTGTGGAGGACTTCCACCTCCTACGCTCCGCCGGTTTTGACCGGCGCTTTCCGGCAGGCGGAGCCTGCCCTACACGGAGCTCCGCTTGTTGCGCAGAGCAAGGATATCACGGTTCGCGAGCGCAGCGAGCTAAGTTCGATCGGGGCGACTGTACAGGGGCACGGCGCAGCCGGTGAGGGATGCCACGCCAGCGCCATCCTCGGTCCGCGACGGGGGTCCGAGATGACTGCCGCGCTATTATTCCCAGACCAGCGACGAGCCCGATTGGACTACTTCAGCCCTCAACCTTCAGACGCTCGGCGGGTCTCACAAGGCAGGAGGAGACGATGCGTATCAAGAAAGTCCGAATCCAGCGCTTCCGGGGGATCAAAGATGCCGACTTGGTCCTCGACCCGAAGCTCACGGTGCTCGTCGGCGCCAACAATGCCGGCAAGACCACGGTGCTCGATGCTCTGGCGGCGACCGTGACCTACCGCCGAGGCGCACCGGCCTTTCTCGACACCGACTTCCGCGCGGAGACCACCGGCGCCGACGTGGTCTTGCGCGGGGAGCCTCCCGCCCAGCTCGTGAGACCCATGTTCGGCTTCGTCGCATCGGCGCGGGCGGCGACGACCTCCGCTGCCGTATGACCGTGGGCGGCCCAGTGCATCTTGTTCTGCACCGTCTTGAAGAAGCGCTGGGACGCCTCGACGCGCGGGTCGTAGTCGATGCTGGTCGCGTAGATGTCGAGCACCTTGCGCCAGAAGACCTTCTCCGACGATCGGATGTCGCGGATACGTGCCAGCAGCTCGTCGAAGTAGTTCCCGCCGCCGGAACGCTTGAGGCGCTCGTCGTCCAGCGTGAACCCCTTGACGATGTACTCGCGCAAGCGCTGCGTCGCCCAGATGCGGAACTGCGTGCCGCGGTGGGACCTCACGCGGTATCCGACCGAGATGATCACGTCGAGGTTGAAGTACTCGACCTCCCGGGTCACTTCACGCGAGCCTTCTCGCTGAACCGTTGCAGATTTTGCAACAGTTGCCGCACGGTCGAGCTCGCCTTCGTCGAAGACGTTCCTGACGTGCCGGGAGATGACCGACTTGTCGCGCTGGAAGAGCTCGGCCATCTGGCTCAGCGAGAGCCACGCCGTCTCGCCTTCGAAGCGGACCTCGACGCGCGTCCGGCCGTCCTCGGTCTGGTAGAGGATGAGCTCGGAGTGCTGGAGAGCGAGATCTGTCATGGCACGTGGAACTTCCGCTCCGGCGAGATCACACTCTAGCATGATCCCGGCCTGACCCGTTTCTGCGGACGCTGGTCTCGGAAGACCTACCGGCGCACCTTCTCGAAAGCGTCGCGCGCGAGCTGCCGGACCCGTTCGCGGCTCAAGCTCTCCTGCCTTCCGATCTCGTCGAGCGTCATTTCGAGGCCGAGCTGCGACACCAGGATCCGGCGCCGGCGCTCGTCGAGGCCGGCGAGCAGCCAGGCGAGCCATTGACGGTCCTCGGCCCGCTGAACGAACGCCGCGGCTTCCGGATCTTCGACGACGTCCCAATAGACCAGCTTGTCCTCGTCCTCGTCGCCCGCCACCGGCTGGTCGGCCGAGATGACGTCCTGCTCGGCGCGGCGCAGCTCCGCCAGGCCCGCGACGTCGGTCTCGAGCTCCCCGGCCAGCTCCTCCGGGGTCGGCGGGCGACCCTTCGCACCGAGATACCACCCCTCTTCCTGCCGCAGGCGATCCAGCTTCTCATGGACGTGGACCGGGACGCGAACGATCCGGCTCTGATCCCTCACGGCGCGGTCGAAGCTGCGCCAGATCCACCGCGCCGCGAAGGTGGAGAACGTCCCGCGGCCGGATTCGAATTGCTCCGCGGCCCTGAGAAGACCGAGGTTGCCCTCCTGGATCAAGTCCAGCAGCTCCAGGCCCTGGATGCCGCGGCGCCCCACGAACCTCGTGGCGACGTGGACCACGAAGCGAAGGTTGCCGAGGACGATCCGGTCGCGCGCTTCCCGGCCGAGCCGTTCGCGCTCTGCGAGGGCCCGCCGCGACGCCCCCTCGGGGGACGACGCGAGCTCCGCCGCGGCCCGCCGGCCGTCCTCGAGAACGAGGGTCAGCCGCTCTTCCTCCTCCGCGTCGAGGCCAGCCTGACGGCGGACGTCGCGCATATAGCGCTGAAACAAATCGACGGCATCCCCCGTCCCCCGGCTCACCGCGGCTCCTCGATCATCTGTCGTCCCAAGAGCTGGC
>DASWIG010000024.1:0-1538 GCA_036397835.1 Thermoanaerobaculia bacterium
GTGCGCCACTACACCACCCTCGACGAGGCCGGCAGCCGTCTCGCCGAGCACCGCGAGCGCCACCTCAAGAGCCCCGTGGAGATGGCGCGGCTCTTCGCCGACCTGCCGGCGGCGGTCGAAGAGAGCGTCGCCCTCGCCTCCGAGCTCGCTTTCACCTTGAAGGACCTCGGCTACCGCTTCCCCGACTATCCGCTGCCGCCGGGCGAGACCGCGGCGTCGTACCTGCGCCAGGTCACGTGGAACGCGGCGCGGGCGCGCTTCCGTCCGTTCACCGCCCGCGCCCAGGCCCAGATTGAGAAGGAGCTGGCCGTCATCGAGAAGCTGGCGCTCCCCGGCTACTTCCTCATCGTCTGGGACGTCGTCCGCTTCTGCCAGCGCCAGGGCATCCTCGCCCAGGGCCGCGGCTCGGCCGCCAACAGCGCCGTGTGCTACGCGCTCGCCATCACCGCCGTCGACCCGGTGAAGATGGACCTGCTCTTCGAGCGCTTCCTCTCCGAGGAGCGCGGCGAGTGGCCCGACGTCGACCTCGACCTGCCCTCGGGCACCCAGCGCGAGAAGGTGATCCAGTACGTCTACGAGCGCTACGGCCCCCACGGCGCCGCCATGACCGCCAACGTGATCACCTACCGCGGCCGTCTGGCGGCGCGCGAGGCCGGCAAGGCGCTCGGGTTCTCGCTCGAGCAGGTGGGCAAGCTCTCCAAGCAGCTCGGACGCTTCCACTACGATCTATCCAGAGGAGACCAGAGGAACCTCGAAGCGGAGATCCGGGAGGCGGGCTGCGATCCCGAGGACCGCCGGGTGCGGCTGTTCATGGACCTGTGGGCGCGCGTCCAGAACCTGCCGCGCCACCTCGGCCAGCACTCGGGCGGCATGGTGATCGCCGCCGGCCGGCTCGACGAGGTCGTGCCGCTCGAGCCCGCCGCCATGCCGGGCCGCGTGGTCGTGCAGTGGGACAAGGACGACTGCGCCGACCTCGGTATCATCAAGGTCGACCTCCTGGGCCTCGGCATGCTCAACGCGCTCGAGGAGGCGGTGCCCTTGATCCGCCGTCACGAGGGGGTCCACGTGGACCTGGCGCACCTGCCGCCGGACGACCCCCCGGTCTACCAGATGCTGCGCGACGCCGACACCGTCGGCGTCTTCCAGGTCGAGAGCCGGGCGCAGATGGCCTCGCTGCCGCGCAACCGTCCCGAGCGCTTCTACGACTTGGTGATCCAGGTGGCGATCATCCGTCCCGGTCCGATCACCGGCGGCATGGTCCATCCCTTCTTCGACCGCCGCCGCGGACGCGCCCCGGTCACCTACCTCCACCCCTGCCTCGAGCCGATCCTGAAGCGCACGCTCGGCGTGCCGATCTTCCAGGAGCAGATCCTGCGCATGGCCATGGCGGCGGCGGGCTTCACCGGCGGCCAGGCCGAGGAGCTGCGGCGCGCCATGGGCTTCAAGCGCTCCGTCGAGCGCATGGACGCCATCGAGAAGCGCCTGCGCGACGGCATGACGCAGCGCGGCATCGTCGGCGATGCCCAGGAGCAGATCCT
>DASWIG010000025.1:0-11690 GCA_036397835.1 Thermoanaerobaculia bacterium
GCCGACGCTGGCCGAGGTGGAGCTCGGCGAGCTCATCTGCTCGGCGCTGCCGGGCATGGACATGGTGCGCTTCGTCAACTCCGGCACCGAGGCCACCATGTCGGCCCTGCGCCTGGCGCGGGCCGCCACCGGACGCGACAAGCTCGTCAAGTTCGAGGGCTGCTACCACGGTCACGCCGACGCCTTCCTGGTGGCCGCGGGCTCGGGCGCCGCCACCATCGGCGTGCCGTCCTCGCCCGGGGTGCCCGAGGCGGTGACCCGCCACACCCTGGTGGCGCCCTACAACGACCTGGCGGCGGTCGAGCGCCTCTTCGCCGAGCACGACGGCGAGGTGGCGGCGGTGATCGTCGAGCCGATCGCCGGCAACATGAGCGTGGTCCTCCCCAGGGACGGCTTCCTCGAGGGCCTGCGCGAGCTCACCGCCCGCCACGGCGCGCTCCTCATCTTCGACGAGGTGATGACCGGCTTCCGGGTGGCCTGGGGCGGCGCCCAGGTCCACTACGCGATCCGGCCCGACCTGACGACCCTGGGCAAGGTGATCGGCGGCGGGCTGCCGATCGGCGCCTACGGCGGCCGTCGCGACCTCATGGAGCGGATCGCGCCGGCGGGTCCGGTGTACCAGGCCGGCACCCTCTCGGGCAATCCGCTGGCGGTGGCCGCCGGCCACGCCGCGCTCACCTACCTCGAGCAGCACGCTCCGGCGGTCTTCGCCCAGCTCGAGCGCACCACGGCCGACCTCGCCGCCGGCCTCGAACGCGCCGCCCGCGGCCACGGCGTGCCGCTGAGGACCCAGCGCGCCGGCTCCATGCTCGGGATCTTCTTCGCCGAGGCGGAGCGGCCGGTCGAGAACCTGGACGACGTCAACGCCGGCGACCGCGAGACGTTCAAGCGCGTCTTCCACGGCATGTTGCGCGCCGGCGTCCACCTGCCGCCGTCGCCCTACGAGGCGTGGTTCCTGTCGACGGCGCACCGCGACGAAGAGATCGGCAAGACGGTCGCGGCGTTCGACCAGGCCCTCGCGGAGCTGTGAGATTTCGCTGTTATACTGCGCGGATGCGCCAGGACCTGAAACCAAGGGCCGAGGCCATGACGGGGCCGGCCCCAAGGAGATCTCGGAGATATGACCCACATCATTGCTGAGCCCTGTATCGACGTGAAGGACAAGTCCTGCGTCGACGTCTGCCCGGTCGACTGCATCTACGACAAGGAGGAGTGGAACATGCTCTACATCCATCCTGAGGAGTGCATCGATTGCGGGCTGTGCGTGGACGCTTGCCCGGTGGAGGCGATCTTCCCGATGGAGGAGACGCCCGAGAAGTGGCACTCCTTCATCGCCAAGAACTACGAGATCTTCGACCTCGAGCCGCCCGACGTCTAGCTCAGCGGGGCGGGAGACCACCGTCCGGGAGGCCGCCGTCCGGGAGACCGCAGTCCCGCCCCGTGAAAACTCGCGCCTCGGTCTCGCGCGACCTCGACGCGGCCTCGAGGTCGATCGCAAGCAGCGCCTCGGCGTAGAGGGGAATCGCGTCGAGGTAGGCCGGCCAGGGCCAGCGGCGGAAGGAATGGAGGGAGAGCGCCGTGGCGCCGTCGCCGTCCATGGTCAAGGCCAGGCGGCGGAGCGGGCCGTCGCGCCTGCGGGCCACCCGCCCGTGGGCGACGGCGAGGGCGTCGACCCAGCCGGACGGCAGGCCGTCGACGCGTCGCAGCTCCTGGATCGCCGCGGCGAGGAGCGGCTCGACGAGGTCGGCCGCCGCCAGCAGACGCGGCTCGGCGAGCAGGGCCCGCGCCATCCACTGCGGTGCCCGCGGATCGTCCTCCGCGCCGGCCGCCAGACGCAACGGCGCCAGCGCCGCGAAAGGATCGAGCGCGCACGCCTTCAGCAGGGCGTCGCCCGCGTCTTCCCCGTTCTGTAAGGCGCCGGCGAGCAGCCACAGGTGGGCGACGCCGGCGGCGTCCAAGGCGGCGCGGCGGGCGCCGCCGGCGTCGTCCCCCAGGAGCGCCAGCCGCGCCCGGTAGAGCGGAAAGGACGGATCGAGACGGACGGCGCGGCGCAGGAGCCGGGCCTGCGCCTCCGCCTCCGGCTCGTCGACGGCCCGGTCGTACGCGAGGTGGGCGAGGTCGGCGGGAGCGAGCAGCAGCGCCATCGCCGCCGCCAGCAGCAGCGGCGTCCGGCCGGCCGGCGCCGCCCTCGGCGGTCCCGCCGCCAGCAGCGCTCCGACCCCGATCAGGGCGGCCAGGGGGACGGCGGGGGCCGCCAGCGGACGTTCCGCCAGGGAGATCACGGCGACGCCCAGGAGGGCGAGGTACGCCGCCCGGCGCAGGGCGGGATCGGCCGGCGTCTCGCTCAGGCGGGCGCGCAGGAAGACCACGGCCACGGCGAGACCGAGGAGCAGCCCGGCCAGGCCGTGCTCGTAGGCGATCCGCAGCGGCCAGGAGTGGGGATCGGCCACCACCTCGCCGGGCGGATGGACGCCGGGCACCGGCGTCAGGAAGCGTCCCAGAGTCCAATGCGCCGCGCCCGGTCCCCAACCGAAGAGCGGCCGCTCGAGGAAGCCCCGCCAGGCCGCTTCCATGTAGCCCTGGCGCGCCAGCCAGGAAACGTCGTCGCCGGCGACGACGTCGGCGACGCGGGACCAGGTGCCGGGAATCGCCGCCAGCGCCGCCACGGCAGCGGCCAGCCAGAGCCTGTGGCGTCGCCCGAGTGTCACCGTCAGCACCACGGCCAGCGCCGCCAGCCCGGAGAGCGAGCGGCTGGCGGCGAGGGCCGCGACCGCAAGCGTCAACGCGGCGCCGGCCAGCCAGCGGGCGCCGCCGCCGTCGCGCCAGGGCACCACCGCCAGCGGCGCCAGGGCGAGCAGCCAGGCGGCGAGCAGGTTGTGGTGACCGAGGGGGAGCGAGGCCCCGGGCGTCGCCAGCCACCACCAGGCGGCGAGCGACCACGCCGCCACGGCGGCGACGACGGCCGTCACCGCCATGACGCCGCGACGCCGCGCTGCGGGGTCCGTCCAGCAGCGCTCGACGAACGCCGGCACCAACAGGAAGGCGGGGAGCAGCACGAGCCCCAGGCGTCCCGCCCGCGGCACCGGCGACTGGTAGAAGCTGAGGACGACGCTGAGGGCGAGCACCGCGAGGAGCAGATTGCCGCCGCGCGTGAGCCGCAACGGATCGCGCCAGTCCCGGCCCGCCGCCAGCACCACGGCGATCAGGGCGAGGTGTCCGGCGAGCGTCCAGGAACCGCGCGCCGCGCCGGTGAACGTCCCGCTGCCGGCGCTGAAGAGGAGCAGGAGGAGGGCGGGCAGGTAGGGACGCAGGAAGGAACGTCCCACGTCCGCACGGGCCTGAAGACCCGTGCTATTGAGGTCAAGCCCGCTGAAGCGGGCTGCGGAGTCCTGCGGCGTCATCTTCGAGTCCCCTTCAGGGGGCTTTCCCTTCATAGCACGGGTCTTCAGGCCCGTGCGGGCGTGGCACTGCCTCGTCCCGCCGCAGCCGCCGTGTGGCCCCGCGACGGCGCTACGTGGTGCCCTCGACGTCCTCGAGCAGCCCCGCGTCGACGAGCGCCCGCGCCGCCTCGAGGACGCGCCCGAAGCTCGACCCCGAGCGCTCCGCCACGTCGAGCAGCGAGTGCTCGCCGTCGCTCAGGTTCAAGACCCACAGCAGCGCCAGCTCCCGCTCGCGCCCCGCGTCGCTGCCGCCGAGGGTGCGGTAGAGACCGCGACGCCCGAGCTGCGGCTCGCAGTTCGGGTTGAGATTGCGGTAGCGGCGGTCGTGCTCCAGCACGTGGACGACCTCGAGACAGCGCCGCAGCGACTCGCCGAGGTGCTCGGGACGGATCAGCTCCAGGTCGTCGTCCGAAGTGTGGTACTCGGGATAACGCCCCCAGGGCGTCCGCGTCAGCGAGCCGACGGCGAGGTCGAAGCCCGGCGAGCAGTACTGGCGCTCGTCGTAGCCGAAGGGCGTGAAGTCCTCCACCTCGTAGGGCTCGCCCGCGTCCGCCAGCACCCGGACGACGGCGCGGTCGACGTCGGCGTCGCCGCGGCGGCTGCGCTTGTAGTGGAAGCGGCCGCCGTCGCCGAGGTTGGCCGCCACCAGCCCGTGACGCACCCGCCGCGCCGCCTCTTCGTTCAATGCCAGCCAGGTGATGGCGCCGATCGTCCCCGGGACGAAGAGGAAGCGGTACGAATAGCGCAGCTCGAGACCCCGGAGCAGCCGCGCGAGGTGCGCGCACACCCCGACGCCCGAGAGGTTGTCGTTGGCCAGCGACGGATGGCAGACGTGGGCCGAGAAGAGCACCGTCTCGTCGCTCTCGCCCGGCAGCCAGAGCTCGCCGTAGGTGAGGTGGCCGGGCTCGAGCGTCGTGTCGATCCGCACCTCGTAATCGCCTTCGGGGAGGGCCTCGCGCAGCCGGTGGGGGAGGCAGAAGCCCCAGCGGTCCTGGTAGTACGACGTGCGGTAGGGGATGGCGTCGGGACGATCGGGCAGCGAGTGGAGGTGCAGGTCGAGCTCGGCGCGCGACATCCTCGCGCCCACCGGGACGCTGTAGCTCAGGAGGTGCAGGTTGTGTCGCCGGAAGTCGATCAGGCGGTTGCCGTGGGCGTCCTTCACCCAGGCGTCGCGGACGTTCCACTCGCGCGGCACCTCCCAATCGAAGACGCGGGTGCCGGTCGGCACCTCCCGCACTTCCAGAGGGACGATGCGGCGCAGGATCTCGAGCGTGCGGCGTACGCCGTCGCCGGTGATCGAGCGGCAGATCGGATAGGCCTCCTCGGCGAAGGCGTAGATCTCGCGGCCGGCGGCGCCGGCGTCGAGCTCGGCGAGACGGCGGGTGAGCTCAGGCGGCATGCCGCAGCTCCAACGGCACCCGCAACCCCTCCCACACGCCCTTGAGCTTGGTGATCGCCGCCGCCTGGTTGCCCCTGGGCAGCTCGCGCAGAAAGGCCACGGGCACGCTCGCCGCGTAGAACAACGCGAAAGAGAGCCACTGCCACGGACGCGCGTACTTGCGCAGGAAGATGGCGGTCGAGCGACCGGTGTGGAACGTGCGCCCCGGCTTGTAGACGCCGATCGAGTGCGAGACCATGTGCCACAGGCGCGCCCGGTGCGCGTACCGGCAGCGGAAGCCCTGACGCCGGGCGCGCACGCACCAGTCGGCGTCCTCGACGCCGAGGTAGTAGGCCGGGTCCCACAGGCCCGCGGCCACCAGCGCCGAACGCCGCATCAGGATGGCGCAGCCGTTGACGTAGTCGACCTCGCCGTCGCGGTCGTACTGGCCGCGGTCGATCTCGCCCATGCCGCGCTCGCGGGTCACCGATTCCTTGAAGCGCAGCACGCCGCCGGCCGACCACAGGCGCTCGCGGTCGGCGTAGTAATAGGTCTTGGGGCCCACGCAGCCGATCGACGGATCGCTCTCGATCGCCCGCACCAGCTCGCCCAACATGTCGGGATCGGCCTCGACGTCGTTGTTGCAGGCGAGCACGTGGTCGTAGCCGTGCTCGAGGGCGTGCCGCAAGCCGTGGTTGAGGCCGTGGGAGATGCCGCGGTTCTCCTCCACTCGAAGCTGCGTCAGCGCCGGGAACGCCGCGGCCACCGCCGCGTACGAGCCGTCGGTCGAGCCGTTGTCGACCACGATCACGTCGTAGGCCGGGTAGCGCAGCTCCACGAGGCTGGCGAGAGTCTTCAGGGTCACGTCCTTGCCGTTGTAGTTGAGGACGACGACGGCGACTCGGGGGGCCGACATGCCGGTGAGGCTAGTCCATGGGCCGGGTCCTGGCAAGCGACGCCGGATGCTAGAGTACGCCCATGTTCGAACCCGACCTCAGCGGACGCTCGGTCCTGCTGACGGGCGCCGCGGGCTTCATCGGCTCCCATCTCCTGCGCCGCCTGCTCGCCGCCGGCGCCACCGTCCACGCCACGTCGCGCGAGGTGCGTCCGATCGGCGAGCCGGCGCTGCACTGGCACCAGATCGACCTCACCAACGAGGCCGCGGTGGACGAGATGGTCCGCCTGACGAAGCCGCACCTCATCTTCCACCTCGCCAGCCACGTGGCGGGTGCGCGCGACCTGGCGCTGGTGCTCCCCACCTTCCACGCCAACCTGGCGTCGACCCTCTACCTGCTCACGGCGGCGGCCAAGGTGGGCTGCGAGCGTCTCGTGCTGACCGGATCGCTCGAGGAGCCGGAGGATCAAACGCCGCCGGCCTCGCCCTACGCGGCGGCCAAGGCCGCGGCGGCGAGCTACGCCCGCATGTTCCACCTCCTCTACGGCACCCCGGTGGTCCTGGCGCGGCTCTTCATGGTCTACGGGCCGGCCCAGCGGGACGTCCGGAAGCTCGTGCCCTACGTGATCCTCTCGCTCCTCCAGGGCGGCGAGGTGAAGCTCTCGAGCGGCGCCCGCCCGGTCGACTGGGTCTACGTCGACGACGTGGTCGAGGGCCTGCTGCGCCTGGCCGTGACCGAGGGGGTGGAAGGACGGCGGATCGACCTGGGCAGCGGCCGCCTGGTGACCGTCCGCGAGGTCGTCGGGAAGCTCTACGGCCTCCTCGCCCCCGGCGCCGAGCTCGAGCTCGGAGGTCTGCCGGACCGGCCCCACGAGCAAGTGCGGGCGGCCGACGTCGAGGCCACCGAGGATCTCCTCGGCTGGCGTCCTCGAGTGGGTCTCGAGAAAGGCCTTCGCGCCACCGTCGATTACTACCGCCGGCAGCACGAAGCCGGGCGGCGGAGATGACGGCGTAAGGGCGCCGCGCGCGATGGAACGCTCCTGCTACAACAAGGCCCTGGACCTGCTCTCGCGGCGCCCGCACTTCCGGCGCGAGCTCGCCGCCAAGCTCGCCGGCCGCGGCTTCGAGGACGACGAGGTCGACGACGCGCTCGACCGTCTCGAGGCGAAGGCCCTCCTCGACGATCGGCGCACGGCGCGCGACTTCGTGGCCCACCGCCTGGCGCGCGAGCCGCTCGGACGCTGGCGCCTGCTCGCCGAGCTCGACCGCCGCGGCGCGCCCGAGGGCGCCGCCCAGGAGGCCGTCGACGCCGTCTATCCCGACGACGAGGGCGCGCTCGCCGCCGCCGCCGCCGAGCGCTGGCGCCGCCGCACGGCGCGCGCGACGAGCGCCGCCCTCGCCCGCCACCTCGAGCGCCGCGGCTTCACGCGGCGTGCTATCGTCACCGTCCTTCGCGGCGCGGCGGACGACTCCGACGAGCCCTGACCCCCCCGAGAGACCGCCATGAAGAGTCACGACATCCGGCAGAGCTTCCTCGATTTCTTCACAGCGCGCGGCCACCGCGAGATCGCGAGCGCGCCGCTGGTGGCTCACGGCGACCCGACCCTGCACTTCACCAACGCCGGCATGGTGCCGTTCAAGGACGTCTTCCTGGGCCTCAGCGAGCCGGCGGCGCCGCGCGCCGTCACCGTGCAGAAGTGCCTGCGGGTCTCCGGCAAGCACAACGACCTCGAGAACGTGGGACCCAGCCCGCGCCACCACACCTTCTTCGAGATGCTCGGCAACTTCTCCTTCGGCGACTACTTCAAGGACGACGCCGTGCGATTCGCCTGGGAGCTGGTGACCGGCCCCTGGGGGCTCGACCCGGCCCATCTCTTCGCCACCGTCTACGAGGAGGACGACGATGCCGCGGCCCTGTGGGCGAAGCACTCGAGCCTGCCGCCCGCGCGCATCCTGCGCTGCGGCCAGGCCGACAACTTCTGGCAGATGGGCGCGACCGGCCCCTGCGGGCCGTGCAGCGAGGTCTTCGTGGACCTCCACCCCGGAAGGCCCGCGGCGGATTGGGACGAAGGCACGGACAACGGCCGCTACCTCGAGATCTGGAACCTCGTCTTCATGCAGTTCGACCGTGACGAGGCGGGTGAGCTCCACCCGCTGCCCGACCCGTCGATCGACACCGGGGCCGGCCTCGAGCGGGTGGCGGCCACGCTCCAGGGGGTGGGCTCGAACTACGAGACCGACCTCTTCCTGCCCATCCTCCACGCCGCGGCCGACCTCGCCGGCACCGGCTACGGCGAGGGCGCCGACGGCGACGTGTCGCTGCGGGTGATCGCCGACCACCTGCG
This sequence comes from Thermoanaerobaculia bacterium, assembly GCA_036397835.1. Classification (GTDB taxonomy): domain Bacteria; phylum Acidobacteriota; class Thermoanaerobaculia; order Multivoradales; family J023; genus DASWIG01. Next base: position 8,059 of record DASWIG010000025.1, read on the forward strand.
CGCGGTGTCGTTCCTGCTCGCCGACGGCGTCATCCCGGCCGCCGACGGCCGCGGCTACGTGCTGCGGCGCCTGCTGCGGCGGGCGGTGCGCCACGGCATGCGCCTGGGCTTCGAGGAGCCCTTCCTGCACCGCCTGGTGCCGGTGCTCGGCGAGGTGATGGGCGGCCGTTACCCGGAGCTCGACAAGACCCGCGAGGCCAGCCGCTCCACCGTCCGCGCCGAGGAGGAGAAATACCTCGCGACCCTGGCGGCGGGAGCGCGGCACATCCAGGAGGCGATCGACCGTGCCCGTCACGCGGGCCACACGGCGCTCTCGGGGCCGGAGATCTTCCAGCTCTACGATACCTACGGCCAGGAGCTCGACACGGTGCGGGAGATCGCGGAAGAGGAGCGTCTGGGGCTCGACGAGGAAGGCTACGAGAAGCTGATGGACGAACGCCGCCGGCGTTCCCGCGCCGCCACCGCCGACCTCCAGAAGCGCATGGCGAGCCTGCGTGACGCGTTGCAGAGCAAGGAGCCGCTCGCGACCGCGTTCGCGGGCTACGACCGGCACCGCCTCGAGGGCGCGCGCGTCCTGCGCCTGGCGGCGACGCCGGAGAGAGGCGCCAGCGAGACCGACGTCCTCGCCGCCGGCCACACCGGCGTCGCGGTCGTCGACCGCACGGTCTTCTACGCCGAAGCCGGCGGCCAGGTGGGCGACCGCGGCGCGATCGCCAGCGGCGGCGGCAAGGCCACGGTCCACGACACCCAGAAGGACACCGCGGGCGTCTACTTCCACTTCCTGGAGGTCACGGACGGCGAGCTGCGGGTGGGCGACGCCGTCGACCTGCGCATCGACTCGGAGCGCCGGATCGCCGTCGAGCGTCACCATACGGCCACCCACCTGCTTCACGCGGCGCTCCACCAGGTGCTCGGCGAGGGCGCGCGGCAAGCGGGCTCGCTCGTCGCCCCGGACCGCCTGCGCTTCGACTTCCACCACGACCGGCCGCTGACCGCGACGGAGATCGCGGAGATCGAGCGTCGGGTCAACGCATGGGTGCTGAAGGCCGTGCCCACCGAGATCGTCTGGCGCGACCGCGACGAGGCGGTGCAGGCCGGCGCCATGGCGCTCTTCGGCGAGAAATACGGCGAGCGGGTGCGCACGGTGGAGGTGCCGGGCGTCAGCCTCGAGCTCTGCGGCGGCTGTCACGTGCGCAACACCGGCGAGATCGGCCCGCTGATCGTCACCGCCGAGCGCGGCACGGCCTCGGGCGTGCGCCGGATCGAGGCGATCGCCGGCGAGGTGGCGCTGGCCGAGCTGCGGCGGCGCCAGGAGCTGTTGCGCGAGGTCGGGGCGGGCCTCGGCGTCGAGGCCGAGCGCGCGCCGCGGGAGGCGGCGGCTCTCAAGGAACGTATCAAGGAGCTCGAGCGCGAGCTCGCCGGCCTGCGCCGCGAGCTGTTGGCCGGCAAGCCCGCGGACGACGGCGAGAGCGAGGTCGCGGGCGTCAGGGTGGTGGCGCGCGAGGTGCCCTGGGCGCCGGCGGGCGAGCTGCGCAGCCTCGCCGACACCCTGCGCGACAAGATGGGCTCGGGCGTCGTCGTCCTCGGCACCCGCGGCGAGGGCAAGGTGACGCTGATCGTCACCGTCTCCAAGGACCTGACCGGCCGCGTCGACGCCGGCCGCCTCGTCAGGAGCCTGGCGGCGCAGGTCGGCGGCTCGGGCGGCGGGCGTCCCGACTTCGCGCAGGCCGGCGGCAAGCAGCCGGAGAACCTGCCGTCGATGCTGGCCAAGGTGCCGGAGGTGTTGGCGCAGCAGCTCGGTGCGGTGTAGGGGCAAGGCCTTGCGCCCTCCGGGTGCGGCCGGGCGCGGGCGCGCGGCCGTGCGCCCCTACGCCAGGTGGCCGATCCACCTGGGCGAAGCCGGCCGCCATTGTCAGTCTTTCGTCAGACCGGTGCCCGCCACCCCCCGCGACGGACGCCGCGCCTGGTAGCCTTTCCCCATGGAAATCGGCGGCAGCGTCCGCATTGCCGGCCTCGGCGAATCCCGGGTCGTCGACTCGGAGCTGGTGACCAACGACGAGGTGCTGGCGATCCTGGTCGCCAACGGGGTCGACACCCGCGGCAAGAACGGCGACGACACGGAGAGCCTGGTGGGCATCCGCACCCGCTGGTGGTCGCGGATGTCGTCGACCGAGCACGCCCTCGAGGCGTCGCGGGCGGCCATCGCCGACGCGGCGCGGCGCAGCGGCGGCGCCTTCGACGCCTCGCAGATCCAGCTCGTCCACAGCGGCGGCTCGAGCCCGGACAACGTCTTCCCGGCGTGCGCCTGCGAGGTCCAGGGAGCGCTCGGCGTGCCGCCGGAGACCTGCGAGGCCCGCGACGTCTCCCTCGCCTGCGCCTCGTGGCTCGACGCCCTGGTGCTGGCCGCGAGCCGCATGCGCGCGAAAGGATTGCGCTACGGCCTGGTGACCGCGGGCGAGTGCGTCGGCACGCGGCTCAACGCCCCGACCTCCCTGAGCTATTGCCTGTGGGGCGACGGCGGCGGCGCCGTCGTCCTCGAGCACGACCCGGCCGGCGACCCCTGCTACGGTCTGCTCGCCGACAAGGCGATCTCCGACGGCCAGTACGCCTCCTGGACCCGCAGCCTCAAGCTCGGCACCCACCCGGACCACGCCGCCTACCCCTACCCCGACGCCTCGATGCTCGACAAGGGCCGCGACATCCATCGCTACGCCATCCGCGAGGTCTCGAAAGCGATCGCCAACCTCCTCGAGGACAGCGGCATCGGCGACCCTCCGGGCTTCCTCGTGCCCCACAACGCCAACCTCGGCATGGTCCGGCAGATCGGCAAGCGTCTGGGCGTCCCCGAGGACAGGGTGCTGACGCGCATCGCCGAGCGCGGCAACACCTCGTCCGCCTCGGTTCCCATCACCCTGGCCCACTACGCGGCCGAGGGGCGCTTCAAGCGCGGCGACCTCCTCGCGATGACCGCCTTCGGCGGCGGCATGGCGATCGACGTCGCCCTCTATCGGTGGCCTTGAAAGCCAGGCGAGGTCGTCCATGGGCTCGGGCACTTCGGGATACGGCTCGAGCCGCTCCCCCAGAGCGGCCATGGCGGCCTCCTTCCGTCCGACGTCTGCTAGAGTGATCGCCGTGAACGCCCACGGAAAGGTCGGCCTGGCGGCTGCCTGGGTCGCGCTTCTGAGCCTCGCGCTCGCCGCGCCGCCTCCGACGGCGGCGGACGCCAAGGGCGACGAGGTCGTCCACCGCATGCCCCAGCTCCTGTCGCCGGAGCACCGCGACGACGTCCTCAAGCTGGTGCGCAAGCGCTGGCAGCCGGAGTTCGTGCCGATGATCCTCGACCTCATCCCGCTCTCGCGTGACGGCTCGTGGAACCGTGAGCTGATCGGCCTGCTCGAGGAGAAGACCGGCGAGAAGCTCGGCTACGACGTCGAGCAGTGGTACGCGTGGCTGTGGGCGCGCGAGCCGCGGCTCCATCCCCTCTATCCCGAGCTCAAGGCAGCCGTCTACGGGCTCCTGGACCCCAAGTTCCGCGGCTATTTCTCGAAGGACCGGACGACGCTCGTCCGTCTCGACGAGGTGCGTTGGGGCGGCGTGCGCCAGGACGGCATCCCGCCGCTGCGCTCGCCGCC
>DASWIG010000026.1:0-14191 GCA_036397835.1 Thermoanaerobaculia bacterium
CAGGTGACCAACGTCCTCGCCCGGCTGCCGGGCCGCGAGGACGGCAAGGCCCTTCTGCTGGCCAGCCACTACGACAGCGTGCCCGCCGGCCCCGGGGCCGCCGACGACGGCGTCGCCGTGGCGGCGATGCTCGAGAGCGCACGCGCCCTCGGCAGCGGTCCGCCGCTCGCCCGCGACGTCGTTTTCCTCTTTTCCGACGCCGAGGAGCTGGGACTGCTGGGCGCCAGGGCTTTCGTGGACCAGCACCCCTGGGCCGACGAGGTCGCCGTGGTGCTGAACTTCGAGGCCCGGGGCACCCGCGGGCCGGCGCTGATGTTCGAAACCAGCGCGGGAAACGCCCGGCTGGTCCGCGAGCTGCGCCGTCTCGACCACCCGGCCGCGGCCTCCTTCGGTTACGAGGTCTACAAGAGGATGCCCAACGACACCGACTTCACGGTCTTCAAGCGGGCCGGCATGGCGGGGCTGAACTTCGCTTTCATCCACGGCGCCACCGCCTACCACACCGCTCAGGACTCCCTCGCGCGGCTCGACCGCGACAGCCTGCAGCACCACGGCGAGATGGCCCTGGAGCTGAGCCGGCGTCTGGCCGGCGGCGACCTCGAAAGCTATGGCGAGGCCGGCGACGCCGTCTTCTTCAACCTCCCCGGTGTGTTCGTGACCTATCCGCAGGGCCGGGTGCTGCCGCTGGCTCTGCTCCTCCTCGTGGCCACTGTCCTGCTGCTGGTCGCCGGCCTGTGGCGCCGCCGGCTGGCGATCGGACGTCTGTTGTTGGGGCTGGTCGTCCATCTGCTGGGGGCGGTGGTCCTGGGCCTCCTCCTGGTCGTCGTGGCGAGCAGGCTGCTGATGCGCTCTCCCTACAGCTTCGCGCTGTGGAACGGCTGGACCAGCACCTCCCTCTACCTCCTCGCACTGGCCCTGGTGGGCGCCGCAGTCACGGTGCTGGTCCACCGCTGGGTGAGCCGCAAGCTCGACACGGCGAGCCTGATGGCCTCCGGACTGGTGCTGTGGCTGGTCCCGACCCTGCTGGTGTCGCTCGTCGCGCCGGGCGCGAGCTACCTCTTCGCCCTGCCCGTGATCTTCGCGATTCCGGCGGCGGCGCTGTGGCTCGCGCGGACCTCGGGCGAGAGCGAGAGCGTGACGCCCGGCCAGCTCGCGACGTTGGCGCTCGTGTCCGCGGCGTCGGCGCTCCTGTGGGCCCCGGCGCTGGCCTTGATCGGCGTTGCTCTGGGGTCGCCCGCCGCGCTGGTGATCGGCCTCTTCGTCTTCCTGATCCTGATGGGGCTGCTGGCGCCGGTGCTGGAGCTGCTGCGCGGGCTGAGGCGGTGGTGGGTGGTGCCGGGGGCGGCGCTGGCCCTGGGACTGATCCTGATCGTCGCGGTGCGCCTGGCGTCCCGCTTCGACGCGGACAACCGGCGTCCCAACAGCCTCTTCTACGCGCTCGACGCCGAAGAGGGGAGCGCCTCGTGGATGAGCTTCAACCGCGCTCCCGACTCCTGGACCCGGCAGTTCCTCACCGATGCCCCGGAGCGCGCGTCGCGGCCGGAGATCCTGGGCTTCCCGATCCCGATCCTGCGCAGCTCCGCTCCGCCCGCTCCCCTGGGCGGACCCGAGGTGACGCTGGTGACCGAGCAGGAGGCGTCGGACGTGCGGACCCTGGAGGTGCGGATCACGGCGCCGTTCACGGCCCACAGCCTCCGGGTCGCCCTGGAGCCGCGCGCGGAGATCCGCGCCTTGACGGTCGGCGGCCAGCGGGTCGAGCCTGACTCGCGGCGGGGCCCGACCCTGGTTTTCTCCGCGCCGCCGGCGTCCGGGCTCGAGCTGAGCGTCGAGATGACCGGCGGATCGCCGCTCGAGGTCGAGGTCGTCGGCCAGCGCTACGGGCTGCCGGACCTCCCGGGTTTTTCCTACGAGCCGCGTCCCCCGGACATGATGGCCTCGAGCGCCTGGACGACCGACTCGACGTTCGTGCGCAGCGTCACCGTCCTGGAAGGCGGCGCGGTCCCTGACGACGCACAGCTTGCGGAGAGGCAAGAGCCGTCGCTTGCGCAGACGCAGGAGCCCTCGCCGTAGGTAAGCGCCCACGCAGCACGAACCGCAATCCATGCTGACGGCGCAGGAAGCACAGGCCTTCGTACCGCCGCAGGTTACGCAACGCTGGCCCATCGCCGGGCGCACGCGACGCGCGGGACCGACCCGGAAGGGAGTCGCGCCCGCGAATGCCGTCGACGTCGCGCCCGTAGGCGATCACCGGCCGCCCGCGCCATCGGCGTCGCTCCCGGAGACGATTTGTCGACGTCAAATCCCGGCGGGAGGCTCCCGGGCGCGATTTTCGGCCGCAAATCGTCCGCCGGTGGCCCGGTAGCATCAGCGGCGCTCGCCGGACCTCAATCCGCAACACTTCGCGGACCTTGTGATCAGTGGAAGATCGTGGCGTCGTCGAGGGCGGCCAGCCGTTCGCCCTCCTGGCGCACCTCTTCGAGGAAGCGGTCGGCGAGCCAGGAGCGCTCGCGTCCGCGGCGCCAGGCGACGGCGATCTTGCGGGTGGAGGGGGCGCCGCGGAGGGGACGGTAGACGCAGCGCCTCGAGCGGTCGCCGGCGGCGCAGATCCGCGGCACCAGGGAGATGCCCAGGCCGAGCGCCACCAGGCTCTGGACGGTGGTGAGCTGGGTCGTGTGGCAGACGATCCGCTGGCGCAGTCCGCTGCCCTGGCACAGGCCGCGGATGAGCTGGCCCAGGCAGTGCATCTCGTGCAGGAGCACCGCCGGGCGGTCCTGGAACTCCTCCAGGGACATCTCCGCCATGCCGGCGACGTCGCCCTCGCGCGGGGCCACCACGAGCAGCGGATCGTCGAGCACGGGCTCGGTCTCGATCTGGTCGTGGTCGATCGGCAGGCTCAAGATGCACAGGTCGAGCTCGGCCCGCAGCAGCCGCTCGATCAGCGCCTCGGTGAGGTCCTCGAAGACCGTCAGGTCGGCGTGGGGAAAGGACTTGACGAAGCGGCCCACGGTGCGCGGCAGGAGGAAGGGGGCGATGGTGGGGATGGCCCCCACCGCCAGGGGGCCGTGTCCCGTTTCGATGTCCTTCTCGACGTCGCGCTGGGCCTCGCGGACCGCCGTCAGGATCGCGTTCGCCCGCGGCAGCAGGGCCCGCCCGGCCTCCGTCAGGGCGATACGGCGGCCAAGGCGGTCGAAGAGCTTGTGGCCGAGGCTTTTTTCGAGCTTGATGATCTGCTGGCTCAGCGACGGCTGGGCCACGTGGCACTGCGCCGCGGCTTCGCGGAAGCTCCCGGCCTCGGCCACGGCCACGAAGTAGCGCAGTTGATGGAGCTCCATGGCGGCGATCCTACAGCAGCCAGGAGGCCGGATCAGGCCGTGACCAGAGCGCTGGTGAGCTCCTCGGCGGGAATGCCAAGGGCCTTGGCCACGCGGCCATGGCGCTATAATGGCCGGCGTCCGCCAACCCTCCGGCCACCCGAGGTCCCGAATGCTCCGATGCCGATACCTGAGGCCCCTGTGCGTCCTCGCCGCGGCGCTGGCCGCGGCCTGTGCCGACCAGCCTCCCGCCCAGCAGCCCACCGCAGGAGCCGACATGCCGCTTGACGTCCACTCCTTCGCCCGTCCCGACGAGGTCGCTCTCACCCATCTTGCACTCGACCTCGACGTCGACTTCGAGGCCCGCCGTCTGACCGGCCGCGCCTCGCTCACGATCAACAACAAGACCGGCGCCGGCGAGCTCCACCTCGACACCCGCGATCTCGAGATCCGCGGCGTGACGCTGGACGGCGGCACGCAGGCGCGCTTCGAGCTCGGCCCGGCAGCGCCGTCGCAGCCCTGGCTCGGCCGCGAGCTGACGGTCGAGCTGGAGGGCGCGACCGAGGTCGTCCACGTGGACTACGCCACAAGCCCCGGGGCGGCAGCCCTGCAATGGCTCGACCCCGGGCAGACGGCGGCCGGCCGGCCCTACCTCTACACCCAGTCGCAGGCGGTGCTGGCGCGCACCTGGGTGCCGTGCCAGGACACGCCGGCGGTGCGCTTCACCTACGAGGCCACGGTGCGCGTGCCGCCGGAGCTGATGGCGGTGATGAGCGCCGAGAACCCGACCTCGAGGTCGGCCGACGGCGTCTACAGCTTCCGCATGCCGCAGCCGATCCCCTCGTACCTGCTGGCGCTGGCGGTCGGCGATCTCGAGTTCCGCGCCCTCGGCGAGCGCTCGGGCGTCTACTCGGAGCCGCCGGTGGTGGAGCGCGCGGCCTGGGAGCTCGCCGACGTCGAGGCCATGATCGCGGCGGTCGAGGAGCTCTACGGCCCGTACCTGTGGGGACGCTACGACGTGCTGGTATTGCCGCCGAGCTTCCCCTTCGGCGGCATGGAGAACCCGCGGCTGACCTTCGCGACCCCCACCATCCTCGCCGGCGACCGGTCGCTGGTGGCGCTCATCGCCCACGAGCTCGCCCACTCGTGGTCGGGCAACCTGGTGACCAACGCGACCTGGAACGACTTCTGGCTCAACGAGGGCTTCACCGTGTACCTCGAGCGCCGCATCATGGAGGCGCTCGAGGGCGAGGACTACGCCGACATGCTGGCGCTGCTCGGGCGCCAGGACCTGGAAGCGACCCTGGAGGACCTCGATCCCCGCGACACCTGGCTCCAGCTTGACCTCGCCGGGCGCGATCCCGACGCGGGGATGAACGACGTCGCCTACGAGAAGGGCCATCTCTTCCTGCGCATGATCGAGGAGAGGGTGGGGCGAGCGCGCTTCGACCCCTTCCTGAAGGCCTACTTCGAGCGCAACCGCTTCCAGTCGCTGACCACCGCCGACTTCGTGGCGCAGCTCCGGCGCGAGCTGGTGGCGGGCGACGCCGAGCTGGCGGCGGCCTTGAAGATCGACGCCTGGGTCTACGGTCCGGGTCTGCCGGCAGGCGCCCCGGAGATCGCCTCGGCCGCGTTCGCCCGGGTGGAAGCGGCGGCGGCGTCCTGGCAGGACGGCGAGCCGGCCGCCGACCTCGCCACCGGCGACTGGACGACTCACGAATGGCTGCACTTCCTGCGGACGCTCCCCGAAGAGCTCCCCGAAGGGCGCATGGCCGAGCTCGACGAGGTATTCGGCTTCACCGAGACCGGCAACTCGGAGCTCCTCCACGCCTGGCTCCACCACGTGATCGCCAGCCGCTACGAGCCGGGCTACGGCGCGCTCGAGGGCTTCCTGACCGGCATGGGGCGGCGCAAGTTCCTGCGGCCGCTCTACCGGCGCCTCGCCGAGACCGAGGAAGGGCTCGCCATGGCGAGGCGCATCTACGCCAAGGCGCGCCCGACGTACCACACGGTCGCGACGTCGACGATCGACGAGATCCTGGGCTGGGAGGGATGAGGCAGGGGATGAAACCGGGCAAAAAAAAGCGCCCCTTCGGGCCTGGAGAAGGAGGTGTTGTCGACGAGACCGAAGGGGCGGGAAAGACGTGCTTTGGGAGCACCTGCTCAGGTTTCGTTCGCCCGGCCTCCGAGGCCGTAGCGACGACCCAGCAGTTTCTTGACCTGGTTGCGGCGACCGCGGACGCCCACGCGCACCGCGAGATCACGGTTGCAGCGCCTGGGCAGTGTCCTGAGGAGCGGTGTCATGGCCTCTTCCGTCGCCGGCGGCGGTATTGTACACCATCGATCGGCCTATTGCAATCTGTGCATACGGATTCTTCGAAATCGCCGCCGGAAGGCGGCCCGGGCGGGGGTCGGCGGCTGGCCGTAGTCGGTCTCAAAACGGCGATTGGCCGCTGGCGGACTCGAAGTAGGGGTTCTCGCCGGCGGCGTGGTCGGTGACGTCGCGGACCACCTTGACCTCGGGCACCGCTTCGAGGATGGCCACCTCCACGCCGTGCTTGAGGGTCACGTCGACCATGCCGCAGCCCTGGCAGCCGCCGCCGAAGGAGAGCACGGCGGCGCCGTCTTCCAGGCCGACGAGCTCCACGAAGCCGCCGTGGCCGGCCACCGCGGGGTTGATCTCGCGGTCGAGCACGTCCTGCACCTTCTGGGCCACGGGATCGTCCCAGCGGCTCTGGGGGTTGTCGAATTTGAAGCCGGACTCGAAGCCTCGCTGCTCGAAGTCCATGGTGGAGCCGTCGACGTTTTCGGCGCTGACCGGGTCCATCCACAGCTCGAAGTCGCCGCACTCCTGGACGACGTCACCGGGGCGGCGGTCGCCGCCGTCCTCGAGGTTGAGCTCGTATTCGAACTTGCGCGGGCCGCGCCGGCGGGCGCTGAGCCGCAGGGCCAGACCGTCTCGCTCTTCCGCCTGGATGAACTCGACGACCTTCTGTCGGGCGCTCTCGGTGAGGGTGATCATGGGTCGTCCTCCATCGTTCGCGCACAGCCTATCACGATCCGCGCAGCCTCTGGATGACTGAGCGCTTGTGGTGGTAGCGGGAGCGGATCTCGACGTACTCCCGGTGGGAGAAGCCGAGCTCCTCGGCCATCTGACGCGCCTGCTTCTCTTCGGCGCCGGAGATCGAGTCGTCGGCGGCGCTGACCGCGAAGACGCAGTGGAGGAGCTCTTCACGCTGCTCGCGGCTGGCGATCCGGCGGAACTCGCGGGCCACCTGATAGCTCTGGGTGGCGCCGCGCAGCTCGTGCTCGCGCCGCACGATCTCGACCACCAGGCGCGCCTGGTCGGCGGGCAGATCGCCGTAGCGCTCCACGATCTCCGCCATCTTGACGAGCTCCGTGTCGCTGACGTCGAGGTCGGCGTGGGCGGCGCGGCCGAGCAGGAAGGCGAAGGCGGCGAGGAACCGGGCGCGCTGCGCCTCCATTTCCGGCAGCGACTCGGCGATCGTGCGGACGGCGGCCGTCAGCTCGCCGGGCCCGCCGCCCTCGCCGGTGCCGCGCAGACCGAAGAGATCGAGGAGGCGTTTCACTGGCCGAGGGGGTTACGACGCGCCCGCCTCCTGGGAAGGCTCCTGCGAGGGCTCCGTCTCCTTCGCCTTGGGCTTGGCGGCGGTGCCGTGGCTGCGGGGCGCCAGGACCATGGTCATCTGCCGGCCTTCGAGCCGCGAGCGAGTCTCGACGTCGGCGGTCTCCGCCGTCAATTCGGCGACCTTGTCCATGATCTGGGCGCCCAGCTCCGGCCGCCGCAACTGCCGGTAGCGGAAGAAGACCGTCACCTTGACCTTCTTGCCCTTCTCGAGGAACCTGATGGCCCTGTTGAGCTTGATGTTGAAGTCGTTGTCGCCGATGGTGGGGCGGAACTTGACCTCCTTGACCTCGATGACCTGGGCCTTCTTGCGCGATTCCCGGGCCTTTTTCTCGCGGTCGAACTTGGCCTTGCCCCAGTCCATGATCTTGACGACCGGGGGATCGACGTTGGGACTGACCTCGACGAGGTCGAGCCCCTGCTCCTGGGCCTTGGTCTTCGCCTCTTCCAGCGGAACGATGCCGTGTTGGGTGCCGTCGCTGTCGATCAGCCGCACGGGGCTCTTGCGGATGCGGCGGTTGATCCGCGGCTCGTTCTTGTTAGGGGTTGCGGGACGGAATGGTCTGCGGATGGGAACCTCCCCTCGTGGCTCGGCGTGCGAGCACGAGATGACGTTGGCGTGGTGGATCGGCGGCCAGGGCCGACCCGGTTCGGCAGCGGGCGCGGAAGCGGCTCACTCGACCGGTCTCCGGAGCGCGGTCTTCCGGTGCGGTGGGGTCTGGTACTGCATCGTTGCCCGGTATTGTACAGGAGAACGGCGGGAGTGGGTAGATCCGCGGCGCGAGCTCATGGCAGCAGGTGGGCGCGGAAGAGCTTGAAGATCCGCCGGTACTCGTCCAGCCAGCTTGCCGGCTCGACGAAGCCATGGGCCTCGATCGGGTAGATCGCCAGCTCCCAATCCTCCTTCCCGAGCTCGATCAGGCGCTGCGCCAGGCGCACGGTGTCCTGGAAGAGCACGTTGTCGTCCTGCATGCCGGAGCAGATCAGCAACGGCCGCGCGAGGCCCGCGGCGAGCTCGATCGGCGAGCTGCGCTCGTAGGCCTCCGGGTCGAGCTCGGGGGTGTTGAGGATGTTCGAGGTGTAGGGGTGGTTGTAGTGGGCCCAGTCGGTCACCGGGCGCAGGGCGGCGCCGCAGGCGAACAGCTCGGGCCTCTTGAACAGCGCCATGAAGGTCAGGAAGCCCCCATAGGAGCCGCCGTAGACGCCGAGGCGCCGCGGGTCGACGCCGTGGCGCTCCACCAGCCAGGCCACCCCGTCGGCGAGGTCCTCGAGCTCCGGGCCGCCCATGTCCCGATAGATCGCGGTGCGCCAGTCGCGGCCGTAGCCGCGCGAGCCGCGGTAGTCCATGTCGAGCACCAGGTACCCGTGGCGGGTGAGCAGGGTGTGGAACATGAACTCCCGGAAATACCCCGACCACCCCTGGTGGGCGTTCTGCAGGTACCCGGCGCCGTGGATGAAGATCACGGCGGCGCGGCGGCCGTCGGCGTCGCGGGTGGCGTCGCTGGCCATGAGCTCCCTCGGCGGGTAGAAGCGCGACCAGATCGGCCGCTCCTGGTGCGACGAGGGCACCGCGACGATCTCGGGGGCGGTCCACGAGATGCTCGAGAACGCCTCGCTGGCCGTGTGGGTGAGGCGCCGGGCCGAGGCCGCGGGCAGGTCGGCGGCGAGATCCACGAGGAAGAGCTCGGGCGGACTGGTGGTGGTCGAGTGGGTGACCAGCAGGCGAGCGCCGTCGGGCGAGAGCGTGAACGAATTGACGCCGCCGAGGCGGGTGAGCTGCTCGCTCGCGCCCCCCGCGACCGGCACCCGGTAGACCTCGTAGACGCCGGGGTGATCCGGGTTCGCCACGAAATAGACGAAGCGCTGATCCGGGCTCACCGCCGGCTCGTCGACCACGCTCTCGCCGGCCGTCAGGGGGCGGGCGGAGGCGTCGTCGAGCGAGTAGAGATAGAGCTGCGAAAAGCCCGTCTCCTCCGACTGGTACCACAGCCGGCGGCCGTCCTCGAGCCAGTCGAAGCCGTTGTGCTCCCAGTTGATCCAGGCCGGATCGTGTAGCCGGTGGACGGTGGTGAGAGCGGGCGCCTCGCCGCCGGCGGGCCGCTCCACGAGCGCCAGCCAGCGGTCCTTGTTGTCGACGCTGCGCGCCATGAAGGCGGCGAAGCGCCCGTCGGGAGCGAAGCGAACGCCGGCGACGTTCACCTGCCGCGGCTTGGCCTCCCCGTCCTCCTCCGGCTCTTCATCTTCATCTTCATCTCTCTTCTCCTCGTCCCTCCTCTTCTCCTTCCTCTCCTGCGCCAGCCGCCGCAGCTCGGCGAGCGGATCCTCCGCGATGCCCGGCAGGGCGGAAAGGTCGAGCTCGAAGCGCCGGTGCGCCTCCAGGTCGAGCGCCACCAGCCGCTCTCCCTTGCCGTCGCCGGTGCCCACCTTCGGCCGCACGTCCTCGATCGTCACGTAGCCGCCCGCAGACACGTAATTCGGCATCTGGTCGCGCTTGCCCCGTTGGCGGTCCTTGTCGGCCACGACCAGCAGCATCCAATCGCCGCCCGGCGCCAGAGCGCTGTCGACGAGCTCGACGTCGTCGCCGAGATACCACGGCGGGGGCACGCGCGAGGGATCTTCGCGGCGCGCCTCGCGTTCGCGCTCACGGGCCCTTTCCTCGTCCTCCCGTTGCTCGCGAACCCAGTCGAAGAGCCGCCGCTGCTGGCGGGCGAGAAAGTCCTCGGGCGGCTCCTCCTCGGCGGGATCGTCGGCGAGCTGCAGCTCCGCCACCTGGTATTCCAGTCCGGACTCCAGGTCGCGCACGAAGACCGCGCGGCCGCGGTGGAACGCCACCCGCCTGTCTCCCGCCAAGAAACGGGGCGCGGATTCCGGCTCGACCGTGCGGGTGAGCTGGCGGATCTCGCCGCCGGCGACGTCGTGGAGGTAGACGTCGCCTTCGCGGGAATAGACCTTGAAGCGCCGGTCACGGCTCCAGTCGCCCCCGGCGACGCCGGCGCCGCCGCGCTGGGAGTCGTCGAGCACGGTCAGGCCACCGCTCGCGAGGTCCACGCGGACGAGGTCGAACACGTCGTCCTCGCCGGGGCGCTCCTGCTCGAAGTAGACAGCGCCGCCGTCGTCGGCCCAGTAGGGACGCTCGGGCGGGTTGCCGATCCACTCGGGGTCCGCCATGATCAGCTCGAGGGTCACCTCCGGTGCTGTGGCGCCGCCCTGGGCGTCAGCCGATGGCATGCCGAGGAGCCCGGCGAGGGCCAGCGGCAGGACCCACGAGAATCGCATCAGCGGTCGGACCTCACGCGCTCGGCCGGCCGCTCTTGAGCATGTCGAGGAAGGCGTCGCGCTGGGCGTCGAGGGTTGCGGCGGGACCGGTGGCCTTGAAGAACCAGGGTCCGCCCTCGCCTTCCACGACGGCGCCCAGCAGGCGCGAGCCGGGCTGCGGCTTGTCGGGTCCGGTGCCCATGGTGCTGGGCTTCAGGGTCCCCACGGCATCAATCCAGGTGACCTTCCAGGTGCCGAGGGTGAAGCTGTCGCGCAGCGGCTCCTCGTCGAGGTCCACCTGGTCGATCCAGCGCTGGAGGTTGGCTTCCAGGCCGCCGCCGCCGCCGGGACCGAAGTAGAACACCGTCAGCTCGCCGGGTCCGGCGGGCCCCGGGATCGCGGCCTGGGCCAGGCGCATCTGCGAGCTCGGCTGCTCGGGCGTCCAGCCTGCCGGCAGGGTGAAGGTGCCGCCGGGCACGGTGAGGGCCGTGCCCGCCGCCCCGGCGGCCGGCGCCCCGGCTGGCGGCGGCGCGGCTGGCGGCGGCGCGGCCGTGGGCGGAGCGGCCGCCGCATCGGTGGCCGGCGGCGCCTCGGAGCAGCCGCCGAGCAGCGCGGCAGCCAGCACGGCGGCGATCAACAGGCGGAGAGGGAGCTGGGCGTTCATGGTCGTTCCTCGCGTCGTGAATGAACGCCCCAGAGGTTATGAGAAAACTCGCTGCGCCGCAACGCCGGATCGACTATGATCCCGGGAAAGCGAGCCCCCCGCGCCGAACGGGGACGGAGGACGACATGGTTGAAGTCGTAAAGCTGCGGACGGTCGACGAGCTCGACTCGCTGATCGAGAAATCGCACCAGGCGCCGGTGATGATCTTCAAGCACAGCCTCATCTGTCCGATCTCGGCGGCGGCCTACGGCGAGTTCGAGAGCTACCTGGCGGCGCGTCCCGCCGGCGATCGGGTCGTCCACGCGCTGGTCGAGATCCAGAGAGCCCGCCCCGTGTCCAACGCCGTGGCCGAGCGCACCGGGGTGCGACACGAGTCGCCGCAGGCCCTGGTCCTCAGGGGCGGCCGGGTGGTGTGGCACCAGAGCCATGGCGCGCTGCGCGTCGCGTCCCTGAGCGGGGCCGTCGAGAGCTGATCCGGGGCCGGAGGCGTATCTCGCCGGCTGGGCCTCACTGCCTGGGCCTCAAGGGCCGAGGCTGTACGCCGACAGCACGCCGGCGGCGGCGGAAAGGTGCCGCTGGACGTGGCCGTATTCCACGTCGACCTCGCGGAAGCGGCCGGCGGTGCAGTGGACGCCGAGCCGCCGCATGGCTCGGTAGATGTCCTGGAGCGGTTCCCGCACCTCGGGGTCCGGCGCCCGGAAGACCGCTTCGTCGGCGAGCAGCGGCAGGACGGCCGTCATCAGGCCGGCGCAGGCCCGCTGGATGGCGGCGGCGTCCGCCGCACGCCGGCCTTCGAGATAGGCCCGCAGCGCCTGCTTGCTGGGCAGCGCCGCCGCCGCGTATCGGCGGTGCCAGGCCTCCATCCGTTCCTGGAGCGTGAGCTCCGGCGGCGGCGGCGGCGGGAGGCGGTCGTCGAGCATTTGCTGCTGCGCCGAGCTCGCCGCGGCCGCGATCAGGCTCAGGTAGGGCTGGATCTGAAGGCTCAGAGCCCCCTCGTCCGGCAAGGTCAGGCGGCCTCCGAGCTCGGTCTCGGCGTCGCCGATGGCCGCCGCGGCCTCCTCGAGCCGGCGCTGGAAATCGCCGCGCGGCGGCGCCGGCAGGGCCGCCAGGTTGCACAGCGCGGTCTCGGCCGCGTAGAGACGGTCGAGCACCGCTGCGCTGGCGGTATCGACCTCCAGGGCGGCGCGGGGGAGCAAGCCGCGCGCCAGGTCGAGGGCCTTGCGGGCGGCGGCCAGGTCCTCCGTCGCCTCGGTGAGCACGAAGCGGTCGAGCGCCTCCTGCACGCCCTCGCCGTCGCCGCCGAGCTGGCGCCAGTGGTCGAGGAGGCGGTCGGCGGCGCCGGCGCACCGCTGATGGCTGTGCCGGAGAAGCGCGACGGCGGTGGTGGCCCAGCGGCCGTCGGCGGGCTCGGGCACCGCGGAGCGGGCCGCCGGCGCCAGCGCGGCCCACAGCGTCACGCTCAACAGTGCCACGCGCAACGTCCCGGGCGCCGCGCCCGGCGTCCTCACGAATCGGTGCTCGCCCTCCATGGCGCCGATTATACGCCGTCTCGCGTAGCGCCGCTCGCCGGGCGGCGGCACGGCCGTTGGGATAGACTGGCGGCGCGATGCGCGAAGGCGGCCGTCCCGGTGCCGTGCCGCAGAGCCTGGAAGAGATCCGGGGCGAAGTCAGCGCCAGGCGTTGGCGGCTCTACGAGACCGCGGCGCTCATCGTCGCCGAGCTCGACGCGCGGATCGATTGGCCGCGCCTCTACGACCTCGACCTCGGGCAGGACGAGCTGGTCGGCTGGGGGCTCCATCTCGAGGAGACGCTTCCCGAGGTTTCCCGGCGGCTGCGCGCCGTGATCGCGGAGGAGGCGAGCGGCCGGGCCGAGACCGGTCCGGTGGAGCTGGAGGACCAGCTCCACTGGGGCAGCCGCCAGCTCGAGAGCGGCGTCCGGCAGGCGATGAGCGTGCTCAGCCGCGAGATGGTCAGCCGGATCACCGGCGCCCGCGAAGGGCCGGACGACGTCGACGCCAGGCGCGCCCTGGCGATACCGATCGCCGAGGTCGCCGGCAAGCTGCGCAACGACCTGCGCAAGCTCACCGCCTTCCTGGTGGCCGGCGAGCGCTGGAGCCCCGACGAGATCGAGCTGCTGCTCTTTCCGGACAAACGCCAGGAGCTGGAGAAGAGCCGATCCTTGAAGGCCCGGCTGGTGGAGACCATGGAGGGCTTCCAGGGCTCGGACGAGCGGCTGCCCATCGGCGAGGTGATCGACCTCTGGCGCAGCGGCCGTGCCCTCGGCCAGGCGGCGCTGGCCGAGGTCGATTCCCTGATCCGGGGCCTGCTCTCGATGCTCGAGCCCGACAACCGCCGCGCCCTCTACGTCGACAGCTACTACCGGCTGGTCGATTGGAGCCGCCACCTGGCGCGCTGCAGCGAAGGCCTCAAGGAGCGGCTGGGCGACGAGGCGGTGGAGGATCTCCTCACCAAGGAGATCGCCGCCATCCTCGACACCGACCTCCTGGCGGAGATCCTCGGCGGCGAGCTCGTGCGTCACCTGGAGCTGCCGCGCGACCTGGGCGAGCTCCTGGCGCCCATCGACCGCCAGCGTCTGGCGGATCTGGAGCTCCGGCGGCCGCAGCGCCAGCGCGTGCTCGCCCTGAAGGACTGGCTCAGGGCCGCCGGCACCGACGACGAGCTCGTGGAGCTCGCCGCGGACGACGAAGAGCTCCTGCGCAAGGTAGCCGGCAAGATCCTCGGCCGTCGACAGGTCGACCGGATGCGCACGCGCGGAGCGCTGCCCGAGTCGATGGCCCGCCTCGAGCCCCTGCACCCCCTGGTGCTCGCCGCGCAGGACGGGCTCAAGACCTACCTGACGCTGCTCTACGGCCAGATCCAGAACCGCGACCTCCACCTGCTCGCCGAGGACCGGCGCGAGGTGCCGCTGGCCGAGAAGCGCCTCGCCGTCTCCGAGCTCGACTACCGCCTCTCGCGCCTCGCCCATTCGGAGAATTACTTCGCTTTCGAGGCGGTGCGCCACCGGCTGGGCGGCCGCCAGGAAGTGCCGGCGCAGGAGTGGCAGGGGCTGCGGCGCTTCCTCGACCACCTGCGCCAGGTCATCGCGCCGCGTCTCGTGCGCATCGCGTCGTTCGAGGAGATCGCCGGGATCCCGAGCGACGGCGCCGCCCGCATGGTGGCGGCGTGCGAGGCCCTGGCGAGCCTCGAAGAGCCGCCCGTGGAGGACCAGCAAGCCGAGGCGGAGGAGCGGGTGGAGGCTCTGGCCGGTCTCATCGACGAGCTCGGCGACGTGCGGGTGGCGATGGCGGCGCCGCA